>CAJUMZ010000001.1 GCA_910587665.1 uncultured Muribaculum sp.
TAAACCAGCAGATTTACAGTCTGCCCCATTTGGCCACTCTGGTATTCGCCCGATACTTTTGAGCCTCTTGTCGGATTCGAACCAACGACCCCGAGATTACAAATCACGTGCTCTGGCCAACTGAGCTAAAGAGGCATTTAACAGTATCTTGTCGCCCGCAGCCGTTGTGGCTGTCAAGCGGGTGCAAAGTTACGCATCAATTTTATTCTATCCAAATTTTTTGCCGATAAAATTTATTAATAATCGCAATTTACAATATCAATCGATTCTTATGCTTAAACTTACGGCAATCCGGATGACAAAGCCTCTGCTTTGCGAGTGCAAAGTTACACATATTTTTCTTTAATAGACAAATTACCTCGATATTTTTTTGTATGTTTGCATTAATCATTTTAAAACCAATACAGAAAATGAAAACAGAGATCGAATCAAGGCTGGCGGCTCTGCGCAAGGAGATGGAGAAGGCGGGTGTCGCCCTGACCATAATCCCGCATGCCGACCCCCATCAAAGCGAGTATATGTCGAGCCACTGGCATCTGCGTGGCTTCTTCAGCGGATTCACCGGCTCAGCCGGCACACTTGTGGCCGGCATGGATGAAGCTTGCCTGTGGACCGACTCACGCTATTTCCTTCAGGCGGGGCTACAGCTTGAAGGCACCGGCATATCATTAATGAAAGAGGGCATACCGGGCACACCCACCATTGCGGAGTATATCATAAGCCGTCTCCCCGCGGGGTCGACCGTAGGCATCGACGGCATGCAATTTTCCATCAATGCCGAACGGGAGCTTCGCTCGGAGCTTGAAAGCCATGGCATAAAGCTCGTCACCGACTTCGCTCCCGCCGACACTATATGGACCGACCGCCCCGCGCTTCCCGACAACAAGGCGTTTATCCATGAGGAGAAGTATTCCGGAGAATCTGCAGCGGAAAAAATCGCGAAAATACTTGAAGCAATAAAGAAAAAAGGTGCCGACGCGATACTCATATCGGCCCTTGACGAGCTTGCGTGGACCCTTAACATGCGCGGAAGCGACGTAAAATACAATCCCGTGGTGACTGCGTTCCTTTACTTAGGGAAGGGCGACTCCACATTATTTATAGATGGCATAAAGCTTGACGACAAGGTAAAGGCATATCTTGCCACCAACGGCATCGCCACAGCTCCCTACGGAAATGTGGCGGAATTTCTGGCGTCGCTGCCAGAGTCGACCCATGTGCTTGTAGACCCCGCGTCGACATCAAGCGCGATGGTCAAGCCGCTCGGCAAGCGCATGGTGACAGCAAAGTCGCCCATTCCGTTGATGAAGGGCACGAAAAACGATGTCCAGATAGCGGGCATACGCGCGGCGATGAAGCGCGACGGAGTAGCGCTCGTAAAAGCGATGATGGATATTGAGAGTATGCTCTCGGAAGGCAAGCCGCTGACTGAAATGGAGATCGGCAGGATACTCACAAAGCGCCGGAGCGAACAGCCGCTTTATTTCGATGACAGTTTCGGCACGATAGCAGGCTACCGCGGTCACGGTGCAATCGTACACTATGAGGCGACGCCTGAGAGCAATGCCACAATCAAGCCCGACGGGCTCCTCCTGATCGACTCGGGGGCGCAGTATCTCGACGGCACGACCGACATTACCCGTACCATATCGCTGGGCAATCCCACCGATGAAGAGCGCCATGACTTCACATTGGTGATGAAGGGGCATATCGCGCTCGGCACGGCAATATTCCCTGAAGGCACACGCGGATCACAGCTCGACGTGCTCGCCCGCCGCTTCCTTTGGAACGAGGGCAAGAGCTACCTTCACGGCACCGGACACGGCGTAGGACATTTCCTCAACGTGCACGAGGGACCGCAAAACATAAGGCTCAACGAGAATCCCGCCACCTTGGAGCCGGGCATGCTGACTTCCAACGAGCCGGGACTTTACATAACCGACAAGTATGGCATACGTTGCGAGAATCTTGTATTGACAGTGCCGGCTTTCACCACGGATTTCGGAAAGTTCTACAAATTTGAGACCGTGACGCTGTTCCCCTTTGACCTGAAGCTGTTTGATGTTACCCTAATGACTGACGACGAAGTCAGGTGGCTCAACGAATATCACAAGCGTGTCTACGACACCCTTGCGCCGGAGCTTGACGCCCATGAGCGCGCATGGCTCGAGCATAAGACCATTCCATTAACCAAAAACAATCAATAATGGCACTTATCAAAACAGTAAGAGGATATACCCCCATAATCGGCAACAACTGCTATCTTGCCGACAACTGCACGATCATAGGCGACGTGGTGATGGGTGACGATTGCAGCGTGTGGTTCAACACCGTGCTCCGCGGCGATGTCAACTCCATCAAGATAGGCAACCGTGTCAACATCCAGGATGGCTCGGTACTGCACACCCTCTATCAGAAATCCACGATTGAAATAGGCGACGATGTGTCGATCGGGCATAATGTCACGATCCACGGCGCAAAAATCCATGATTTCGCGCTCATAGGCATGGGTGCCGTAGTGATGGATGACGCCGAGGTGGGCGAAGGCGCGCTTGTTGCGGCAGGCAGCGTGGTGCTTTCCCGCACAAAGATCGGGGCAAACGAGCTATGGGGGGGCGCCCCCGCCAAATTCATCAAGATGGTGGATCCGGCACAAAGCAAGGAAATCAATCAGAAAATAGCGAAAAATTATCTGATGTACTCGACATGGTATGACGCGGAAGAGGACAATGCTCACGCCGTGGAGGATGAGCGTGACGCTGACTGACGCCATCGCAATGCGATAAAATGACAGCAGCCTTTCAGGTCGATTCCTGAAAGGCTGCCGCTTTTTCTACAGGCATGAAGCCGGTTTATTTTGCCGCATATTTTTCCGAATGCTGCCTTATCAGGTCGGCATCGTCGAAATAATTTATTTTCATAGCCTCGCGCACTTCGTGAAGAGTCTTTGCCGCAACCTCGCGAGCAGCCTCCGAGCCATTCTTCAAAATCTCGTAGACGGCAGGGATATCCTGCTCCCACTGCCGGCGACGCTCACGTATGGGTGCGAGAGTCTCGTCAAGCACGCTGATAAGGAATTTCTTGACTGTGCCGTCGCCGAGACCGCCGCGGGTATAATGGTCCTTGAGTTCCTGAATATTCTTATAGTCGGGAAGATATTTTGCAAAATGCTCATCGGTGCAGAAAGCGTCAAGGTAGATAAACGGACAGTTGCCCTCAAGATGTCCCGGGTCCGATATGTTCAGGTGGAGCGGGTCGGTGTACATGCTCTTAACCTTTTTCGCCATCTCCTTGGCGGAATCGCTAAGATAGATGCAATTTCCGAGCGACTTGCTCATCTTCGCCTTGCCGTCGGTGCCCGGAAGACGCTGGCATACCTCATTTTCCGGCAGTAGTATCTCCGGCTCGACAAGGGTGTCGCCGTAGACATTGTTGAATCGGTTGACAATCTCGCGTGTAAGCTCGATCATGGGAGCCTGATCCTCGCCTACCGGCACGGTGGTTGCCTTGAACGCCGTAATGTCTGACGCCTGGCTTACGGGATAGCAGAAAAATCCTACCGGGATGCTCTGCTCGAAATTACGCATCTTGATTTCGGTCTTGACAGTAGGATTGCGCTGCACCCTTGACACCGTAACGAGATTCATATAGTAGAACGCAAGCTCTGTCAGCTCCGGCACCATTGACTGAATGAAAATCGTGGTCTTTGTGGGGTCAATGCCCACCGAAAGGTAGTCAAGCGCCACCTCTATTATATTTTGCCTTACTTTTTCAGGGTTGTCGGCGTTGTCAGTCAATGCCTGCGCATCGGCGATCATCACAAAAATCTTGTCAAACTCGCCCGAGTTCTGCAACTCCACACGACGCTTCAGCGAGCCGACATAGTGACCCAGATGCAGCCTTCCTGTGGGGCGGTCGCCTGTCAATATAATCTTTTCCATCATCTAACGTATTTGTTCAAGCCTCAAAGTTAAGCATTTTTTACGAAAAACATCGCACCCGCTGCATTTTCATGACCCAACAAAAATCAATCATCACATTATCTCCATAAAGGCTCTTTTTCCCAATTATAGGGGAATCCGAAGAAATGTGGCTTTACTGATGGATGATCTATCAAAAGTTGTTTAAAACGGGCGACGAAAGTATTATCAGGAGAAATAGAGTTAAGCCAATATACCACATAGCACAATTGCGGATAAAGAGTTTGCTCACGAAAAGAGAAATTTTCTATCCATGTATTCGGCATTTGGCTTGGCATTTTGGGCTTTACCGGAAAGACACGATTTGATATCCTTGAATGATGAGCACAACAGTTACGCAGTACGGCAAGGCACTCCAGCCAACTTCTCAAAAATTTATGATGGTTCAAGCCGAACTCTCTCGCCACAGAATGCTTTGCTGTCGCATCCAAAAAATTAGCATAGAGTTTTGAAAGAGTACCCATTGAGATAACCTCTAATGTTTTCCATACAGGAGGCAAATCAGGTTCGCTATACTTGCGAAAATGCTCCATGATGAAATCATCGTGAGAACGAGATACTTCCTTGCGTATAACCGCTAAATTTAACTCGAAACGTGTTTCATTGGCAGCAAAGTCCTTTTCCATAAACCAAAACGCGCCAAATTCGAGAGCAAAATGCTTGATTATTTTTGTACGGACAGATATTTCAATTGTTTGAATGGCTGTAAACAGCAATGTCCTAAGCTGCTTATCAAACGCATATAGGTCTATAATCTCATCAAAACAACTACCTTTTTTGAATTGACGCATGGCATGGTCTGCTTCAAGGTGTCGCCAATAGCCTGCAAGGCGAAAATAGCTAATGGAGTCAAGAACGTTAATCGCATGTTCAACGTCAGCAATAAGCAAACCTCGCTCTTTAAGAATATCAATTTGCTGTTCAGTGGTAATCGCTTGATGCGTATATTTAACTCCCATAAAAAAATGTCCCGCCGGGTACGCTAATCTTACGGGAAGCGAGCGGGATTTGTTAGTGCAAAGATAATATATATTATCCTTCCTTACAAATTAAAGAGCAGATATTTATACAATTTATGAACGCTACACGCAAAACATCGCACCAGCACCATTTTCCTAACCTGACAAAAAGGAGCTGCACCAAAATTGATGCAGCTCCCAACTATGACGTGGAGATTCTTACAAAATCACTTTATGCATTTTGCTCATTACGTCCACAATATAAATTCCATTTCCGAGTGACGGTATGTTTTGCGGGATTCCGCTATACACGATCACGCCGTTTAAATCAAATATTGTAACTGCGACGCCGAGAGGCAAACCAATAACAGAAATTACCCCATTTACAACATCAACAGTTATCCTGTCAACATCAGGCAAGCCATCTATATCAGCGCCGACACGCATAGCCACAGGCCGAATTGTAAGTTTGTTACGATCATTACGCCTATCCCCGAAAAATGGTTTATCAGCATCTTCATCAAATTCAAGGAAATAAGAATAATCATCATAGTCTGATCGTGTCTTAGTCCAATACGACCCCGAACCGACATTATTTATATCCCAACTTCCACCATCACCTTGCGACGCCCAACACAATCCGGCTGCGGCAGGAAGAAAAATGCTGTTACCGTTGGATGCCAAAAATCGCATGCCATTCACCCCATCAATTTGAGTCCAAGATTGTGATGTTTCAGAAATAAGTTCCTCAAACTGTATCCTTGTCGGCGTCGAGCAATTTTCGCCCAAGGTTTCTGTAGCCATGTCAACCTCAGGGTTCATTATGTAATATCCACCAAAATCAGAGGAGGATTCAGCACCAAGATTAGCACTTCCCCATAACAATCCTGACGGCAATCCTAAATCGACAAATTTATCAATACGAGAAGTCTGCGCCTGAATTGAAAATATTGCGAAATACACAACTAAAGTCAATATCAGGCATCTAATGATTTTCATATGTTCACATTAGCGGTTTTTGTCCAAGTCCAGGTATAGCTGTCCCCCTCATCTGTCTGATTGGTCACGAGCTTTTCATTAGTCCAGGTAAGCACCTTAAATACGGTAACTCCTTCATACGGCTCCTCGCTATTTAATGTCAATGTCTTACCGGCGTAACTCCATGTCCCTGTAAATCTATTCATAGACGGTCCGTCATTGTCATCATATACAGCCGACTCAAAAATAAAATTACCATTTTGATATAAAGTCAATCTTACATTTGTCAGTTCGTCCGCAGGTCCCTGATAGGAGTCACCATCCTCAACCATATTGACATAAGACACTTTCCATACTCCGGTATAGGGGGCACCTGTGGTGTCACCCATGGGGGTATCATCCTTATCGTCATCACCACATGCCGAGAAAACGCATGCCGACGAAATCATTAATGCACAGAACAGGAATAACTTTTGTAATGTTTTCATTTGATAAAGTTTAATAATTAGTAATAAATATCTGCAAAAATAGTAAATCCAACTTTTACTCCCCCCCATTTTTAACACGCATTAACACAAGAAGCCCGGTGTCGGGAAATCCGGCAACCGGGCAGTATTTTCATTTATAGACAGCAGACTATCGGCCGGTGGAGAGCATGGGGAGAAGCAGGTCGTGGATTGCCGGTGTGCCGGCGACAACGGAGATATTGCGGTCGAAGCGGAAATGGGTGTAGCTTCCACCCGCCTCCTCGACTATCAACAATCCGGCGCTCGCATCCCATGCATGCAGGTTGAGTTCCCAATACCCGTCAAGGAAGCCGGCAGCCACATAGCAGAGGTCGATGGCGGCAGAGCCGAGACGCCTCATACCGCGTACAAGGGGCATGACACGCGCCACATTGTCAAGATTATTGTCGGGATTTTCGAGCTTGTCGACCGGAAATCCCGTGGCCACTACACTCTGCTCAAGTGTAGTCTTGCCTGACACGCTTACCGGCTCGCCGTTGAGCCATGCGCCCTCACCCCTGACAGCATGAAACAGCTCATTGAGGTAAGGGGCAAACACGACACCGACTACAGTCTCGCCGTTATGCTCGATGCCTATCGACACACTGAACAGCGGCAATCCCTGACTGAAATTGGTAGTGCCGTCAAGAGGGTCGATGACCCACCGGTAATCGCCTGCATGCTGATCGGCGCCCGACTCCTCCGACAGAATCGAATGGTCGGGATACGCCTCACGTATATGATCGATCAACACTTTTTCAGCAGCCTTGTCGGCGGCGGTCACCACGTCGCTGTCATTCAGCTTCGACCTGATGTCAAGCTCGTTGCCGCGGAAGTAGCGCATATGCACCGCGCCCGCCTCACGCGCCCATGACATCGCATCGAGCAATAAAGAAGAATAATTCATATAGTTTCAAATGTTATACACTATATAAAATATCTCCGGGGATGAAATTGTTTACTCCGGATTCTCCACAATGGGGAGCTGACGCTTGAAAACTTCCTTGAAAGAGATCAGCGATTCGGTGCGCGCAAGACCAAGACCCTGCAACTGCTCATGGATGATGTGGAGCAGATGGTCGTTGTTGCGGGCATAAAGCTTGATAAACATGTCATACTGACCGGTGGTGAAGTGCACTTCCACTACTTCGGGGATACCGCGCAGACGCTCTACCACTTCATCAAATTTGCTCGGATCTTTAAGGAAGAAGCCAATGTAGGCACAGGTATCATATCCCACCGACGCGGGATTGATAAGACACTCCGAGCCACGGAGCACACCCATTGCCATCAGTTTCTGTATACGCTGATGAATAGCCGCTCCGGAAACACCGCACTCACGCGCAATTTCAAGAAACGGTTTACGTCCATTTGTAGACAATGTCTTCAAGATCTTGTAGTCTAATGAATCTAATTGAGCCTTAGCCATAAACTAATATTTTAAGGTTGTTGTTTATATTTTATTATGTTTTAATCAATCACGATAGCAAATTTACGCAATAAAATTATTTTATTTAATTTTTTTGGGTTAAAATTATACTATCGCTTTATTTTAATTTAACTTTGTGAAATGAACATCACTATTGACATAACCGAGCCAACCGAACTGACCCTCAACCAGTTCAAGGATATATACGAGGCATCTTTCCCCGTAGACGAGCGTCGACCATGGGAAAATCTAAAAAAAATGATTACAGGAAAGCATGAATATTTCCGTGCTTATTCAATAATCGTCAACTCTCAATTTGTCGGATTTATCACCGTATGGGAGTTCCCCGAAGCCATCTACATCGAGCATTTTGCCACCGACAGCTCGCTACGTGGCTCAGGCATCGGGTCGGAAGCGCTCCGGAAACTGACATCGTCGGCATCGCTTCCGGTAGTGCTTGAGGTAGAGCCTGCCGATAGTAGTGACACCGCACGTCGCCGTATCGCCTTCTACCGCCGTCACGGATTCCGCGACCTGCCTGATTACAAATATATCCAGCCGCCCTACTCCGCCGAATTGTCGCCACTGCCCATGACATTGATGATACATGGCGACCTTGAGCCTGAGACAGCGCGACGCCTGCTATACAGGCATGTCTACGAAGCGGAATAAATATTACGACACATCAAAATTCATCCTGTTATGAGAATAGCTATCACCCGACATATTACAATATTGTTTATGTCACTTTCCATATTGCTGCCCTCATGCGCACGTCACACCGAAAGCAAGCCTGTCATCACAGTCAGCATACAGCCACAGAAATATTTCCTCGAAAAGATTGCCGGTGACAAATGGGAAATCAAGTGTCTCCTCTCCAACGGAGGCAGCCCGGAAACCTACGACCCGGCAATGACCCACCTGCTCAACCTTGAGTCAAGCAAGGCTTATTTCCGCATGGGCAACATACCCTTTGAGAGCGCGATTATCAATAAGGTCCACAACAACAATCCCGGTCTACGTATATATAACAATTCCGACGGCATCGAACTGATAACGGGCACCCACACTCACGGCGACATAGAGCATAGCGATGCCCCCGACCCACATACATGGACATCGGTAAAAAACGCAAGGATTATCGCCACCAACATGTATAACGCCATGGTCGACCTCGATCCCGGCAACAAAGACGAATATGCCCGCAATTTCCGCAGCGTCATCACATCGCTTGACTCGCTTGACACAAGCCTCGACTCCATTCTCGCTCCAAGCCGCGGCGAGGCATTTGTAGTATGGCATCCGTCGCTGAGCTATTTTGCCCGCGATTACGGGCTGCGCCAGATCTCGCTAAGCCCGGAGGGGAAAGAAGCTTCGGTCAATATGATGCAGGCATCGGTCGACTCCGCCCGCGCCTCCGGAGCAAAGATACTTTTCTTCCAGAAAGATATAGACTCCCGACAAGCCGAAACCGCCAACGAACAAATAGAAGCCCGACTCGTCAACATTAATCCGCTCAGTTACAACTGGGATAAAGAAATCATCCAGATAGCCAATGCAATCGCAGAACCATGAACCGCTGATATCACTCCGCGGAGTATCGATGCAATATGACCGCAAAGTCACGCTTCACGACATCAACCTTGACATATGCCGCGGCGATTTTATTGCCATAACCGGACCAAACGGAGGTGGCAAAACCACCCTGCTGCGCATAATCCTCCGGCTCCTAAATCCCACTCACGGCACAGTGTCATACCTCGGCGACCGTGACAGCAGGCTGCGCATCGGTTATCTGCCACAGAAAAATCTTATTGACAACAGTTTTCCGGTCACCGTAAGGGAGGTAATCGGGTTCGGGCTGATGAGCGACCGCTCACTCTCAAAAGAAGAGAAACACCTGCGCGTTGACGAGACGATAAGGCTAATGGGACTTGAGGACCATGCCGACTACGCCATAGGGGAACTGTCGGGAGGACAGCTGCAACGCGCACTGATAGGCAGGGCTATAATATCGCAACCCGAAGTGCTCGTGATGGATGAGCCGCTTAGCTATCTCGACAAGGACTACGAGCATAAGCTCTACCATATAATAGAACGTCTTGCCGCAACGACGACAATCGTGCTCGTATCCCACGAGATGTCGACCATATCAGGAATGGCAAACCGTCATGTAATCATCAACCGTGAGCTTCACGAGTGCAACGCCACGCGCCATTACGCCCACGAATCGTGTGACTGCAGCTGACTACCGGCTGCCAAGCACAAGGAAAAGGAGTCCGACAAGCAACACCGACAGGTCGATAAGCTTGAGCCTGATATTTTTCTCGTGAAGGGCAACCACGCCGTAGACAAACGACACAATGACACTGCCGCGACGTATCATCGACACCACGGCAATCATAGAGCCTTCGATCGACAGGGAGTAGAAGTAGGCAAGGTCGGCTATGGTAAGAAACACGGATATGAACGGGATAGCCCAGCTCCAGTGAAAACGAGTCTTGCCGGGAGTAAACCGCACTACGAGCCATAGGGTCACACCCATTATGATGAGTTGGTAAAAAGAATACCACGCCTGCACCTCAAGCGGCTCATACAGCTTAAGCAGCCACTTGTCGTAAAGCGCGCTCACCGCGCCCATAAAGGTTGCGCCGATGCTGAACCACAGCCATTTGCTATGCTTAAACGAGAACCCCTCCTTACCACCGAGACGGCTGATAAAGAAGAGCGACCAAAAACCGAGCAGTATACCGACCCATTGAAGCCAGTTAAGATGCTCGCCGAATATGAGCAACGCGCCTACAAGCACTATCACCGGGCGCGCCGCGTTGATCGGACCAGCAATCGTAAGCGGCAGGTGCTTAAGCCCGAAATAACCGAGCAGCCACGACGACAATACGATAAACGACTTGATGAGGATATGTATATGACCAGTCACTCCGCCGCCAAGGATCACACCGTCACCGGCAATGCCCATAAATAGCACCGGCGACATAAGCAACGCACTGAAGAGAGTATTGAAAAACAGCACGACCGGCACATTATTGCCGTCGACCGATATTTTCTTAAATATGTCGTAGGCACCCAGACACAGCGCCGATACGACCGCAAGTAATATCCACATTTCCCTTAAAAGCTAAAACGCCCTGTTATTTAAGCGATTCAATCAATTTACGGTTGCCCACCAGCCAAAGCACGTCATCGGACCGGAAGACGGTGTTGCCCGTCGGATGGTCATACGACCCGTCGGGATGCTGTATGGCGACAAGCAACGCCTTGTACTTGTCACGAATCTGCGCCGACGCCGATGTCTTGCCTATAAGCGGTGAATTTTCCGACAGCTGTATATTGGTGAACTTCATGTCATTTACATTTCCCGACGGAGCCTCGTCATCCTGCGAGCGTTCAAGGATCGGGAGCAACTGCTCGATCTGGCTGTCGGTGCCTATGATTCCGAGCTGGTCGCCGGGGAAGATACGCACATTACCGTTTGGCACGGCTACATAGGAATTTCCGCGCTGTATGCTCGCCACATTGACGCCGTAACGCTTGCGCAGGTCGGAATCGGCAAGACGCTCGCCGACAAAGGGACACCCGTACCCCACCTCTATATACGCAAGGTGGAGGTCGCTCACAAGATTGTTGTTCTTGCCGCTACGGCGAAGCTCCCTCTCATTGAGATTGTTAAAGAAGCGCGACTCCATATGTCGCATCTGCTTTTTGAACCGCCCCGACCATGTGCCGATCAGGACAATGAATATAAGAAAACCGACAATCCAGCCCACACGCATCGAATGGATGGCACTCAGCATGTAAATGATAAAGCTGAGCGCAAGCAGGAGGCGGAACACGGTCATGACTATAAGCGGCACATCGAAATGAGCGTTAGCCGCCACAAGCCGCTGCCGCTCAGTGTGCTTCGACGCGGGCATGGCGAGGGCAAGCAGGAATGGGGCCATGAGGATCAACGCAATAAGGCTACAGAAAAATCTGCCCCAATCGGGCATCAGTCCCGTAAGCCAAGGCAACAGAAATTTTGTGCATACGAGGATTATGGCAATCAGCACGGTCGAATAGAGCAATATGCGCCACAGATAACGCTTCAGCACGGAGTGCCACAGCGCGCGGGTCTCGCTTTCCGACGCCGCCTTGTCGCTGTATCGGTCGATCAGGAAGTGAAGCCGCTTGGGCAATATCTTGACTACGAGGTTATAGGCCGGATCGGCCATGCGGATGAAATAAGGAGTGGTAAACGTGGTGATCACCGACACCGCCACCACGATCGGATAGATATTGGGATCTAGCACCCCGAGCGACATACCGAGCGACGCGATGATAAACGCAAACTCACCGATCTGGGTAAGAGAGAAACCCGACTCCATGGCGACGCGCAGCGACTGCCCGGTAATGAGCATGCCGAACGTGCCGAAGAGAATCATGCCCACAATCACCACACATGACAGGATGAGAATCGGCGAGGCATATTCCACGATAATCACGGGGTCGACCATCATACCCACAGAGATAAAAAATACCGCGCCAAAAAGGTCCTTGACAGGCGTCACAATCTGCTCGATACGCTCTGCATAGCTTATACCCGCGATGATGGAGCCCATGACAAACGCACCGAGGGCGAGCGAAAAGCCGCAGTAGACCGAAAACACCGCCATGCCGAAACAGAGCCCGATAGAGATGATGAGCAATGTCTCGTTGTTGAGATAGCGGCGTATGGCATTGAGCAGCGTCGGCAGCACATACACCCCGACAAGAAACCATATCACGAGGAAAAATACAAGCTTGCCTATGCTGAAAAGCATCTCCGAGCCTTCGACACTCTTGTTGATGGCGATGGATGACAGGATCACCATCATGAGTACGGCGAAAAGGTCCTCCACGATAAGCACTGCAAACACGAGCGAGGCAAATTTTTTCTGCCGCAGGTTAAGGTCGGTAAACGCCTTTATGATGATGGTAGTCGACGACATCGACAGCATGCCGCCGAGGAAAAGGCTGTTCATGTTGGAGAAGTGCAGGAAATGACCTATAGCGAATCCCGACACCATCATGCCCGCCACGATAATAAGTGCAGTGACGACAGCCGAGCCACCCACGTTAAGGAGTTTCTTAAAACTGAACTCCAGACCGAGCGAGAAAAGCAGCACCACGATACCGAGTTGCGCCCAAAACTCTATATTGCTCTCGGTGGTTACCGACGGCAGATATTCGAAATGAGGGCTGGCAAGAAAGCCCGCCACAATATAGCCGAGCACCACCGGCTGCTTGAGCCACTTGAAAAGCACTGTCACGACAGCGCCGAGGATAAGGATAAACGCGAGGTCGGACACGAGGTTTTCGACCTGAACTTCGGAAATCGCCTCCGATGCCGCCGCGGCGTCACCGCCGGCTGCGGATATAAGAGCGAGTATAAATGAGAGCGTCATTTATCAGTTTAGGATTTCAATTATTAATTGTTTATATGCTCACCTGGTTGCCGAGCGAGATGGCGAGCGTAGGCCTCACCTGGCGGAGATCGGCAAATAGGTCAAGATAATTGGTCCGTTCCCTTACAAGCACCACAAGATTAAGGCGCGTCACCTGAGATTCGTAGTCATATTCGACATATACGTTGGTAAGATGCACGTGATGACGGTTGAGCACCTCGCGGTATCCATCGATATTCTCCGTGATAGCGGAAAGCTTAAGGCGTATGATGCGCGATTCAACGCCGGCGCTTATATGGTGTTCCCAACGCTCGACAAGCACGAGTATCACAAGGATGAGAGCCGTAGCCACAATCGACAGGAAATACATGCCGACGCCGACTGCCATGCCTATCGCCGCCACCATCCATATACCGGCGGCGGTCGTAAGCCCGCGCACGGAGCCTTTCATCTGTATGATCGCCCCGGCGCCGAGGAAACCGATACCGGTCACCACCTGTGCGGCGATACGGCCGGGGTCACCGTTTTTCAGTCCGAGATACTCCTGAGGCACATAGATTGACAGCAACATCGCCAGGGTCGCGCCCATTGAAATGAGGGCAAAAGTGCGCACTCCGGCGATCTGCCCCTTGCGCTTGCGCTCAAACCCTACGCAACACCCGAGCACAAGGCTCAGCATCAGTTTGAAGACCGACGATACGTTGTTGACCTCAATCGAGTTGATGTCATCAATCAATATGCCCCATACGTCACTCATCTTCTACTTGCGAAGGGTGAATCGGCGTGAAGCGAGGCGATAATTGTCGGCAAAAAGTTCGACGGTGTAGTCGCCGGGGGTAAGGGTCGTGTTGACATCCCAGTAGATATGGATGCCGGATATTTCCTCACCGGCATACTCAATGGTCTTGCGCGCCGTGCACTGCACCGAGCCACCCTCAAACGAGAATGAACCGCCTGCACCGAGCAACGCGCCCTCAGGATTGGTTATGCGGAGATATATGGTCTTCTCGCCCACTGGAGTGGAATTGTTCTGCGGGATGGTGAATGTCACCTGAAGCTGCTTTGCCTTGGTTACATTTTTCTCCACCTTGCCGTTTTTCTTCAACGCCACGAGGCTTACACCTGTCACATTCAATTTCTCGGCGAGAGTCATGCGCTCCGACAGCACCTCGTTGCGGCGTGTCTCGTTGGCCACACGGTTGGAAAGCTGCTGATTCTGCTGGCGCACCTCGGCCACCTCTGCGCGCAATCCTTCATTCTCCTTGCCGAGCGAGTCAATCTGAGTGACGTAGTGGCGGAGTATATTTTTAAGAGTGCCTATCTCATCCTGAAGCTGCTTTATACGCTGCGCGCTTTTTTTCTTTTCCGAGTTAAGCTCCTGTAGCAATTTCTCCACCTTGCTCTTTGCCGCCGCATATTTCGACACAAGCGAGTCGTTGGCAAGCAGCTGAGACTGGTTTTCATACTGGGCATACTCGGTGTTTAACGCCTGATATTCATTAGCAAGCTGAAGCTGCTCGTTGGTGAGCTGAAGCTGCTCGTTGGCGAGTGTAGCCTCATTCACTTTCTTGCTCATTGTAGTGGTGGTCAATATGATAGCCACAACGGCTGCGGCAAGCAATATGCCGAGTATTATCACCACCTTGAACAGTGAGTTGGATTTCTTTTCATTTTCTTCCATAAATCGCGCAATTTTTCCGCAAATTTACACATAAATCGCGAAATATTTACACGGGCTATAAAAGTATTTTTATCTAAAAATCACGCCACACACATCCTCGTAGGGGCGACCGGGAGGTCGACCGCCGCCAACGGAAGTATCCCATCAGATCGCATCCCGGATGCCTATTTGTCGGCTGTCATATAAGGAATCTGAACAGTGTGATGCCGAGCAGATTGATCAGATTGATGATGAATATGACTCTATTGCGTTTCACATTGTTTGTCCTTAAAATTTGCAAGGAGAACAGGAAGATGAGCAACGAGAATGGCCACAAAAAGTTCATAACCGCACCACTCCAAGATACACCGAACGGGTTAAACCACATTACAAGCGTAATGATAAACGCCACATCCATAGCAATGAGATACGTCACCATTGCCTTGTTAAGCTTTGATACATCTTCTTCCATCACACAGGTCTTTTAGTCAAACAATCATCCTGAACGACACCGAACGCATAGGTACGGAGCAGGTCGATCACAATCCCGACAGCACCAAGGATTACGGCGACAATCTCCATCCGGCTCAACGGGAGGAAACATCCCGCGATTATCATGGCGATAAGCCATGACACGTCAGCCATATAACCGAATGTCATCCGGCGGTCAACCATCCTGCCCCAATAATATCCCACACCCAATATAAACATTACACGAGTCACATCATAAGCCCAGTCAAAGCCGCTTCCCTTCAGCAGGTTGAGTTCTACAGCAAGACAAAGCAAGCCCATGAATATCACAAAAAGCTCGATCCACCCGAAGATTTTACTGCATAAAAACGTTTTCATACCGTATTATTTTACAGCAAGTAGTCGATGGTGAGGCATGCGGTATTGTCGCCGGTCTTCGGGGCAACAATGCCGATACACCACGGAATGACAGGATCGGTATAATTAAGTGTCACTGTCACCTTTACATCATGCTCACCATCTGAAGGAGTCACGGTAGCACTGATGTCATCAATCCCCTTGAGGGCTGTATCCTTGACAATGATAATCACATTTTTACTGAAATCGACGTTAAGGGGCGCGGCATTTCCAAGAAGAGCGCGAGCCTCGGCGGCATTGGTGCAAACATATGGCGTGGCATCCTCCAAGCCCTTAATCACGTCACCGTCTATTTGCACCATTTCACCGGCGCCAAGCAGCGCAGGCTCATCGTCGTCGCTTTTGCAAGACATAAATCCTACGACCAACGACATTATAAAAATTACACGAAACAGACTTTTCATAATTAATATATCCTTATTTTAATTGATTTATATTTATTGCTTACCTGATGGGATTCTTTTCAACAACAGATTTCCCCCAAATGCAAGACAATATATCGCACCTGCCTGAATCACTATCCGGCGGACATGTGCATTCATAAATCCGGCAAGACTGTCAAGCCATACCACGAGAAACAACGCGATCAAAGCCCACGCCCAAGAGGAAAAGTTCCCATTATTTTTATTCATATATTTTCGATTTATAGCAAAGTTGGCTCATTAGATTCGCAAATGTAATTATTTTATTTATATCCGCAAAATCCGGACTGGAAAAATAACGACAAAAAGCGACAAGATACCCGGAGGATGCTTGAAAGGCTCAATTAATTTTCCTCATCCTCCGGATATCCTGCCGCGATTAACAATAATTCTGTTTTAAAATTCAGATAATTAAATACTGCAATTTTTAATGCAAATATTCAATGGTAAGATGTGTGATGCGGCTTCCAATATTAGGAGCTACAGCACCTATGCACCATGCTGCGACAGGATCTGTATAATTTAATGTCACCATTACTCTTACATCATATCCATCAGAATAAGTTACCTCAGCACAAATGTCAGAAATACCTTCGTATGCAATATCTTTGATTATAATAATTACATTTTTATCAAAATCGATATTCATAGGAGCTGCGTTCCCCAATAATGCTCTAAGCTCATCATAATTCTCACAGATATATGGCTTGGAATTTTCTAAATCGATAATCTCAGATCCATTTATACGCACCATTTCGCCTGCTCTAATTAAGTCGGGCTCATTGTCATTATTTTTACACGACATTAATCCCGCAACCAATAACATGACGAAAATTATATGAACTAAAAATTTCATCCTGAAATTCATTAACAGATTTAAAGTTTTTGCTTTGCCGCCTTAACAGCCGCTTCGGCATCAACAAGCCCATAACCCATCTCTTTATTCCAAGTTCCATACGGTTTGTCAGAATACTTAATATAGCTATAACCACCAACTTTCCGAGCAGTTTTCGCAAGAATTTCTTTCACCTCAGTTGCAGTCAAATTGGGATTTATCGAAAGCATCAATGCAGCAACACCGGCAACATGAGGAGCGGCAGCAGATGTGCCATTAAATTTTGTATAATAATCCCCCGACACATATCCCAAGGAGCCAGGGCGATCAGTAGTAACAATATCATTTCCTGGAGCCATAATATCTAACTTATCACCGTAATTGCTTGCTGTATATCGAGTCCCGGATTTCGTAGACCATCCGACTCTAATTAAATAGTCATTGCTACTACCAGGATAATTTACAGATCCCTTAGAATCATTACCGGTTGCAAAAACAATAACAGTTCCTTTTCCGTTTCTTCCCCATAATTGACAATAGTACTCTATTGCGTCATCAATTAAAGTACTTCTAAGAGCGTCACCAGACCATGAGCAATTTATTACATCACAAGAATTAGATGCTACAGAGAAACCATTTGCTAACTGTTGTATCATATCAGGGCTACCAGTGAACGGATTAGCAATACTCAATATTGATACCATTGGAGCAATACCACTTATCCCTTTACCATTATTAGCTGTAGCATAAATAATACCCGCAACAGCAGTTCCATGATTTCCATACACTACAATGGGGACATCCAGATCCTTAGACACAGTATCAAAACAAAGGATTCTAGAACTATCCAAGTCAGGATTTAATATATCAATACCTTGATCAAATATTCCCACCCTAACACCTGAACCTTTTGATATTTCATAAGCATTAGGCCAATTTATTGAATTATTCCCTTTTAAATTCCATTGTTGAGAGTAATAAGGATCATTTATTGATACAGCATAGGGCATTATATCACTTTCATTCAATAACCCCTGCACAATAAAACTTGGCTCTGAAGCTTCAAAAAGACCAGTTTCATAAAATAATGCCGCTGTTTTTAGAGCATCAGCATATGAGTATTTATCACAGGAAAGAGTATACCAAAGAGGCAAGTACTCATTTTGCCCTTCTATATGCACATTATATTTAGTAGACAAGCTATCAAGTATTGCAAAATCTTGTTTACTTTTAAGCTTAACATAAAATAAATGAGAGACACCGACTTCTTCACCCTCTGGGGTTAGATAAAATGGGGATGAATAAACCACATCATCGTCAATATTTGATTTCTCTTTGGCATTTAAAATAGTCCAAACATAGTTATTTTGTACTAGCTTGTCTTTAACACCAACTTTAACCGCCTGCATCTCACTTGTTTTTGCCAGTTTAATTGAACTATTGGACTCAAAAAGAACATATCTTTTACTTGAAACAGGCACAAGTTCAATCTTATTTCCTCTATACCAAAAATAGGATTCTCCTTGGGTTATTAACTCTGTACAAGCATCATTATGCTGAACAAAGTCGGCATTCTCATTAAGCAATTCATCCGAATTACACCCAGTTAAAAACAACAAAAAGAACACCCAAATTATAGTTCCAACGTTTCGATAAATCAAATTTTTCATTTTACATAAGATTAATTAATTGTATAATTTTTTTAACACTGTCTGTCATATCAATCAAGCCATTATTTTTTTAAATAGAATGAACCATCAACAATGTTGCCAGCATTGTCGTAAAATACAATTTCGTAATCGCCTTCTTCGTAAGGTTTAAGATCAAGCCTCACTCTCTGACAAGATTCAGTGTTTATCAACCCATTTAGCACTAAACCATCAGGTCCAGATACCATTATGGTATAATCTTCACTTTTCTTAAAATCGATGCGCAATTGCTTATCGAATTGATCAAAGTCGACACGAATTGGAATTTCATTATCTTTATTTTGAGACATATCTTTATTATGAGAAAGATATACTTCTTCTGCGGATACCGATATGAATCCCAATAGCAAAATCGATAATGTTGTAATTACTTTTTCCTTTATTTTCATAATCCTTAAATTTAAATTTTCATATTGTAAATTTACTTCAAGGAAATGTGCTTTTAAAGAAATCTTAGTGGCATCGGGTGTACATTGTCCGAGGAAGCGCTTCGCACATAGAACTGACAACCAACACATTGTAGCTCTTTTGTGTTTTTATTTGGTGTACAACGAGTGTCTTTGATAAAAAATCCACCTGAAATTTGTAACTTTACAGCATAATTTTGTACAGTTTACATGAAATTTCTTCCTTTTAAATTAGGGGTAATAATTCTTATCTGGATATCCATAGGTTGCAATAGCCACACCGACAACCAGCAATGGCAACAAATAGCCAAAGCTGACAGCCTAATGTTTATTAATCCCGATAGCTCCTTAAGAATCATATCACGGCTAAACGACATTGAGGGAAATGACGCCTCAACTCGAGCGTATTATCATCTAATTGCAACCCAAGCAAAATCAAGAAACGGATTGCTAACGGGTCAAGATAGTATGATATTCCAATCAGTCGATTATTATAGTAATGACAGATCAAATCTAAAAAGACTCATATGGTCACTCATTTATGCCTCTAAAGTGGAAAGCAAGGCGGGGAATGACTCGCTTGCACTTAAATATATCCGCGAGGCAGCAAACATAGCGGAAGAACACAAAATATCAGACGGAAGGCTCAACACATTTATATATAACTTTTGGGGTGACATTCTATATGGGAAACGCCCCTTTCACGACGCTATCGACAAATACTTGATCGCAGAACGATTCGCACGTTCATTAAATGACACATCAAGAGTCATATCCAACTTTATAGACATCGGATCACTATATCTGTTAAACCACGAATATGATACAGGAAGAAATTATCTTGGACGAGCCATAAACTTTATAAGTGTTTACCCTAAAAAAGCCAATAGTATTCCATACATATATGAGCGTATCGGTACATCATATTATATGGAAGGTGATAACGAAAAGGCTTTGTCATGGATCACAGAAGCGATAAATTCGACAAAGGGGCATGACTATCCCGTTCTTTGGAATTTATATCTTTCAAAAGCGGAAATTTTGACCGAATCGGGTAAGTTCGACTCGGTATCATACTATCTGAATGCGGCTGAATCATGTAAACGCGATGAAAGCTATAGCAACCAAGCACTTTTTGAGCTAACGCGATCAAAATATGAGGCAGGGCGCGGTGACTATAGGAAAGCATACGAGATCCACCGGAAATATTCGGCAATGTTGGACTCCATGTATATTGAGGATCAGCGAAACAGGGTGGCAGAGTTTCAGCGGCGATATGACTACCAGGATGTGGCAATGGAGCGTGACCGGATTAAAATCGAGTCGCAGGCAGAGAGCATACGATGGCTTTGTGTAGTCTTGGGATTTTTGACTATTGCACTTGCCGCCCTCATCTACGCATATGTCCAGCGGCGCA
Source organism: uncultured Muribaculum sp. (assembly GCA_910587665.1). Classification (GTDB taxonomy): domain Bacteria; phylum Bacteroidota; class Bacteroidia; order Bacteroidales; family Muribaculaceae; genus Muribaculum. The sequence goes on from CAJUMZ010000001.1 coordinate 20,632, forward strand.
AGCGGATCAACGTGGAGATCTCGCGCGACAAGAGCATAAACAGCGCGGTCGCAGACGTTGAAGGGCGATTGAGGCAGGAACTGATGCAGCGCGACCGACATATCGGGGCTCTACGCGACCGCGTGATAATGATGGACAGCACCCTTGAAAAGATAAGGGATCTCCGCGACGCATCGCAGAAAGAACGCGCGACCGAATCGGGAAAATTCGCCATGACCGACTCTGAGCGTGAGCATCTGCTTGCCACGGTAAACATTTGCCACGGGGGATTTATCGACGGTCTGCGCGAAGAATATCCTACCATCGCCGACAAAGATGTAGAAATATGCGCCTTGATAAAACTCGGATTGCAGAACCGCGACATAGGTCTGCTCTTAGGGATGAGCGACAATACTCTCAAGACCCGTAAAAAACGGCTGAAAAAGGATAAACTAAGTGACGAGCTTTCCAACATGACCCTTGAGGAGTGGATTTTGTCAAAGAATTACGAAAGAACGGTCGACGAGGAGTAAAACGCTTGCAAATCCGGAACTTTTTCACGAATATTGCAGTTAGTTACAAAATTACATTACCATGTACAATAAGGAGAAGGGACTTTATGTAGCCCACGGAAGCAACGGGGCTATCAGTATAACGGGGCGTATGGCCAACCGCCACGGGCTTATCGCCGGCGCGACCGGCACGGGAAAGACCGTTACACTGCAAGTGCTTGCCGAGACATTCTGCCAGGCGGGTGTGCCATGTTTCATGGCTGATATCAAGGGGGATCTCTCGGGCATAAGCCGCGCCGGGAAGATGTCGGGATTTATCGAGAAACGGTGCAAGGAGTTCGGGATGGACGCGCCTGTGTTTGAGGGATGCCCGGTAAGATTCTATGACGTGTTTGGCGTGCAGGGCCATCCCATGCGCACTACCATCAGCCGCATGGGACCGGAACTGCTCGCGCGCCTGCTCGACCTCAACCCCACGCAGTCGGGCGTGCTCAACATAGTGTTCCGTATCGCCGCCGACCGCAAACTCACGCTGATCGACCTAAAGGATCTGCGCGCGATGCTCGACTATGTGGCAAAAAACAGCAGTGAATTTACCACCGCCTACGGCAATGTGAGCCCGCAGTCGATCGGCGCAATACAACGCGCGCTGCTCGCACTTGAGAATCAGGGCGCGACGTCATTTTTCGGAGAGCCGGAATTTGACATCCACGACCTGCTTGCGACCGAGGGAGGAAAGGGAGTGATGAGTGTGCTCGCCGCCGACAGACTCATGCTACAGCCAAAGCTTTATTCCTCCTATCTGATGTGGCTTCTCAACGACCTGTATGCGACGCTGTCCGAGGTGGGCGACTTGGAATTGCCTCGCCTCGTATTTTTCTTTGACGAGGCTCACCTGCTCTTTGACGATGCACCCAAGGCTCTGCTCGACAGCATAGAGCGTGTGGTAAGGCTAATCCGAAGCAAGGGTGTCGGGGTGTATTTCGTGACTCAGAATCCGATAGATGTGCCGGAAGAGATACTGGGACAGCTCGGCAACCGCGTGCAGCATGCCCTGCGCGCCTTCACCCCGCGCGACCAGAAGGCGGTAAAAGCGGCGGCGGAGACATTCCGCGCCAATCCGGCGTTTGACACCCGCGACGCCATCCAGGAGCTTGGCACCGGCGAGGCGCTTGTGTCATTTCTTGATGAAAACGGCACGCCCGCCATCGTGGAGTGCGCCAAGATACTGTTCCCGCTGAGCCAGATCGGGGCAATCACGGAGCAGGAGCGCGCCGACGTGATCAGACGGTCGTCGCTTTACGGCAAATATGACACCGCCGTCGACCGCGAAAGCGCGTTCGAGATACTGCTTGCCGAAAGCGAGCGGAAAGCCGCAGCCGATGCAGCCGCAAAGGAATCGCAGGCAAAATCCGCTCCCAAGGCAAAGGCCGAGCCAAAGAAAAAATCGTCGAAAGGCGGATTCTGGAGCACGGTGACAAAGATCGCAGTGCCGATCCTGACCACCATGGGGCGCACACTCGGCAGGGAAATGGTGAAGAACATGACCGGAGGCAAGAAACGCCGCTAAACCGCAAATCACCGCATAGGAGGGGGAGTATAAGAACAAGAGGATCAGGATTCTAAAACTAATGAATACTCCCCTTTATATAATCTTGATATTTCAGCTTCAATTTGTATAATTGAAATATCTCCACATTGCAACATTCCTTTATTGATAAGCAGATAGATCGAATTTCTAATATCGTACCCTTGTACAAATGTTTCATCACCAAATATAGATAGCATCAACCTTCTATAAAAGCGGAAACGTTTGTTTGGGTATGTCGCGCGATTAGACTTATTTAGATCATCAGCAGCAACAAATCCAAATGAAGCACAATTATCTTTTCTGAAATATTCCAACATTACATATACACACGACATTACTATCGTTCGCGGTTCATAATCATTAGTCAAAATGGAATATCTGTCCTTACTGCTTACAACACCTTTCCAATAAAATTTTAGTCCAAGGAAATGATTAGAGAACTTCTCTACCTCTACGATATATCGTTTATTGCTTTTTGTTGACTTAAAACCCCATAAATCAATAATGCGAAGCGTAGAAGGATCTTTGCTCCGCATTATGAATGATGCTTTATAATGCTTTATAGGGTCGCTCACGGCAATATATATCCATAAGATGGCACACGGTAGATGTCGCGCTCCTTTTCAGAGACTAAAGTAATCTTAATTTTATTGGAGCGCGATTTGCCCGCAGAAACACATTGCGGCTTCTGTGAACTCTTTGCAAATGGCTTCTTAACAGGGTTCATATTTTATTCAATTAATGACGCATCTACTTAGGCAACGTAAAGTTAGATATTTTCGTTCACTTTCCCAACTGCATATTAAACATTTAACATTTTCGCTCTACTCACGCCACGGCAATTTGTCAACAAAACGCGACCTATAAAAACATTTTTATTGAATCACTTGGAATATTCAAGCATTTTTTCTTAACTTTGCAGCGTTGTAATTTCAAAAAGCTCAAAGATGAGGGTTTATGACAAAATAGTGATTCCGTTTATATGCCGATTTAAATCGCATAAGAGAATTGTCACCCTTGTCGCCACAAAATACCAACGATACCGCAGCCACCTGCGGTATCGCTTTTTTATAGCCATCAGCAAATGTCACAAGCTTGTTACTTATAATATGTTTTACTAATTTAAATTTCAGCTTTATGAAAAAGTTAATTTTATTGCTATTGCTTGTATCAGGAATCGTAATCAGAACCGTAGCCGCCGACGGCTATACCACCGACAAGGTTGAAAAGCATGATGTAGCGGTACTGATAATCGACATGCAGAATGACTTTGTCAAGCCGGGCGCAATCCTGTGTGTAGCAGGCGCAGAGCCCACCATCCCGGCAATAAAGGACCTTGCCGACCATGCACGTAAAAACGGATGGAAGGTAATCCACGTAATCCGCGCTCATGACAAAGACGGAATTAATGTAGACGCGCCCCGCATACCTCTTTTTACCGACGGCAAACCGGGATATTGCGTACCGGGGACTGAAGGCGGTGAAATCGTAAAAGAGCTCACCCCCGAACCCGGCGACTATGTAATCACCAAAACGCGCAACAGCGGATTTTTTCAGACCAACCTTGACATGGTGTTGCGTCGACTTGGCGTAAAGACCGTGATACTCGCAGGCACGCAGTATCCCAACTGCGTCAGAGGCACAGCAGCCGATGCGATGAGCTATGATTACGAGACTGTGATCTGCACCGATGCCTGCTCCGCCAAAACGCCTGAAGTAGCCGAGGCAAACATATTTGACATGAAAAATATGGGCATCAAATGTATCACGCTTGACGAAGTAAAGTCGACCTATACCAAGTAAGAGAAAATGAAAAAATTCATATTGGTGCTTTGCTGCCTCGCAGCGATGTCACCCGTCGCATACCCTTCCGAAACGGAGACCGCCGACAGCACCCTTGTCAAGACTGTAGGAAAATGGGACAAAATAATTAAACGCCTGCCCAAAATATCCGGCTACCTGCAGACGGGATGGAACTACAACAGTCTTGGCAAAGGCACGTCGACATTTCAGGTAAAAAGGCTGAGACTGCTCCTCGACGGCAATGTGAACGACAAGGCTTCCTTCCGCCTCCAGATAGAGGCGTTCAGCGGCACACCCGCCCACCACAACGGGCAAAAATCGCTTCAGGTGATGGATGCCTATGCCACCTATCGTTTCAACCCGGCAATACAGGTCAGGGCGGGACAGTTCAACTCACCGCTATGTTATGAAAACTACAACCTCTCGCCTGCGACAATGGAGACGATAGACTTCTCATCGCTCTGCTCGCGAGTGGTGTTCAGAAACGCTATCGGATACGACTACCCCGACTTCGGGCGCGACCTCGGGGTAATGGTGATGGGCGACCTGTTTCCGACGCCGGAGAGTTATTACCGCCTGTCGTACAATGTGTCAGTCACCAACGGTCATCTCCCGTCAATCGACGACAACAACAAGTCAAAAGAGATTCAGGGAGTATTGTTTTACCGGCCGATAAAATATCTCAATATCAAAGCGGGATACAATTTCGGCGAATATACAGGCGACAAAAATCCGGAGGGGCGCAAACACCAACCCATGCACCGCGCAGTCGCCGGCATATGGTATGACAACCCCAAGGGCTTAGACCTGCGCGGTGAATACGGACTTTGCCGGGCGAAACACAACGGCGCCGATGTCGTCAATGAAAATACATTTTATATACTTGCCGGCTGGCATCTTGGGAAATTTCTGCCGGTAATCAGGTATGAATATTACCGCGACAATGTGTATAAAAACAGCCCCGCCGCCAATTTTGACAAATATCTTGCAGGGCTAAACTTCACAGCATGCAAGAACATCAAAATCCAAGCCAACTACACATTGACCTCCTATACCAAATATTCGAAAGAGGAGAATGGCGGCAAAAGGAGCTCAAGCCAGATACAGATTATGGGATTATTCAGTTTCTGACATATCCGATAGATTCCACAATCAGATTGTACGCTTGACTGCTTGTTGAAAAGAGTGAGAGCCGCAGAGGGAAAAATCCGCTGCGGCTCTCTTATAAAGATTTGTTATGACTATGCGTTGATTAGTCCTGGTTGAGGTTTACACGCTTGAACTCTACAGCGACAAGACCCTTCTGAACTTTCTCAAGGTACTGGCCTACGGTAAGCTCGCCATCCTGAACGAATGCCTGCTCCATAAGGCAAGATTCCTTGAAGAACTTGTTAAGACGACCCTGTGCGATGTTTTTGATCATCTGCTCGGGAAGATTTGCGGCCTTTGCAGCAGCGGTCTCGGCAGCGATTGTGCGAGCCTTTGCAGCCTCTTCCTCGGTAAGCCATCCCTTGGCGATGTTAGACTCGATGTGAGCCTCGCTGTCAACAAGATTGGGGTTGATACCGGCTTTCTTAAGCGCAGCCTCAACAGCCTTCTTAACCTGCTCTTCCTTGGTCTTCTCTACAGCCACGTTGTACTCGCTGTCCTTAACAGCCTGGGGAACGCTTGCAGCGTCAACAGCCACAGGATTCATTGAAGCGACCTGCATAGCCACCTCACGGCCCACCTTCTCGTCAACACCCTCAATGTTGAAGCCTACTATAGCGGCAAGCTTCTTGTTGAAGTGATTGTAAGCTGCGGTAGAAGGAGCGGCTACAACCTCGTAAGAGCTGATCTCGGTCTTTTCACCGGTCTTACCGCTTTCCTCAACCACGAGAGCCTCGATAGTCTGACCGTCGATGGTGAGAGCCTTGAGCTCGTCAAGGTTCTTAGCTTCGGCTGCAACAGCAGCGTCAAGGATTTTCTGGGTAAGAGCGACGAAACCGGCGTTCTGAGCCACGAAGTCAGTCTCGCAGTTGAGAGCGACGATAGCGGCAAACTTGCCGGTGCTCTTTGAAAGCACACAGCCTTCCGCTGCCTGACGGTCCTCGCGCTTAGCGGCTACCGCCTGACCTTTCTTGCGGAGGATCTCAACGGCTGCCTCGATGTCACCGTCAGTCTCAGCAAGAGCTTTCTTGCAGTCCATCAAGCCTGCGCTGGTAAGAGCGCGGAGCTTGGTGATTTCTGCCATAGTTACTGCCATATTGTAATACAGTTTAATTCGGTTAATAAATTGAAATATTAAGCTTCAGCCTCGGGAGCTGCAGGAGCTTCCTCGACCACCACCTCAGTCTCAACGACTGCGGGAGCTTCCTCGCTGCGACGGTTAACGCGGCGGCGACCACCCTTTGCGGGAGCAGCCTCTTCCTCACCTTCGGCAGCGGGAGCGTCAGCCTTTTCAGCCTTGCGCTCTTCAAGACCCTCTGCCATAGCCCTAACCACTGTGTCAAGGATAAGCTCGATTGACTTTGAAGCGTCATCGTTGGCGGGGATCACGAAGTCTACGTTGGTAGGATCGGAATTTGTGTCAACCATAGCGAACACGGGGATACCGAGACGGTTAGCCTCAGCGACAGCGATACGCTCTTTCAACACGTCGACAACGAAGAGAGCCGAGGGAAGACGGTTAAGGTCGGCGATAGAGCCGAGTGTCTTCTCAAGCTTTGCGCGCTGACGAGAGATCTGGAGTTTCTCGCGCTTTGACAAGTTGTCAAAAGTACCGTCTTTTGTCATCTTGTCGATAGTAGCCATCTTCTTCACAGCCTTGCGGATAGTGGGGAAGTTGGTGAGCATACCACCTGGCCAGCGCTCGATAACATAGGGCATGTTGATCGAAGACGCCTTGTCGGCGATAACTTGTTTGGCCTGTTTCTTAGTGGCAACGAAGAGAACCTTCTTGCCTGACTTTGCGATGCTCTTAAGTGCAGCAGCGGCTTCTTCAACCTTAGCGGCAGTCTTATAGAGATCTATGATGTGGATACCGTTGCGCTCCATGAAGATGTAAGGAGCCATGGCAGGATTCCATTTTCTTTTAAGGTGACCGAAATGGCAACCTGCTTCCAAAAGTTGGTCAAATGTAGGTGTTGACATTGTTTGTTAAAGTTGTTTACGTTCTTTTTGAAATTACAATCCCGAGGTAGGGAACGTGTCCATCTCCGGAATTTAGATACTAAACACAGTATATCGGTCAGGCTCTCACGGGGAGAGACCCGAAAGATATTAACGCTTTGAGAACTGGAAACGCTTGCGAGCCTTGGGCTGACCGGGTTTCTTACGCTCAACGACACGCGGGTCGCGGGTCATGAAGCCTTCCACGCGGAGAGCGTGCTTGTCCTCGGGATTGATCTTTACAAGAGCGCGTGCGATAGCAAGGCGGAGAGCCTCAGCCTGTCCCTTGTAGCCACCGCCGTCGAGGTTGACGTTGATGTCATACTTACCTGCTGCGTCGAGAGTGGTAAGCGGCTGCTTAACGATGTACTGTAGAATGGAAGAGGGGAAATAAACTTCCAAGGGGCGCTTGTTGATAGTGATTGCGCCATTTCCTTCACTTACGATCACGCGAGCGATGGCGGCCTTACGACGGCCTATTGCATTTACCTTTTCCATACTTTTTATTTAATAGTGTTGATGTCGATTACTTTAGGATTCTGAGCTTCGTGGGGATGCTCGGGACCATTGTAAACGTGCATGTTGCCAATGATCTTGCGACCGAGACGATTTTTGGGAAGCATACCTTTTACAACCTTGATGAACAAGGGGTTATAACCGGGCTTGATGTGCTTGTTGAAAGACTTCTGCTTCAGAAGCTCGGGAGTGGAGACGCGCTGTCCGCCGGGATAGCCGGTGTAAGAAAGATATTCGCGACCGGTCCACTTGTTGCCGGTAAGGCGCACCTTGTCGGCATTGATGATAATTACATTGTCGCCACACTCTACGAAAGGAGAGTATGTGGGCTTGTTCTTGCCTCTGAGGATCAGGGCAACTACAGAGCAAAGACGACCGAGTACCTGATCGGTGGCATCAATAACCACCCACTCACGCTGGCAGTTCTGCTCGTTGGGAGAAACTGTTTTGTAGCTTAAAGTATCCACGTTAAATGTTTAATTAATAGTTTACCAATTGACTGACGCACATGAGCTTTGTTCGGCCAAAAACTCCGCCCGACGCCTGTCATTTCATTAATTTGGACATAATCGGTGCGCAAAGGTACGACTTTTTTTATTGACTACCAAATATTTTTAAGGTCGTTGAAGACTTTAAGGTCATTAATGACGTTAGAGACTATGCGGTGGCGGTAAGGAGGGTGGCGTCGCCGGTAGCAGAGATAGATGCCGCCGACGATGCCGGCACAAGGATTGTCTCGCCACGGCGCATGGCAGTGGAAACATCACCGGTATGGATAACGCATTCGCCGCCAAGACACATTATGGACACAAAAGAGTCAGGCTCTACAGCCACGTCACAGCGACCCTCGACGATTACACGGCGCACGTCGAAATGACCGCACTTCACAAGATCAGTATCCCCTTTTGACGACTTGTCGTAACTACCTTTATAATCGGGATAGACGGTATAGTCGATCGCATCCTTGGCAAGCTCGGTGTGAAGTTCGCGCAGATTGCCGTCGGCATCGCGGCGGTCAAAATCGTAAACGCGATAAGTGATATCGCTAGTCTCTTGAATCTCGGCAAGCAGATTGCCCGCACCGATAGCGTGGATACGACCGGCGGGGAGGAAAAATATGTCGCCGGGGGATGAGTCATGGCATGCCACGACATCCATTATCTTCTTTTCCGCAACAAGACGCGTATAGTCCTCAGGCGTTATCTTTTCAGAAAGCCCGGCATATATTTTAGCCCCCGGCCCGGCATCGACGATATACCACATCTCGGTCTTTCCGAGGCTGTGGTGACGCTTCTCGGCAAGGGCATCGTCGGGATGCACCTGCACGGAAAGATCCTTCTTTGCATCAATAAGCTTGATAAGCAGGGGGAAAGTGTCGCCATATCTTTCAATAACCCGCTTTCCCATGAGCGACTCACCATATTTATCGACAAGCTGCGGAAGAGTCATGCCTTTGTCGGGACCTTCGCTCACCACCGACTCGTGACCGGGAACGCCGGATATCTCCCAGCTTTCACCTATATTTTCACAATCACACTTTATACCCTTGAACGGGGCTATCTTATCGCCACCCCAAAGCACAGGCTTAAGGTAAGGCACAAATTTAAACGGAGCAATCATACAAATCGTTTTTATCTTAGAATCTAACATTAGTATAAAACGGCAAACGGATCATTCCGACAATACCCGGATGACCTCGGTGCACATACGGCTGTTATGATAGGGGCATTTCCAGAAACCGGCCTTGTCATCGACACGGTTTATGTCACCGCCGGCATGACGGCTCCAATGCCATTCCCCACCCTCACGGTCAACGATATTGTCGCGGATGTAAGCCCACGAATTCATAGCCTTGTCAAGAGCGCCGACCACGCCGTGAAACTTATGGAGGTACACCAGTCCGATCACATCCTCAGCCTGCACCCACCAATGGCGGTCATCGTCAAGCCTGCCGTCGCCATGAAGCTCATAGACCATCGACGCGTCATCGCATCGACCTTCAAGAGCCGCCTCTGCGATGCGGCGAGTATGTACAAGGGTCTTTTCAAGCAACGCCGGGTCGCCAAGCTCCTGGGCAGTCTCCAACAGAAGCCAAGAAGCCTCGATGTCGTGACCGTAAGACACATTATGGTCGTGACGACGCCACTCCTCGTCAAAAAACAGTCCGAGGTGACCTGTCGCCTTGTCCTCCATCACGTCAAGGAAAAGGGCCAGAAGGTGGACTATGGCGTCGCGCAGACCGGAATCACGCCACACACGGTAAAGGTTGGTGTAAGGCTCGATGATATGCAAGTGGGTATTCATGGTCTTAGCCATGTTTTCATCCTTGTCGCTGAGACGCATGTCGTCAATCTTCCCCCACTCCCTCGTACAAGCTTCAAGATAGCCCCCGTTGACGCGGTCGCGGCTATGGGTCTCAATGTCGTTGAACAGCTTTATGGCGCAGTCAAGAGCCTCCTTGTCGCCGGTGGCACGCACATACTCGCTGAGCCCGTAGATTACGAAGCCGATGGCATAAAACTGTTTCTTGGTGTCAAGCGGCGTGCCGTCGGCGTTAAGCGACCAATATACACCGCCATACTCATGGTCGACAAAATGTCTCAGGATATAGTCCTTGGCACGTGTCGCCATTTCAAGATATTCAGGCTTGCCGGCAGTACGGTAAGCCGAGGCAAAGCTCCACAGGAGCCTGCCATTGAGAATCGCCCCCTTGGGAGCATTTTCGTCAAGGCGGTCAAAGCCGTCGCGGCGGCCGTAAAAGCCACCGCGAGGGTCAACCATTTTATCTATCCAGTAGGGAAGTATATTCCCCGTAAGATTTTCAAGCAGTTCAGTGCAAAATTCCTTTTCTGTCATTTCAATAAGGTCAGAGGATGAAATTATACCGGCTCAACATGAGAGTCGGCGGGATCATTTACCGGCTTCTTGCGCTGCTCTTTCAGCTCTGCCACGATCTCCTCCATACGACGCGTGTTGAGCGGATAGAGCCATACGATAATCATCGAGATCAACGCCACACCAGCGGGAATGAAGGTCATGAGCATCCAAAGGCAGTTGATCGCGCTGTCGGGCTGCACTATGTCGAGCGACTGCACACCCTCCGGGCGTTCGATATAACCGAATCCGTGAAGCAGCCACATCACAGCCGCACCACCTATCGCGCCACCGAATTTCTGGGCCATCGATGCCGAAGAGAAAATCAATCCGGTAGATGCCGAGCGATATTTAAGCTCCGAATAGTCGCTCACGTCGGCATACATCGACCATACGAGCGGCGACATGATACCGGTAAGGATTGAAATCACAATTTGCAGCAGTAACATCAACACAAGACCGGCATTGCTGTCGGGAGAGCAGCAGAAGAATATCACACTCATCACAATCAACGAAAGGTCGACAAGAATGAATGTGGTCTTTTTGCCAAGCTTCTTGGTGATACCGACCGCAAGAGCCACACCAACCATGTTGGCAACCTCGCCTACGCCAAGGAACAAGCCTGAATAGAAGAGCATCGACACGGCGAAAATCACAATGTGCTGTTCACCGCCGATGATGTCGGCAAAGAAAAACGCCACAGTCGCGCCGCGAACAGTATTAAACAAGTTGAAACAGAGCGACGCACCGTTGAGAAGCCACCAGGGCTTGTTGGTAACAAGTGCCTTGAGGTCCTTGCCGAGAGAAGCCGTGCACTCGGTGGTAAGCTGTTCGCGAGTGAGCTTGAAGCAGAGGAGGAACAGGATAAAGCAGCATGCCGCAATAACGATCATAGCAAATTGCCAGCTCGACTGGAGCGACATCCCGAATGTGTCGCGGAAAAGATTGCATAGCGGATCCCATGCAAAAAGCGATATAAACGAACCTCCGTAGGCAAAAAACATACGGAACGACGAGAACACCGTCTTCTCCTGCGAATCATCGGTCATCACACCGAGCATCGCGCCGTAAGGCACATTGATACCGGTGTAGACGGTCATCATAAGAATATATGTGACATATGCCCAGATAAGCTTTGCCGCATATCCCCAGTCAGGGGTAGTGAAAAGCAGGATACCGCATATAGAGAACGGAGCAGCCACCCAAAGCAGATAAGGGCGGTATTTGCCCCAACGTGTCTTGGTACGGTCGGCGACAGCACCCATCATGGGGTCGCTCACGGCATCCCAGATACGTGTCACCAACAGGAGCAATCCGGTGTCCACGAGCGAAAGCCCGAACACATTGGCATAAAAAAACGGCAGATAGTAACTGAATACTTTCCAGAACATCGACGACGCCATGTCGCCGAATCCATATCCTATCTTTTCACTAAGCGAAGCCATAATCGATTGGTTGATGATATTAGAGGTTAAATAAGATTACTTTTTATTGAGTATAGCAAGATTACTGTCAATAAGGCGGTTGAGAGTCTTCACGGACTCGCCTGTCGACAATCCGTCCTGAGGAGTGTTCATACAATAGTCCACGAGACGGTCAACAGTGGAGGTGGCCACGTGCATGCGGGTATCGCTCGAAGCGTAATAGATGAACACCCGGCCATCTTCATCGGCAATCCAGCCATTGGCGAAAAGCACATTCATCACGTCGCCGATATACTCTTCTCCCACGGGAGCCATAAGGTATCCGCCGGGGGTATAGATCGGTCGCCACGGCTCGTCAAGGGCGGTCATGTACATGTAAAGCACATAACGGAGCCCGGAAGCACAGCCGCGCACACCGTGGGCAAGATGCAGCCAGCCTTTAGATGTCTTTATCGGATGGGGGCCCTCGCCATTCTTCACTTCCTTTATTGTATGGTAATGGCGGCAATCCACAATAAGCTCATCCTTAATCTCGGCATGGGTTATGTCGTCAACGAGCGCCCAGCCGATACCGCCGCCGCTACCTGCGTCGATAAAGCCGTCTTGCGGTCGGGTATACAGGGCATATTTCCCATTAACAAACTCCGGATGCAGCACTACGTTGCGCTGCTGGCTCCGGCTTTTGAGATCAGGCAGTCGCTCCCAGTTGACGAGATCCTTTGTACGGGCAATGCCGCATGTAGCGGTAGCCGCCGACAGGTTTCCGGACTGCGAATCATCATGGCGCTCCACACAGAAAAGACCGTAGATCCATCCGTCTTCGTGACGGGTGAGTCGCATGTCGTATATATTGACTCCGGGTACTTCATCCTCCGGCATGGTCACCGGATGATCCCAGAAACGGAAATTGTCAACACCGTTGGGGCTTTCGGCAACTGCAAAAAACGACTTACGGTCACTGCCCTCCACACGCACAACAAGCACATATTTGTCGTCCCACTTTATAGCACCGGAATTCAAGGTAGCGTTAACACCTATGCGCTCCTCAAAGAAAGGATTGGTAGCCTCGTTGAAGTCATAGCGCCAGAAAGGAGGCGCCATCTCGGCAGTCACCACCGGATTTTTGTAGCGTTCAAATATGCCGTTTCCCTCTATCGGTTCGTTCTTACGGGTAACAAGTTCCTCATATCGGCTGAGGATAAGATTTTTGCGATGTTCAAAGATACTATTCATCAGGATGTATTTAGATACTATGGTGAAAAAAATCAGAATTTAAGATTAAGAAAGAGGTCAATCAACAAACAATGCGCGCGTGGCATCATGAAACTTCTTGAAGTCAGCCTCGGAAGCATGCCCCGGATAAGGCACATAGAAATGACCGGGCTTTTCGCTCTCAACGGCATTGCGCCATACGCACACATATGCTATGGGCAGGCCATCGATTGCCGGAGCGAGCACACGCGTGTACCAGTCGGTCACCGGAAGTCCCTCAAGACCGGTCTCGGTGAAAGCAGCCACCTTGCCTCGCTTCTGTGCCTCCTCGACCACAAAAGGCATCTGCGACTTGATACGGTTGACATATGTGTCGACACCCGCCTCCCCGTCAAAATGGTAGATGTCAGTGCCGAGTATGTCGACATATTCATCGCCCGGATAGGTGGCGAAGTATTCCTCACGGGTAAGATCCTTGTCGGGGGAGTAAGCCCACACTACATTGTCAACGCCACGGGCATCAAAACCGGCACGGGTGAGTTTCCAAAGATTGATATATTCCTCCGGAGTACCGTGCTCTTTGCCCCACCAGAACCAAGAGCCGGAATTTTCATGCCAAGGGCGGAATATCACAGGGATGGGATTGCCTTCGCTGTCCTTAAGCGAGCCGACAAAAACAGCCGCACGGTCAATCCACGCCTTCAATGTGTCACTGACCGCACTACCCTCCTCAAGACCACGAAGAGGTGCAGCCGAGACATCCCACGAGCCACCGCCCGAAACGGGATTCAGCGCATGCCAGCTGATGGCGTTGATACCGCCACGGGCATGCTGTTTTGCAATCTCGGAAGCGATGAAGCTGAAAGGCACACCGTCAAGATTTTTCGCCGAGTCGACCTCGATAAGTCCGAGATCCCAGCTCATGAGTCCCGGATATTGGCCGGTGACAGCCTTTACATCGGAAGCACCGTCGACATATTTCCAGGTATGGCCGTAAGCCGTGTCATCATGATGACCGAAATAATAGTGGCCGCTCCTTGCCACAGAGTCAAGGCGTGCAAGCAAGGCAGTTGCCGGAGAAACCGTGTCAACGTCGCCGGCTTCAGTTTTCGTGCCCTTGCCGCTGCCACAAGAGCTTAACGCAATGACAGCCGCAAGAGTAAGAAATCCATATTTCATTATGATTGATATTTTTAAAGTTAACTAAAAGAATTTTAACCGAGCGTCACCTCGACAGTGTTGACACTTCCTGCAGGCTGATGAGGCACAAGGTTGCCCTCAATCTCCTCGCCATTTACCACAAGACGCCTTACACCGCGACTCACGCCGTCGGGATTATTGATTTTAATACGATACTCCGCATCACGGAACTTGCGCCCGATCTCGTAATGACGCCATGACTCAGGCACACACGGATCGATAACCAGACCGTCGTAGTCAGGCTTAACGCCGAGAATAAACTGGGTTATGGCATACCAGTTCCACGCCGCAGTGCCAGTGAGCCATGAGTTTTTCGCCTCACCCGGCTTATAGGCATCCTTGCCGGCGGTCATCTGGCAGTAGACATATGGCTCAACCTTATGCAGGTCGCTTTTCTCCTCAAGATATGCGGGACATATCTTCCGGTAATATTCCCAAGCCTCGTCACCACGCCCGAGCACCGTCTCGCCGATAATCACCCAAGGGTTATTGTGGGCGAATATGCCGGCGTTCTCCTTATATCCGGCGGGATAAGTGGATATTTCGCCATATTCCATGACATACTCCGTGAAGGCGGGATTATTGAGCACAATACCATGCTCGCAGTCAAGATATTTCTTTACCGAGTCAAGCGATTTTTCCACGAGTCCCGATTCAAGACCGATGCCCGCCATCGTACACCATCCCTGGCTCTCGATAAATATCTTTCCCTCCTTATTTTCGTGGCTGCCCACCTTGTTGCCATAGAAATCGTAAGCGCGGAGGAACCATTCGCCGTCCCAACCATGCTTCTTGACAGCCTCGACCATGTCGTCGACATGCCTTTGCGCGCGGTCAGCCTCAGCGTCAAGACCGAGCTTGCGGCAAAGTTTCACATATTCCTCACCATAGATCACAAACTGACCGGCTATCATCAGCGACTCCGCCTTTGAGCCTTCAGTCTTGTTTTCGGTGGTCTGGAACGATTCGTTGGGATCCATCGAGAAACAGTTCAGGTTAAGGCAGTCATTCCAGTCGGCACGCCCGATAAGCGGAAGCCCGTGAGGACCGAGATTGTTTACCACATGGTCAAACGACACCTTCAGATGCTCCATAAGGCTTACTTCCGAGCCCTTGACGTTGTCAAACGGCACCGGCTCGTCGAGTATCGACATGTCACCGGTCTCCTTGATGTAGGCAATAGTGCCGAATATCAGCCACATCGGGTCATCGTTAAATCCACCGCCGATGTCGTTGTTGCCTCGCTTGGTGAGCGGCTGATATTGATGGTAGCAGCCACCGTCGGGGAATTGAGTGGAAGCGATGTCGATGATGCGCTCGCGTGCGCGCTCCGGAATCTGATGCACAAAGCCCACAAGATCCTGGTTGGAATCGCGGAAACCCATTCCCCTGCCGATACCGCTCTCGAAGAAAGAGGCGGAGCGAGAGAAGCAGAATGTGATCATGCACTGGTATTGATTCCATATATTCACCATACGGTCAAGGCGCTCGTCACCGCTATCGAGGGTAAAACGTTCGAGAAGATTGTCCCAATAGGCACGCAGGTCGTCAAATGCCTTGTCGACCTTTTCAGCCGTATCGAACCGCGCTATCATCTCGCGCGCCTTTGTCTTGTTGATCACACCTTTTGACTCCCACTTCTCATCGTGTTCATTCTCGACATAGCCGAGCATGAACACGAGGTCGCGGCTCTCGCCGGGCTGAAGGGTAATCTCCATATAGTGAGAGGCAATCGGCGACCATCCGTGAGCCTCCGAGTTGCGGGGCTTTCCCTCGGTGACCACCTGCGGCTCGTCGAAACCGTTGTATAGCCCGAGGAATGACTCGCGATCGGTATCAAAACCGTCGATCGGGGCATTCACGTGGTAAAACGCATAATGGTTGCGTCGCTCCTTGTATTCTGTCTTATGATATATCGTAGAGCCGTCAATCTCCACCTCTCCGGTAGAGAAATTACGCTGAAAGTTTTCCATATCGGTAGCCGCATTCCACAGACACCACTCGATAAACGAAAAGAGCTTGAAAGTCTTCGCCTCCTTGCCGGTGTTGGTAATGGTGAGCTTAGCGATTTCTGCATGAGTGTCGAGAGGTACAAAGAAAAGCACCTCGGCGCGCAGGCCGTTTTTCTCGCCTGTTATGCGGGTATAATTCATGCCGTGGCGGCATTCGTAGCTGTCAAGGGCGGTTTTGGTCGGCTTCCAACCGGGATTCCACACCGTGTCACCATCCTTGATGTAAAAATATCGGCCACCGGCATCCATCGGGACACCGTTATAGCGATAGCGTGTCAGACGGCGGAACTTCGCGTCCTTGTAGAAGGAATACCCGCCGGCAGTATTTGATATAAGAGAAAAGAAATCCTTATTGCCGAGATAGTTAATCCAGGGCCATGGTGTGCGGGGATTGTCAATGACATATTCCCTTGCCTCGTCGTCAAAATGTCCGTATTTCATACCTATTGGGGAATGGATATTAGGAGTTAGTAGTGTAATTGAATTTTGGATACGGCAAAAATAACAATTTTATTTTATAAAAATCAGGTCCCGGCAGGAAATAGCCGGTGCCGGGACCTGAAACGAGATAATATACCAAACTTAATTATTTAGCATTGAAATCGCCTTGGTTGCGGACAAGGGGCGACTCCATCACGGTCTTCCATACGTCGGCACCGTGATAGGTGTGGAAGCCCATCTCACCATCCTTCATGTCATACCACTGCATGAAGAATCCCCAGAGAGCGTTGTATTTATCAGCCACATCAGGCAGGAGAAGGTTGCCACACTCGGCAAGCACCACCATCTTCTTGAACTTGACGGTATTGTTGACAAGGTCAAACTGAGCGGTACGGTCAGTAGCCTCCTTGTTCCAATCCTTGTCGGGATCGAGACCATAGAGGTTGTCGCCTTCTATATAGAGGTCGGCACCCACGATGTCCACCATGTCGTCGCCGGGATAAGCCTCACGGCACTGCTCGACAGATGCAAGGTTACCGCCGTCGGTTGTCTGCACATTCCATACCCAGATAAGGTTGTTGATGCCATACTCTTTTTCAAGCTTGTTGCGGAGATATTTCCAAAGACCCTGAGTAGCCTGCACACTGTCGTTGCCCCACCAGAACCATGCGCCGTTGGAGTAGTCGCCTGCAGCCTCGTGTAGCGGGCGCCACAGCACCGGAATCTTTGCATCCTGGATGAGTTTCAGGTAACCTGCAAGCTTCTTGATATCCTTGTTGATTACCTCATTCTCCCAAGTTCCTTCCATAACAGCCTTGGTCGGGCTGAAAGTGCGGTCGGCATTGTAACCGAGTAGAGGATTACCGTCGGTGATATATACGCCGGTGACGGTATATCCCTGACCGGACACTACGAAACCGTTAGCCTTGATGTCGTCGACGATAGAGCGGTTGGTGATCAGCGAATAGTTGTCACGGATGTCAAAATACTCCGTACCATTCTCATAGCCGGTATGACCTTCACCTGCAAGGGCGGGCCAACCGTCGGCAAGACTCTTCAAAGAACCTTGCGCACGTGAAGTGTCGATGTCCTTCACCTTCACAAGGATGCACTGACCTGACGCGAGGTCGTCAAACACCGGGATCTCAACCTCATTACCCTCTTCATCCTTGACCTTCTTGGTCATGTTAGGGGTAAGCTGAAGAGCGTCCCAGTTGTCGATCACCATATTTCCTTCCCATATGGTAGAGAGGATATGCTGCTCCTCGGTAGGAACGTTCCAGTGCCAGGAGATAGCGGGGATTGAGCCGTTGTCCCAAGCGGTCTTTACGGGAGTGATGTCGCCGTAGTCGATCCAGTTGGCGGGAGAAGAGGCAAGATGACCGTAATCAAATCCGAGCACGGCGGGAGTATGTCCCGACTCGGAAGTGATGAAGTCCACATACTTTGTGCCCCATGCCTCGTCGCTCATACAGCCCGAGAGCTGAGTCTTGCCATAGTTGTCAAGAAGATACTGGAACACTTTCTTGGCCTCGGCAGTCGCATTGGGGTTGGTAAGGTTCTTGTCAAGCCATTCGGCATTGATACCTGCGTTAGTATTAAACTTGATAGTCTTGGCAGGAGCCTTGGTGTCGGGGCGATCCTTGATAAATATCGCACCGGCGGGAATTTCAAGGGTATACTCGGTGAAATCGGTCATTTCCGGGAGAGTCAATACAAGCTCCGTGCCGTTTTCAGGATTCACCGCCAGCTTGACAAGCTGACCGTTTAGCGTAACGGGGACTCCCTCGGCTATGCCTACAAGGTTATTGTAGGCAATAGTCATAGTGGGGGTGAAAGCGGCTCTTACCGACGCGCCTTCAGGGATTGTCTGAGTGCGGACAATCATGTCCATGCCGTCAAGCATCTCGTAGGTGTCGTCATCGTCGCAGGCGACCATCGAAATGCCGAGCAGAGCGGCAGGCAATATATATTTAAATCTTTTCATCGTATTGTTATTATTCGATTATTACTCGATTGTAAGCTTGGTAAGAACAATATCATTACCCTGAATCACAATGCCTTGATGATTTATGATAGCATCAATATCATCAGGAGTCAGCACATAGGATACCGACGTATCAGTTGCCGCCGGACTAAACCAACCCTCACTTGAATCTCCGGAAGCTGCAAAAGTTCCGGGAAGTGCGGACCAATCTTCGCCTCTGGCTATTTTAACTTTGGGAGTACCACCTAATACTGTAAAATACACGCGCATGGTCTGACCACTTTTCCACGTACTGAAAATATTTGCAATCGCATCAGCATTCCAGGCCAGTTCTTGCATACCTCCCCACCCTGACAGATCGGCATTTCCTTCCCAGAAAGCGGTCTCAAGTGAGATTTCATAATAGATGGTAATCTTGTTGAGGATATAGTTAGTTCCAGTCATGACAAGTCCACCGTCATTAAGAAGAGCATCCTTCATTGCCTGAGTTATTGTGACTTCAGCTACTCCATCCGGGAACTCGGCAAACAAATCAATATTTCCCTCCTTATATCCCATATCGGTATCCGGGAGAGCGCCCCATGATCCGTTACCAAATCGCATCTGCGCATATTCAGCACCTTCAACAAAGGTAAAATAAGCTTTAATTTTCCAGCCTACTTCAACTGAGCTCCAGTCAAAGCCACCCCATGCAAGATCCTGCATACCATTCCATGCTGCCTGGAACATTCCTGTCCAAATCGGATTTTCGACTTCTGCGGCAGGGATCACATCGTATGTACCCTCGAATGACTCTTCACCCGACATAAGGGTTACGGTCATGCCTTTGCCTGCCGTGACAGGAAGATTGATATATAGATCTGTGCCGTTAAGGATATACTGCACTTCCTGACCGTTGACCTTGACAGCGGTAAGCTTGTCTTCATTGGCAATCTTCACCATCATGATCTCGCCTGCCTTTATCTCGGCATCTTCAGCCGGCCATTCGATAACGTAGGCAATCGTGGGAAGGTCGACGGTAAGTTCGCCTGCCTCAACGGTCTCGCCGCTCTTGAGCACAAACTTAACCATACCTGTAGCCGCAGTGAAGGGGACCTTGGTCTTGAATTCAGTAGCGGTAGCATCCTTCACCTCCACGGTCACGTCACCCTCATAAATTATAGAGGCAACGAGGTCGAGATTCTTACCGGTGACAGTCATTTCCGCACCACCGGGCACGGGAGAAGGAGCAAACGCCACATTCTCGGGATGAGCAATCACGATGGCAAGAGTTGCGGTAGCACCGCTCTTAAGGTTAAGAGTGAGGTCGCCTGACCATGCAGTTTCGGGAACAACAACCTTGACTTCGGTAGCCGATACCGATGCAGGCTCCACGGCGTCAGTCATGCCGGGGAACAGTACGGTAGTCACCATGTCCATGTTTACACCCTTGATAATCAACTCTTCACCGGCACGGAGACCATCGCCACAGTTATGTGTCATCTCGGTAGGCAATACCATACCGATATTTGCAACGGCAACCTTGACTCCTGATGCGGGAATCATGCAGACAGCACCGTCAGAAGCGTTGTCGGGAAGATTGAATTTAAGAGTCTTGGCATCTTCCGACACGGTGAACTCCACCTCATCCTCATTGGGCATAACCACCTTCTTCACAAGGTCAAGGTCGGTACCGGCCACTGTAACGAGATCGCCTGGCTTCGCGCCTGTAAGGTCAAGCGTAGCGGCA
The DNA here is from genome assembly GCA_910587665.1 of uncultured Muribaculum sp. Lineage (GTDB taxonomy): Bacteria > Bacteroidota > Bacteroidia > Bacteroidales > Muribaculaceae > Muribaculum. The sequence continues at coordinate 41,062 of CAJUMZ010000001.1, forward strand.
ACGGCGGGAAGTATTACCTCAAGCTCCACTTCCGACCATATAAGGTTAGGGATCTCGGCTATGGCGTCAGACAAGCCGACGGGACCGGAGACAGCGTTTTCAGGCACTATCACCTTGATGGACTTGCGGGTGTGCTCGATGAACGCGCCTTCCTCGGCGGCGTATACATTGGCACTGTCAAGACCCTCGACAAAGGAGAAGCACACCTCTTTCATAAGATTGAGGTATTCACCGCTGATGGTCAGCTCCTGACCGGGCTTTACACGGGCGGGAGTAAATACATTTTCCTCGGCAAAGCTTATCGGCTCAAGGAAAGTGATATCGGTAAGAGTGGTAATCTTGCCGTTGGCATGTTTAAGCTCAACCTTACCGGGGATAGCTGTCTGAGGCACTGTCACGCGGATCTCGCTGCCTGACACCACCTTTATATCGGTGATGTCATCGCAGCCGGGAATGCTGACAGCGTTGATCTGATCCATGCCGCTACCGATGAACCGGAGTTCACCGCCACGCGCCACGGGACACGGGCCGAACACCTCAAGCGAGATGCCGCCGCGATTCTGGTTGGTGTCAAAATCGTCATCATTACAAGCGGTAAATGAGAGCGAGGTCACCAACATGAGGCACATCATAAGGAGTGCCGTATATTTACTGTATTTTTTCATTGCTGATACTCGATTTTGATGGTTATTCATTGATTACCGCACGGATGTTGTCAATCTTGATGACAGGCTGACATTCCTTACCGTTGACACCACCGCTTACGACAAACATTGTAAGGCTGGCGAAATCCTCAGGCTTGCTCGGAGCCTTGCCTGCGCCGGTACCCTTTGCGGTATAGCGGAACTGAGATATCGGGAGAGTCACTGTAATCCACTTGCCGTCGGTGTGGTATTCACCCTTGTCGGCATTCTGCCAGGGACGATAGAGATAACGGCCCCAGTCGGTCCAGTCAGCCTCGCGATCCTTGAAGTCATCACCGACCTCACCGTTGAACGCCCAAGCCTGAGCACCGGGAAGAGGATCAGATATTCCGGTAATAGGATTAGAAGAAAGCGACAACTGGGTCAATCCCTGGAAACATACCTGCATAGCACCTGCCGCCCATGGATTGGAAGATGGTATACACATCTCAAACTTCAAAGCCATCTTCTCGCTCTTTGAGAAGTCAACCACATTGTAAAGAGCGGCACCCTGTCCGGAAGTCACGTTCTGCGGGGTGTCCCAAGAACCTGCCCAATACTCAAACGAGAATTTCGAGTCAGCCCATCCGCCATCTTCCGACATGATGGCATCACCGTCGCCAAGCTGCATATAGTTGCCGGCAAATGACCAATCATCGGTAACAATTGCCTGAGCATGCCAACCCTGCTGCTGAAGCCCGTCGTCGAAGTTGAAGAGCGTGCCACGGGTGTCAAGATAGTGGAACTTTGAAGAACCTGTACCGTAACGGGTATAGATTTCGATCTCGCCCTCCTCGGTAGCACCTTCGGGCACCACGAAAGTAACGGCAGTCTGCTCTATCGACTTGATGTCGGTCACGGCAATGTCGCCGGGGAAGGTAATGGTAAGAGGCTTGTTGGGATCATCCACGAAATAGTTGCCGTGGATAGTGACCTCGTCGCCGGGTTTCGCATACTCAAACGACATAGAGAGCAGCGACGGTCCGGGGACAAGCACGCGGAAGTCATACTCGGTCTTCACGCCATCCTTGTTGATCATATAGATCTTGTTGGTCTCCACCTCGGGGATACCGCGGGGGATGTTGACAAGCAGGGTGTGCTCGGTGATATAGCTTGTATTGAGCACAGCCTTCTGATCGTTGAAATACATCTCTCGGATCGAAGTGAGGTTGTCACCCACGAGGCAGATAAGATTGTCGACATACGCCTCGGTCACAAGCGAATCGGTAGCGGCAGTCATGCGTACATAGTGCACGGATGGAGTGCCGTCGGTGAGCTCAAACTTATCGGGCTCGTCATCACACGACGCCATTGAGACGCCCATTGCAACGGCAACGACCGGAAGAAGCCATTTTGTATATTTGAATTTATTCATTGTATAGTCTGAATTTTAGCTATTAGTAAGAATATTCCGTGCGTACATCGCAAGAGATGGGATCCTTCAGGAGGTTGGGGTTATAAACCACATCTTCCGAGGGGAACGGCAAGGTAAAGCTATCTTTGGTCACGTTGGGGGCGGCTGTCTTGGTGTCATAGCCTGCCTCACCCGCGTTATCCTTCTTTGCTGCCTCGGCGATATCCCATTTTCCGCTTTCGTAATAATACTTGTAAAGGCTGTTCACATTCCAGTAAGAGTTACGGCGCTGGGAAGTAAGCTCCTTGATAGCGCGCTGCGGATTGTAGTAAGAGAGACGCACATAGTCATACCAGCGGTCGCCCTCGCCTGCAAGCTCGAGGCGGCGTTCTTTCCACACCTCATCCCATGTAACCACGGAGGGCTTGTCGTAGTAGGTGGGGATAGCGCGGTGGCGCACCTGATAGAAGGCGTCGATAGCCGATGCGTCGGAGGTCGAGCCTGTGCCGCCCATCATAGCCTCGGTGTAGATCAGATACACGTCGGAAAGACGGAGGATGTGAGTGGCAAGTGCGCTGTACATGTTGCCGGAAGCTACGCCGGTTGCCTGCACGTGGTCATAGTTGTTGCCGTAGAGGTTTTTCACGTTGTAGGCTCCGGTAGGTGACTGCCATTCGCCGGGACCACCCTTGCCATACTCGCCGTCGTAGCAGAACTGGAGCACATTGAATCCGGTAAAGCCGTCTTTATCTTTCTTGTCCTGCCAGAAATACTCATACTTGTCGCCCGGAAGCATCATGGTAGCCTTGCGGCGGGTGTCGACATCAGTGCGGGAAGAGGGATCCTCGAGCACGTCGATACCGAAGGCATCCTGAAGGTCAACCGACGGACCGCCGTAACCGCCCCAGCAATCTCCCCACTCGTCAAAACCGACGGGAGCAAGGTCGCTCTGGAGAGTGTTCTGCTGAGTCCAGGGGTCACGACCTGCCTGCCAACGCCATGCAATGAGCGATTCCTCATTTATATTGTTGGCAAGACGGAATATGTCAGAATAGTTTTCAAGCAATTTTCTGCCTGAATTGTCGATCACGTCTTTAGCATATGCAGCCGCCTTTTTTAGATCCTCAGTGTTAAGAGAGCCTGAAAGTCCGGCGCGGGTAAGGTAAACCTTTGCGAGAAGACCCTCGGCGCAATAATAGTCGATACGACCGGGTGCCGATGCAGTCGGGGGAAGAAGCTCCATAGCCTTTTCAAGGGTCATAACCACATATTCATATACATCTTCGCGACGGATCTTGAACTTGGAGTTGTAAGCACCGTTGAGCTCATCGGAGATATTATGTATGATGGGCACGTCGCCGAAAGAACGCACAAGGTAGAAGTAAGCGAGAGCCTTGAAAACAAGAGCCTCACCCATACAAGCCTCACGGGCTTCCTTGGAAGCGGGAGATGCCTGAAGATTGTTGTAAACGGTCGAACAATGGGAAATCACAGCCCAAAGAGAATAAGACATGTTGACAAGATCCTGGTCGGTACCGTTGATTGTAAATGTCAGGTAAGGCGATGAACCCCAATACATGTTGCCGGAAAGCACTTCGCCAACTTTGATGAATCCGCGCTGGAAATCATACCAGGGGGAGTTGTATAGGTAGTTGACACCCTGGTAGCACTGCTCGTCGGTCTGATAGAAGTTGCCGGCGTTGTAGTTGTCCTCAGCAGGGCGGTCAAGGAAGTCGTTGCATGACGACATCCCGACACCGAGAGCGGCAACCACGGCTAAATATTTGATATTTTTGATTTTCATAAGTTGAATTCTGTTTTAAATAATATTAGAACGAAATGTTTAGACCAAATGAATAGGTGGTCGGTGACGGATAACGACCGAAATCAAGACCATATACAAGACCTGAAGAATCCTGGGTGGAAGCACCGACTTCAGGGTCATAACCTTTATATTTGGTAAACGTGTGCAGGTTCTGAATATTGCAGTAAACACGCAGATTTTCAAGGTGGAGACGCTTAAGCAGCGACTTCTTGAAAGTGTATCCGAGAGTGATGTTCTTTATGCGGAGATAAGAACCGTCCTCGATATAGCGGTCGCTCATGCGGTCGTTGTCGTTCGGGTCGTTAAGACGAGCCGCCGGGGTCTTTGTCTGCCAGTTTTTCACACGGATATTGGTAATGTCGTCATACCAGTTCTGGCCTGCAGGGTAAACCTTGTTGGGGTCGATGGGCACAAGCTGAGCGCGCTCTCCGACGGAATTGAGCTGGTTGGTCCAGGTCGATTTCATGCCGGTGAGGTTGATGGCGAGATAGTTGAGCACATCGTTACCGTAAGAGCCGTTAAGGAAGATCGACAGGTCGATGTTCTTGTAACGGAAGGTGTTGGTCCATCCGAAAGTGAACTTGGGCATCGGCGAACCTATCACTGTACGGTCATTGGCGTCAATCACGCCGTCGCCGTTGACATCCTTATATTTCAGATCGCCTACCCACACGGTGTTGCTCTTGTTGAACACGCCGTCGGAGGGGAAGTGGTCGGGTGTCGGAGAGTTCATGATGTCGTCATAATCGCGATATACGCCTTCAACCACATAACCGTAGAAGTTGTACAGCGGCTGACCGATTTCCGATACGGAAACGACGTCGCTCCACTGACCGTAGCCTACGAGCTGTGCGTTTTCAGTACCTGAAAGGGCTTTAAGCTTATTGCGGTTGAACGAGATCTGGAAGCTTGACTCCCACTCAAACTCGCCTACAAAGGGGCGACCGGTCAACTCGATTTCAAGACCCTTGTTCTGGATCTCACCGAAGTTACCCTTGGGAGCGGCAAGCGCGGAAGAGCCGTTACCCTGCGTACCCATGTAAGAGGGAAGCTGCATCGACATAAGCATGTCTTTTGACGTCTTCAGGTAAGCGTCGACGGTAAGGTTCAAGCGGTTGTTTAGCATGTTAAGGTCGATACCGGCATTCCACTGCTCCTGAGTCTCCCACTTGATAGCGGGGTTGGCAATGTTGGCGGGGCGATAACCTGCACCGAGAGCGGAAGGCATACGGGTCATCGCCACACCCCATGCGTAACCGCCAATATTGGAGTTACCGGTCTGACCCCATCCGAGACGGAGTTTACCGTTGTCAATGACGCTGCGCACTGGCTCGAAGAATTTTTCGTTGGAGAAACGCCATGCACCGGCTACAGAGTGGAATCCGGCCCAACGGTTCTCTGGACCGAAGTTGGAGCTACCGTCATAACGATAGGTATAAGTCAAGAGATAGCGGTCATCCCAGTTAAGGGTCTCGCGGGTGAAGAATGACGCCATTGCCGAGCTACCGAAACCGGCACTGATATTATATGAATTCTTGTTACCGAGAGCGGGATTGTGCACCTCATCGGAGGGAAGACCGGATGCAAAGATGCTTGTATAGTCGTAGCGCGACTCCCAACATTCCTGACCTACCATTGCGGTATAGTGGAACTTGTCCCATGCGGTGCCGTTGTACGACACATAGTTTTTCAGCTGCCAGAACCAGCTTGAATTTTTCTGGATAGAGCTTTCGTTGCTGCTGCGCACCCAAGATCCGAGATCGACCATCGGTTTGTAACGGTCACCCTTTGAAGAGCTGACATCATAACCAAATTCGGCATGCCAAACAAGATTCTTTATCGGGGTCACATCGAAGAAGATGTTACCGGTAAGTTTCTTACGGTGGAGCTTGATGTCGTCAAGCATTGCGAGCGCAATGGGGTTAGGATTGGTATATCCCTCGCGTACGATTGAAGAGAAGTTGCCGTCGATATCGTAGATGGGTATATCGGGAAGAGTGGTAAGCGAGTAATTGATGATACCCTGCTCACCGTCGGCAAGCTTGAGGCTTTCGTCGGTATCGGTATAAGTGGCGCTAAGACCGAGCTTCAACCATGACTTGAGCTGCGCGTCAAGGTTGGCGCGCACAGAGAAACGCTGGAAGTCGGAGCCGATAAGCGTACCTTCCTGATTCATATAAGAGCCCGATACGTAATATTGTACCTTTTCAGTACCGCCCTGAGCCGATACCTGATGCTGATTCTGGAGCGCGGTGCGGAACACTGCGTCTTGCCAGTTGGTACCGACGCCAAGCACCGACGGGTCACGATACCAGTCATTGGCCTGTCCGTAACCGTTAGCCACGAAATCATTATAGTAATAAGCATATTCACGAAGATTCATCATGTCGAGACGCTTGTTCTGGTGGTTGACAGCAATCATACCGTCGTAAGTGAACTTAGCCTCGCCCGCCTTACCACGCTTGGTGGTAATGAGCACAACACCGTTAGAGCCCTGCGCACCATAGATGGCTGTCGCAGAGGCGTCTTTAAGAATCTCCATCGACACGATGTCGGAAGGGTTGATGGTAGAAAGCGGCGACACGGTCGACACCTTTCCGTTACCGAGGGCGTCACCGAGACCGAAGTCGGCTCCTGAGTTACCCCCCCCTTGAACGATCACGCCGTCAATGACATACAGCGGCTCGGCATTGGCATTGATGGTAGACTGACCGCGCACGCGGATAGATGAAGACGAACCGGGGGCACCCGACGTAGACATCGCCTGCACACCTGTTGCACGACCTTGAAGCGACTGGTCAAGGTTGGTGATGATTGACCCCTTGAGGTCATCCTCACTCATTGACACGGAAGCACCGGCAAGGTCGCTCTTTTTCATGGTACCATAACCGACCACCACGACCTCGTCGAGCGCGACGCCCGATTCTTTCAAGGTAATGGTAACATCGGTACGGCCGGCGAGCTTGACCTCCTGGGTCTCCATGCCTACATACGACACTACAAGCACTGCGTTAGGAGACGCCACCTTGATGGAAAAATTACCATCAAAGTCAGTCGCCGTACCTACGGAAGTCCCCTTCTCCATAATGGTTGCGCCTATGGCAGGCTCACCCGATGGCTCGAGGACGACACCCCTTACGGATGTCTGGGCAAACACTCCAATCGACACGGATATAAACAGTGCCAAAAGGAGAGCCCTAATGTTCAAGACTTTTCTTGTCATCATGAGCAATTTTAAGGTAAGGTTAATGTATTTAAGTTAGTATTATTGTTTTATAATTACTGCACGTGTTAGGTTAATACACCCGATGCAAAATTAGGCATATAAGAAGAGATAATATAATACAATTTTATCTCTATATAGTACTTTATTATCTTTAACGTCGGTTACGCAGGAAGAACTCGCGTACACGCGGATTCCAGTCGGGATAATCGACCGTGTGACCGAGGTCACGGTAGATAATAAATTCCTTAGGCGAAGTGATAAGATTGTAGCTTGAGAAATTGGTGTGAGGGGGACACACCTGATCCTGAAGCCCCACGCCCATCAATACCGGACACTTGATGCGACGTGCCATGTTTTTCATATCGAAGTAACTGAGCATCTTATACATATCTTCATCGCTCATGCCGGCTTCCTTAGCCGCCTTCCTGACAGGCTCGGCAGGCCAGTGAACGATATTGAAGTAATCGGGAAAATCCGACATGAAAGGAATATAGGGAGCAATCGCCGCGACGCGGTCGTCGAGCGCAGCCGCCACCAGTGTGAAAGCCCCTCCCTGACTGCCGCCTTCGGCAAAAATATTGTCACGGTCGGTCTGCGGCAGCTGATAAATAAAGTCAATTGCGCGCACGACATCCATAAATGCACCACGGTAATAATAGGTATCGGGCGAGGCGACTCCATAAGCCACCCAATCGCCATACTTATTGTATTTTTTACCATAACCCTGTCCTCTCGCAAAGGGGATGAAATGAATCCAGTCGGGAGCATCGTCGGCGCCGACACACCACGGATCGACGCCGTATCCGTTATATATAATATGTACGGGATATTTTCCCTCCTTGACAGGAATTGCGATATACCCGCTTATGGTGTCGCCACCGAGCGAACGCATCGACGCGAGATACACCCTGCGTTTTTCACCGCTAAGCGAGTCTACCTCCTGAAGGGTATAGCGCGGGTCTACGTCGGCAAGCTCGTCAAGGGCTTTCTCCCAGAAAAGGTCAAAATCGGGCTGTGAATCGGGCAGTGACACCACATTTTCAGGCTCATAACCGAAATTCATGTCAAGCAGCCGCTTGTCGCCGTCGTTGACGGAGAGACGGTAAAATCCGGGGAGCGTGACACGGGGATTCACCTTGAGACGGGCGGTGTCGCCTGCGGCAAGGGTCACGGAGCGTGTCTCCTCCATGACAGGCACGTAATTGTCGGTGGTAACGACAATGCGGAGATCGGCTGAAGATGCCGCTCCGGTGGAATCGCTCACCTCGACGGTCAGCGACGGGGTCTGTGGTGCGAGCCACCACCATTGACTGTCGGCAACAGCCGACGCTCTCAGGGATTGTCCTGAAACAGAAAAAGAAAAGGTTGTGCAAAGCAATGCGACTGCCGCGGCAATCATGTCAGGTTTACGCAGGTACACTGTTGTCTTGTATTTATTTGGTGTTTATATTACGTGCTATTCTCGAAATTATTGCTAAAGTTTTGTTATCTTTTGCAAAAACAGAGTTAAGACCTTGCTCTTCCTGTGCCGGATCACATACATAATCGTCGCCCGGCTCCCATACTACATGAGCAGGCTCGGCATCACCGCCCCAGCCCCAGAAATTGCAACCGTCGATAAGGTCGCCGTTCTCGACAAGCGAGAACACATATTCGTAAAACTTGTCCCTGCCCTCGGTAGGAGTCCCCGGAGTAAACGACATCGAGTCACGCGGATAGCCGAACTCTTCCAATACAAGAGGCTTGCCGGCACGTTTCATCATCTCCGAGTGAGGTCTGATATATTCCACTGCCTTGATGCAGGCACTGTCAACACCGGAAAGAAGAGTCTCCTTCCCTACCCAGCTCCAGTTGTAAGGCCAGAGATGCACGATACCGTAATCGATCTCCGGATAATTGTGGATCTCTTCCCACAACTCGATATCCTGCTCACACCCGTGCTTGCCCTCGCTGCCCGTGGACACGAGATGGTTGGGGTCGATCTCCTTTATAATACGCGCGGTGGTACGCACCCATTCGGCAAAGGCACGTTTCTGCAGGCTGTCGTCGGCAAATGCGCGCGGCTCATTGGCAACCTGCCATGCCATTATCGCGGGACTTTCCGCATAAGGCTTGCCGGTGACGCTGTTGACGCGCGACACAATGTTACGCACATGGTCGTAAGACAGCTGCTTTGCCGAGTCACAGTTGACAAACTGCCTTACATAATCCATATAAGCGGGCCAGCCGTCGACACTCGGTATCGGGGCTTTACCTTTACCCGCCCACTGCAGATATGCCGAGTAGCCGCCGCTCCATTCCCAGGCATTATTGAGATAGAGCACCGCTTTCATATTGCGACGCTCAAGCTCCGACATCAGATAGTCAAGACCGGCAAGTAGCGTATCGTTGTATACACCGGGCGCAGTCTGCAACACGGGACCGATATGGGAGGCAAGACCCTCGTCACCGTCACCGCCCACGAGGATGCGCAGGTTGTTTATACCGTTTTCTTGCAGCAGGTCAAGCTCGCGGAGCAAACGCCGGCGGTCGCCGCCTCGCCCCTCGGAGGCGAGGATGGGGCCGTACCAGAAATTTGTGCCCACGAAGCGGTATGCACTGTCACCGATATAAAACCGGCCGTCGCGCACAGTAACGAAGTCGCTTTCACCGGCGGCATTTTTCTTAGCAGAAGAACATGCAGCAGCTCCTACGGCCGCGCACAAGGCTATAATCCAGAATATTTTTTTCATACGAATAAAGTTGTCGGGTTGTCAGTTGTCGGGTTGTCAGTTGTCGAGTTGTCAGTTGTCGAGTTGTCGGTTATTTGTCCCAGTTATCGGTGCGGAACGGCACGAGCGGCAATCCGCGCATGTCATGTATCGTACCCGGCGCCCAGTTGTAGAAACAATAACGCACGGCGACGATCTTATCGACCTTGTCGCTGCTTACCTCCACGTCGCAACGGTTGGAATATATCTGCCTGGCTTCCGCGGGGTAGAACACACGGTCCTCTCCGGCCACCTCGAAGCCTTGCATGTCGCGTTCGGGCGTGAGACCGTCAAAACCATTTGTGAAATGAAGCACAGCCTTGTTGCCGTTGACCTCCATCGACTCAAATTCAGGCGAATAGCAGCCTATGCCACCCACGCCATAGTCGCGTACGGCGGCAAGATAAGCGAGACGCTCGCCGATTTCCTCCTTTTTTTGAGGATGTATCTGATAGGAAGTGCCGGGCACTACAAGGTCGGTAGTACATACAATCGCACTGTTAGGGGTAACTTCGACCGACTTGTGCTGGCTCTCGCGCAGAAGCGCGCCCACGGTCTCTTTTTCATTGCCATAGAAATAAGGCGGTACCTCAACGCAGTATACAGGAAGCTCGCCCTGTCCCCAGTTGTCGCGCCAATGCTTCATCATAGTCGCAAAACGCGAAGGATAGTCAGCGTGGGCACCTACGTTGCTCTCGCCCTGATTCCACAGAAATCCGCGCACGGTATACCCCATGAGCGGGTGAAGCATGCCGTTGTACATGATCATCGGGCGCAAATAGTCGGGGGTATTGTTTTCGCCTTCACCGGTAGCATCGGCAAGGTTTATATCGGGATATTGCTTCAAGATATCGGCGGGAAGCCAGCCCTCGACCTTGCTTCCACCCCAGCTGCAATTGATTATGCCTACGGGGACATCTATTATATTATTAAGTTCGCGCGCGAAGAAATATCCCACCGCACTGAATTCGGGAGCATTTGCCGGAATACACTCCACCCATTTCCCCTTGACAGAGTCCTGCGGCGTCAGAGCCGGCGACTTGGGGATAGTGGCGAAACGTATCGCCTTGCGATATTTTCCCGACTCGGCGATAGCCTTGTTGGCACCCTCGATCGGCGCGCCCCAGAAACCACGGAGCGGCATCTCCATGTTGGACTGTCCGGAAACGAACCATACCTCACCTATCAATACATTGTCAAGCTTGACCGTAGTGTTGTCATCCTTGACGGTCACGGTGTAAGGGGTATATGACGCTGCGGGGGTGGCGACACGCGCATCCCAGCGCCCGGTACGGTCGGCATAGACGGTATAGGTCTTGCCATCCCACGATGTCTCGACAGTAACTTTCGAACTCGGATCAGCCCAGCCCCATATTGCCGCATTGGAATTTTGCTGGAGCATCATATCAGGACTGAAAATATCGGGAAGTTGAAGAGCGTCGGCGCAAAGGGCACCGAGAAGTGCGGCTGAAAGAAGCGCACCGCGAAGGTTGATTTTCATGACTATATACTTGGTTTATTATCGGTTACGGTTTATATAATATTTTACGAGCACAGCCCAGGGCTTAAGGTCGCCCTCAGTCCATTCCTCGCCTTGGGATGATGCCGACGGGCGAAGCATGGAGCAAGTCTCATCCTTATCGCTCACCGACCAGCATATCCAGCTGATACCGTTGGCGTCGGCAAGATCCATCCATTTTTCCCACGAGGCGGTGTCGATGACGCCGTCACCCGTATGCACCATAGAGGCACATTCCGCCATAAATAGCGGCAACCCCTTGTCGATGGCATATTGTGCCTGCTGACGGAGATAATCGGTATGGGTGGCGGCATAATAGTGGAGCGAATACACAATATTTTTGTCAGAGGTGATAGGGTCGTCGGCCGCTTCATGTACATTCTGATCCCAACGGGGCGTGGGGACAATCACAATGGCCTCCGGGGCATTCTTGCGGATAACAGGCAAAAGCTCCTCGGCATATTCCTTTGTCTCCTGCCATTTCACCTCAAGTGGCTCATTCCATATCTCATACATGACATTGGGCAGATGACCGTACTTTTCACTTACCGTCGCAAAAAATTCTTTTGCAAGAGGAAGATTGTTGGCATGGCTGTGGAAGTCGATAAGCACGTATATGCCATTTTCCACCGCACCCTGCACTACGCTGTCGACCAAGGCATAGCCCATCTCCGGCTTCTTGTCAAAAGTATCCTCGTCAATATCAAGTCCTATCGAGGCGCGCACGATGTCGGCGCCCCACCCTTTGGCAATCTCAGTCACGGAACTTCTGTTATAAAAGCGTGGCCACATATTATGCCAGCCGAAGCTAACCCCGCGAAGCTGTATGGAATCGCCGTTCTGGTCGACAATACGCGAGCCGTCGACTTTCAACTGTCCGTGACGCTCGACGAGCGTCGGCTTTTTCTCATCGGCCGCGGCTGATGCCCCGACGTTTCCACCACATGCCGCCATAGGGAGGAGTGATGCAAGCAAAATTACTGCTGATAATAATTTCATGGATAATTGGTATGTGTAAATGTAAATATGTTCGGATAGTATCACAACCGGGTAAATCAATACTATTTTGCCATCGGTCATACGATGACCTTGTTCTTACGGTAATTCTCTCGGAACACCTTGGGCGAACAACCCTTCTTACGCTTGAATATACGGTTGAAGTTGGACACATTGTTAAACCCGCATTCATAGCATATCTCCACGACCGACATGGTGCTGTCGGCAAGCAGGCGTGACGCATAGCCGAGACGCAGGTCGATTATGTAATCGGAGATCGTACGACCCGTGCGCAACTTGAAAAATCGGCTGAACGCGGTCGGAGTCATATTTATCAGGTCGGCAAGTTCCTGAAGGCGTATGTCTCTGTCGTAATTCTTATTGATATATTCCTCGATCTTCCTCACGCGACGGCTGTCAGACGCGGTCGACACATTGGCAAACGACGAGCTTGACAGCATATGGAAATTCTCTTCAAGCGAAAGGTCATACAGTATCTCCAGCAGCTTCAATACTCGGTAAAAGCCGGATTGAAGCCGCGTTATCTCACCGAGTTTGGAATAAAGCCTCATTATAGCCGGCACCCCGAAAGCTATGCCGTTGCGGCTGCGTTCAAGCATCAGTTCAAGGCTCTTCATCTGATTTTTGGCAAGGAGAGAGTCGCCCAGCAGATCGGAAGAAAACTGTATCGTCACCTCATGAATATCCTTGCGCGTACACTCATGCTGCTCCCAAGCGTGTTCCAGACCGCCGCCCACGATCGCAAGGTCATAATTGCCGAGCACCTCGATGCTGTCGCCCACTATGCGGCGCGCACCCTCGCAGTTTTCCACGAAGTTCAATTCAAACTCCGCATGGCGATGCAGAGGATAGTCGAAACTCTCCTTGTAGCGGTCCACAAGGTAAAAACAGTCCTTCGACGAAAGCGGGGTAATTTCAGTGATGACCTTATTCATGATTTCAGATTATGGATAGCCGCAAAGTTACAACAATTTCAATCATCCACAAATTTTCCCATGCTAAAATTTGCACATTCTGCCCCTCAACCCTGCATATTATAACCACATTTCAACATTATATGTGTCAGAAGCGTTAAAATTACATATAAATAACAGACTAAAATAAACGTAAAGTCATGAGCGGAAAAAACAGTTTTTGGAGCTACCTATTCATTTTGGCGGCAGGCATCGTGCTTATATGCTTCCATACGAGGGTGAATATTCTTGAATGGCTGATAATGTTTGTCGGCGCAATGTTTGCGATACCGGGGCTGATCGGGCTTATCACCGGCATAAGCCGCAGCGGCAAAGGCCAGGGGGTCAACGCCTCGTCGATCCTCTCGTCGATAGGGTCGCTGATCATAGGAGTGATAATGATCGTATGGCCGGCGCCGTTTGCAGGCGTGTTTGTATATGTGCTCGCGGCAGTGCTCCTCATTACCGGATTCTGCCAGATATGGGTGCTTGCGGTCGATTATAAGCCATACGCGATGCCGTTGTGGCTCTACATCCTTCCGGTGCTTATTTTCATAACGGGAGTAGTGATGATATGCTCCCCGCTACGCGACATCGAGGCGGCATTCACCCTCATGGCAGGCATAGCGATGGTTGCCGCGGCGGCAAACGGGCTCTTCATCTATCTCGCAGCCTACAATTCGGCAAAGCCCCTTCGCGAAGCCGAGAAACAGGCGGAGAAAATCGAAAACGAGTGAAACACGGCTCAGGCATGAGCCTGTCAGATACAGACTGCGTCATTCACCGATCTTGAACCGGCGGGTGACGTAGTCGCATATAAGTGAGGCGACATCATCCGTGGGCATTGACGAGGAGTCAATGGTAAGATGATAGGTCTTTGCGTCACCCCAAGTCTTGTCAGAATAAAAATTATAGTAACCGGCACGAAGCTTGTTGGTCTTTTCAGCGAGAGAGCGTGCCTGCTCGGGCGTCGTCTTGTCGCCACGGCGCATGATGCGCCTTACGCATTCTTCCATAGGGGCATGGATAAACACATTGGCGCAACGCGGATGGTCGCGGAGCACATAATCGGCGCTTCTGCCCACAATGACACATGAATGCTTTTCCGCCACCGAACGGATAAAATCGCTCTGCGCACGATAAAGCGTGTCATCGCTTATCGACGATGATCCAGTGTACAGGGTGTAGGGATTGTAGCCCATCGTGAAGGAGAACAGACCGCTGAAAAACTTCGGAAATTTTTCATCCGACTTTTCAAAGAATTCAGGACTTACACCGGCTTTCTTCGCCGCCTCACACAACAGCTCCTTGTCATAATAAGCTATGCCGAGCTTTTCTGCGACAAGCTTGCCTATCTCCCTTCCGCCACTGCCAAACTGGCGGCCTATAGTGACTACAAAATTCTTTTCAGACATAATATCACGTTTAAGATGACGCAAATATAAGTGTTTTTACCGAAATTTATTATCTTTGCGCCGTAACTTTACACTTGCTATCATGAACGAGGATATAAAAAAAGAACTCGCAAAAGATCCTGACGGACTCTTAACCTACGAGTATATCGCCAATCATATCAACTCGATCGACGACACAATCGACGATCTTGTTGACAACATGATAACTGTCGACCTGTCCGGACAATTCATCGTAAGCGCTGCGCGCTATCTCCATGCTATCGACCCGGAGAAATACGCGCCACAAGTGTCGGCGCTAATAGCGTCGGCTATCGAGAAAGATCGCAAACGCCGCTACATAGGCGACCTACTTTCACTATGGGGCGAGGATTATGCTGAACGCGCCGACACACTCAGCGCCACCGACGACAATTTCCGCCGCATCTACAAACGTCTGTACCCTACCGGTATCTGACCTCACCCATGACAATATGTTAAGACTACGAACTATCGGACTGCTGGCTGCGTTAAGCCTGTGGAGCGTGTCATGTTCACAGACGCGCCCTTCATCATCAACCCAGAACAACCTAAACACAAACGAAACCATGACTGAAGCTGATAAAAAAGACGTGATCGTCAACATCTCCACAACGATGGGCGATATAAAGGTGCTCCTCTACGGCGACACCCCGAAACATCGCGACAACTTCCTGAAACTTGTAAACGAAGGATTTTACAACGGCACACTTTTCCATCGCGTAATCAATGAGTTTATGATCCAGGCAGGTGACCCTGAATCAAAAGGCGCACCCGCCGGCAAGAGGCTCGGCGCAGGAGGTCCCGGCTACAATGTGGAGGCGGAAATCGTATATCCCCGGCATTTCCATAAACGCGGCGCACTTGCCGCCGCCCGTCAGGGTGACAATGTGAATCCGGAACGCAAATCTTCGGGCTCACAATTTTACATCGTGACCGGCAAGGCATATTCCGAAGCCCAGCTCATGCAGATGGAAAAACAGATGCAGATGATGCAGCAGCAGGACATATTCAACCGACTTGCCTCCGAGCGCCGCGATACAATAATGCAACTCCGCCACAACGGAGACCATGCCGGCATACAGAAACTTCAGGAAGAGCTTATCGCCCTGACAGAAACGGAAGCGGCTAAAAATCCGGCAAAGCTTACCGACGAGCAGAAGAAAGCATACATGGAGGCAGGCGGCACGCCGCATCTCGACAGCCAGTACACCGTGTTTGGAGAGGTACTTGAAGGTCTCGACGTGGTTGAAAAGATTGAAAAAGTGCCCACACTTCCGGGCGACCGCCCCAAAGATGACGTCAAGATACTAAATATCACTGTCGAAAAATGATCGAGACAAACCGCTACGCGCTTCCCAACGGACTGCGGATAGTACACAACCGGGATAGTGCCACCGCCATGGTGGCACTAAACATATTATATAATGTAGGAAGTCGCGACGAGTCACCCGAGTCGACAGGGATGGCACATCTTTTTGAGCATCTTATGTTTGGCGGGTCACGCAACATCCCTGAGTTTGACAAGGCACTTGAAGAGGCGGGCGGGTCAAACAATGCCTGGACCAACTGCGACTTTACCAATTTCTACGACATCGTGCCCGCCCACAATGTCGAGACGGTCTTCTGGCTTGAAAGCGACCGCATGAATGAACTTGCGTTCAATGAGCGATCGCTTGAGGTGCAGCGACAGGTTGTGTGCGAGGAGTTCAAGCAGGTGTGTCTCAACCAGCCCTACGGCGACCTGTTTCACCACCTTTACGCTTTAGCCTACAAGGAGCACCCATACCGCTTCCCTGTCATTGGCAAAAAGCTGTCACACATCGAAAAAGTGACGATGGATGACGTCAAACGGTTTTTCTACCGTCACTATGCGCCAAACAACGCCGTGCTTGCCGTGACAGGCAACATATCTTTTGACGAGACGTGCCGTCTTGCCGAGAAATGGTTTGGAGGTATTCCGCGACGCGAGGTCGCTCCACGAAGCTACACCCAAGAGCCTCTTCAAGAATCACCGAGGCGTGAAGAGATGCACGGCAGGGTGCCACAGACGGTAATCTACAAGGCATACCACATGCCAGGATATGCCGACACAGCCTATCCCGCCTGCGACGTGATCACCGACCTGCTTTCCGCCGGCCAGTCATCGCGCTTTTACCGCCGGCTGCTCATGGGAACGGAAATGTTTACGCGCGTCGATGCATCGATAACCGGGACAGAGGACCCCGGCTTGCTACTGCTCAGCGCCTATCTGCGCGAGGGGGTCGACACCGAAGAAGCGGAATCCGCGATCACAGAATGTGCCATGTCGCTTATCTCCGAGCCGCCGGGCGACTATGAGCTGCAACGCGCACTTAACCGCTTTGACTCAAACCACACATTCGGCTGCATGAATTATGTCAATCTCGCTTCGGTGCTTGCACAATGTGAGATGCGCGGACAAGACATCAACAACATCGTGCCACGACAACGTGCCGTAACACCGGGAATTATCAGCGACACCGCCGCGGTGGTGATAGTTCCCGACAACTCGTCCACCCTTGTTTACAGGCCCGCAAAGTGACAATTTTGTTTTTTTTGACAATAAATGCAATTAATTCTCAAAATTATACCTATATTTGACACCTGATAACATTCCGACAGAAAAAAGTACTCTCGGATGATAGTGTAAAACAATATTATACAATTATGGAATTGCGTGAACAATCCCAGCCGGTGGAAAACACTGCCGAGGATTTAACCTTGAATGAAGGAGCCATGGAGGCTCCTGTAAAAGAAGAGAATATCGAAATCGAGATTACCGGTGAGGCTGTGACTGACCTTGGAAAAGCTATGACCAAAGACGACATCATAGCCACCTTGGAAGCGATCAGCGAGAAAAACGGTGCAGAGATCTCACGTGACGAAGTGTCTTCGTTGCGGCAGCATTTCCACGCAATCCGGAAGAGCGAGCTTGCGGTCGAGAAGCAGGCGTTTCTTGACAAAGGAAACGAGGAAGCGGCATTTGCCCCCCTGCCCGACCCTTTGGAAGAACGATTCCAACAGCTCACTGAGATAATCAAAGAGAAGAAAGCCAAGCACATAGCCGAAATAGAGGCTGAACGCAAGGCAAATCTCGAAAAGAAGCTTGCCATAATTGATGAGCTTGGTAAAATGGCGGAAGACACCGACAACGTAAACCGTCTGTTCCCGCGATTCCGCGAGCTTACCCAGGAGTTCAAGACAGCAGGCGATGTGCCTCCGACCGACATGACCGACCTGTACCGTAACTACTCCGCCGCCGTAGAACGATTCTACGACCAGCTCAAAATAAACAAGGATCTCCGCGATTACGACTTCAAGAAAAACCTTGAGCAGAAACAATTGCTCGTGGGAGAAGCTGAGAAACTCGCAGGCGAGGAAGATGTAATCACAGCGTTCCGCCGCCTTCAGGAACTTCACGACAAATGGCGTGAGATCGGACCTGTCGCAAAGGAGATACGCGAAGAAATCTGGAACAAGTTCAAGGATGCCTCGGCTATCGTAAACAAGCGCTATCAGGCATTTTTTGAAGAGCGCAAGGCTCGTGAGCGCGAAAACGAAGAAAAGAAGACCGCCATATGTGAGCGCGTGGAAGCCCTCGATTTCGAGAATGTGAAGAGCTATGCCGGCTGGGATCAGCTGACAAAGGAGATCCTTACAGCTCAGGAAGACTGGAAAAAGCTTGGATTTGCATCAAAGAAGGTAAACAACTTGCTTTTTGCCCGCTTCCGTGAAACATGCGATAAATTTTTCGCAAAGAAAGCTGAATATTTCAAGACCATGCGCGACAATCACGCCGCCAATCTGGAAAAGAAGATCGCCCTATGCGAGCAAGCCGAAGCATTAAAGGAAAGCAGCGATTGGAAAAAGACAGCCGATGAGCTGGTAGAGCTTCAGAAGCAATGGAAGACAGTAGGCCCGGTCGAGAAAAAGCACAGCGATGCCGTGTGGAAACGCTTTCAGGAAGCCTGCGACTACTTCTTCGACCGCAGAAAGAAAGCCACCTCAGGCACCCGCAAGACAGAACAGGCTAATCTCAAACAGAAACAGGAGATCATCAGCGCGCTTAAAGCCATCACCGACGAGACCCCTCGCGATGAAGCGGTAAAGACCGTCAAAGAGCTTATGGCAAAGTGGCAGCAGGTAGGTCATGTGCCGTTTAAAGAGAAAGACAAAGTATATGACACTTACCGCGCGGCTGTAAATGAGCTTTATGACCGGTTTGACATAAAGGAAGCACGTGCATCCATGGCTAATTTTACCGACAGCATAAACGAGATTTCCGGCGATGAGAACAAACTATACCGCGAACGCGAACGCCTTGTGCGCAATTTTGAACAAAAACGCAATGAATTGAAGACTTATGAAAATAATCTCGGCTTCTTCAGCGTTAAATCTAAAAGCGGCAATACTTTGCTGCGCGACATGGAGCGCAAGATGCAGCGTATAAAGGAGGAAATAGCGACTCTTGAAGAAAAGATAAAATTGATTGACAGCAAGCTATAATGCTTCTATCACAATCTTGAACAATATGGAAGAGCGCCTCCGCCACGACGTGAGTGCGCTCTTTTATTCGACAACAATTGAATCTATATACAGTTTAAGTGTTAAGGAAAGGGAAATACGGCAAATATCTGCATATCATCGAAAGCCTTCTCGGCTTCGCAGTGGTAAACCTTGCATTTCTAATTGCCACGCTTTCTGACAAGGAAGTGCTTGGCTTCAGATGGAAAGTGACACTGCTCATAGTAAACATATGTTACCTGCCGGTAGTGTTATACCGTTCACGCTATCCGCAGGGAAGAGCCTTGCACCTCGACATAATCGCAAAAAATGCAATTGCCGCCGTAGGAATACATGCACTGTTTTTCTTCTCAATATTGGCATTCCTGAATTCCTGGGTCGACAACATGTCGTTCTACCTGTGGTTTTACGGGATGCTCGTCATACTCCTGCCCCTTGGATGGACAGTAACGCGCCTGTCGCTAAAACACTTCCGCCGCAACGGCATAAATTCGGCAAATGCCGTGATAATCGGGACCGGGGAAAATGCCACGCGGTTGCGCGATGCCATGTGTTCCGATCCCGGATACGGTTATCGGTTCCTCGGCTTTTTTGACAACGACACGACCAATGCCGAGGCTCTCGGCAACGATTACCGAGGGTCAATCGACGACCTTGAACAGTTCATGAACACCGAGCCTGTCAACGAGGTATACTTCACCCTTTCGGGCGAAGATCACGAGACACTGCGCCGATGTGTCGGATACGCCGACAACCATGTAGCCCAGTTCTATTACGTCCCACAGCTGAATCAATATATCAGCCGCGTCAGCGAGCTTTCCAACATCGGCAAAGTTCCAATCCTCAACATCAGGGAAAATCCCCTCAAACGTATATCCAACCGCTATCTGAAACGCGGCTTTGATGTGGTTTTCTCCTCCGTTTTTCTGCTGCTGTCACCCATCGTGTTCATTCCTATTGCCTTAGCGATAAAACTTACCTCGCCCGGACCGGTATTTTTCAAGCAGAAACGCACCGGTTACCTTGGAAAAGACTTCAATTGCTTCAAGTTCCGCACTATGCAGGTCAACAAGGCAAGCGATACCCAGCAGGCCGTGCGTCAGGATCCGCGAGTGACCCCGGTTGGAAAATTTCTCCGCCGCACAAGCCTTGACGAACTGCCTCAGTTTATCAACGTATGGCTCGGCGACATGTCGGTAGTCGGACCGAGGCCTCATATGATAAAGCATACCGACGACTACAGCAAGCTGATAGACAAGTATATGCTCCGCCATCTCATCAAGCCCGGCATCACCGGCTGGGCGCAGATCAACGGCTTCAGGGGACAGACAGAAGAACTGTGGCAGATGGAAAAGCGCGTGGAACATGACGTTTGGTATATCGAACACTGGAATTTCTTCCTTGACATAAAGATTATAATACTTACCGTGATCGACATGTTTCGCGGTGATGACAACGCATTCTGATAAATATCCATGCCAAAACCCGATATCGAACTACAGGCAAAAGCCCTGCTTAAACGCTTTTACGGTTATCATGATTTCCGTAAAGGGCAGCTCGATATTATAAAGTCGGTGATGTCGGGGCGTGACACGCTTGTACTGATGCCCACCGGTGGAGGCAAATCGATATGCTATCAGATACCTGCTATGCTCGGCGAGGGCTGCACCATCGTAATCTCGCCGCTCATATCCCTGATGAAGGATCAGGTGAGCGGACTGAACGCCAACGGCATACCTGCCGCAGCGATCAACAGCGGCTTTTCGGAAATCGACAATCAGAACGCCCTCCGCGAAGCGATGCGCGGCAGGATAAAGCTCCTGTACATGTCGCCTGAACGCCTGATGTTTGAAATGGAGCATGTGGATTTCCGCGGATGGGTCGACATGTTTGCCGTCAACGAGGCACATTGCATATCACAGTGGGGACACGATTTCCGCCCCGAATACGCCGGGCTCGGATTGATAAAGCAGCGCCTCGGCAAAATCCCGGTAATGGCACTTACCGCCACAGCCGACAAGCTGACCCGTGACGACATATCACGCCAGCTTTCGCTCGCCGACCCGTTTGTCTACATATCATCATTTGACCGCCCGAATCTATCACTGAAGGTGATACCTTCCCCGACAAAGAGCAAGAAGGCGGCATATATCGCGCGGCTAATCGACCGTTATCCCGACGACTCGGGAATCGTCTATACGCTCAGCCGCAAAGGGGCGGAATCCATAAACGCGGAACTGTCAATCAGAGGCTACAAGACAACCGTCTACCACGCGGGTCTGTCGGCAGCCGAACGTGACCGTGCCCAAGAGCAGTTTATCAACGGCGAGGTACAGGTGGTATGTGCCACCGTAGCCTTTGGCATGGGAATAGACAAAAGCAACATCCGATGGGTTGTGCATTCCAATATGCCCCGCAATCTTGAAAGCTATTATCAGGAGATCGGAAGAGCCGGCAGAGACGGCATGAAAGCTGAGACCACCCTCTTTTATTCCTACGCCGACGTGGTGACACTTCAGGGCTTCATCAATGAATCAGGACAGCAGGAGATTAACTCCGAGAAGCTGAAACGCATGGTGGAGTATTGCGAAAGCCCGGTATGCCGCCGACGCGTGTTGCTCAGCTACTTCAACGAAATACTCGACCATGACTGCCATAACTGCGACGTCTGCTTGTCGCCGCCTGAGCGCTTCGACGGCACCATGGAGGCACAGATGGCATTGAGCGCAATTATCCGCGCAGGGGAAAAGATCGGAATACAGATGCTCATCGATATACTCCGAGGATCGGCGCGTGCCGAACTGATAAGCCTCGGATATGACAAGATAAAAACCTATGGCGTAGGCAGGATGATACCCTATCCGGAATGGAGAGATTACATCTCGCAGCTAATCCAGCTTGGAGCGATCGACATAGCCTACGACCAGTCAAACAGGCTCAAGGTCACAGGTTACGGACACCGTATATTGAAAGGAGATGTCAATGTCATGCTCGCGCGCCATCAGAAGGATCATAGCGAGAAAAAGTCCGGGGCAGCAAAGAAAACATCACCGGTCAATCCTGCCGAGCGTCTGTTCAGCGAGCTCAAGTCTCTAAGAAAAGAAATTGCCACGCGCGAGGGCATACCGCCCTACCTTGTGTTCACCGACAAGACGCTGATGGATATGGTGCGCCGTCGCCCCCTCACCATGAACGAGTTTATGCGTGTGGAAGGAGTCGGAGAGAGAAAGTGTGTAAAATACTGGTCGCCGTTCACGACATTGATAAGCAAATTCATCTGACGCCATGCCACATCCTGTCGACGTACTCCGCAAGATTTTCAATCTGTCGCCCGAGCTGATTGAAAAGCTCCGTATAGTGATGCAGGAGAAGCATATGCCCAAAGGGGCAACAATCGACGGCAACAAAAATGTCCAGCAACATTCATATTACATAATGCGAGGCGCCGCACGTGCCTACTACACAAAAGACGGCAAAGAACACACCATGTCATTTGCCTTCGACGACGAATACCTGATGACCAACATAGTGCTGAACTCCGTCGATATACCGCTGTCGATCAAGTTCATGGAAGATTCCGATGTAATCTGCATCCCGGTAAGATCGTTTAGTGTCGAGATGAAGAAAAAAGCCAACGTCAACACCTTGGAGGCATCAATGTTTCTCAACACCACCCTTGCCATATACACTTCCTATCTTGAGGAACGCATATACACATTGCAGTGCATGAACGCCACAGAGCGTTACGACTGGGCCATCAAGCGCTATCCACGCCTTACCGAATATGCAACCGTCACACAGATAGCGTCATTTCTCGGACTTACGCGTGAAACCCTTTATCGCATCAGGTCAGGAAAGTATTAAATCATTAAAATGGTTTAATAATACTTAAACAGGCGCAAAAATATGACATTTATCATATTTAATCCCCCATTCTGTGTCTAACTTTGCACTGTTTTTTAGAAAAGTACGAATTTACAATAGGGAAAAGATAAGTTTTAACAATGAAAAGTATGAAATTTAATGCAGCAAAGACAGCCGGAATGGCTCTCGCAACCGCAACAGTGCTGTGTATGACCGCATGTGGCGGACAACAGCAACAGGCTCAGGCTCCCACGCCCGAAATCGCCACAATTACTGTCGATTATGGAAATTCTGACCTTGAAAGCGCGTATCCCGCGACTATAAAGGGGCGCACCGACATCGATATCCGCCCGCAGGTAACCGGATTTATAACCAAAGTTCATGTTGATGAAGGTCAGCAGGTAAAAAAAGGACAAGTTCTCTTCACTCTTGACCAGGTGCAGTTTCAGGCCGCCGTGGATCAGGCACAGGCTGCTGTAAAAGTAGCTGAAACAGGCGTACAGACCGCACAACTCACCGCCGACAACAAACGCACTCTTTTTGACAAAAACATCATAAGCGAATACGAATGGCAGATGGCGGCAAACTCGCTCGCTCAGGCAAAGGCACAGCTCGCACAGGCACAGGCTAACCTTGTGACTGCCCGCAAAAACCTCGCTTACACCTCTGTGACATCACCCAGCGACGGCGTGGTAGGCACAATTCCCAACCGTGAAGGTTCGCTTGCCTCCCCTTCTTCAGCACAGCCCCTTACCACTGTGAGCGACAACTCCGACGTTTACGCCTATTTCTCGCTTAACGAAAAAGATATCCTTGACCTTACCGAAAACGGGGCAAAGAATCTCAACGCAAGCATCAGCCAGATGCCGGAAGTCACACTCCGTCTCGCCAACGGTGACATCTATCCGCAGAAAGGTAAAGTCGCCACTGTTTCGGGTGTAATCGACAAGTCGACCGGCTCGGCTACAGTGCGCGCGCTCTTTGACAACAAAAGCGGAATGCTTCGCAGCGGCTCCACCGGACAGGTACTTATCCCCAACAAGTTTGAGCAGGTAATCGTCATCCCGCAGGCAGCTACCAACGAGCTCCAGAATGTGCGCTTCGCCTATGTGGTCAACGACAGCAACAAGGTTGTCGCTACTCCTATCCAGGTGTCTGAAATCAGCGACGGTAAAAACTTTATCGTGACATCCGGTCTCCAGCCCGGCCAGCGCATTGCCGTAGAGGGTATCGGCACCAAGGTGCGCGACGGTATCACCGTAGTTCCGGTAGATGCAGCCGCCCGTCAGCAGGCTCAACCCGACGCAGCTCAGCAGCAATAATCCGGCTGAGTGTAATTTTACTCTCAAAGTTATCATAACTACCATTCAGACATGAAATTAGATACATTTATTAACCGCCCGGTGCTATCGACGGTTATATCAATATTTATTGTGTTGCTGGGTATAATCGGACTGACATCTCTCCCTATTACCCAGTATCCTGACCTCGCACCACCAACCATACGTGTGTCAACCTCTTACACAGGTGCAAATGCCCAGGCGGTGCTTAACTCCGTAATCGCTCCCCTTGAAGAGTCAATCAACGGTGCGGAGGGCATGACCTACATGGAGTCAACCGCCACCAATACCGGTTCTGCCGATATCACCGTCTACTTCAAACAGGGATTCAACGCCGACATGGCGGCTGTCGATGTACAGAACCGTGTGGCAAAAGCGTCAAACCTACTTCCTGCCGAGGTAACCCAGGTAGGCGTGCAGACCCAGAAACGCCAGACATCAATGCTTATGGGTGTATCGCTCTATTGCGACAACGGCGAATACGACGCGACATTCATTGACAACTACATGAAGATCAATGTCATCCCGCAGTTGCAGCGTGTCAACGGTGTAGGTGACGTGATGTCATTCGGTGCCGACTACTCTATGCGCGTATGGCTGAAGCCCGACGTCATGGCTCAGTATAACCTTATGCCTTCCGACATATCGGCTGCCCTTCGCGAACAGAACGTCGAGGCGGCTCCGGGTTCTTTCGGTGACCAGGGCGACCAATCTTTCCAATATACCATCAAGTATAAAGGTCGACTAACCACACCTGAAGAGTTCGGCAACATCGTTGTCAGTGCCAATTCCAACGGTCAGGTGCTTTATCTTAAAGATGTAGCCGATATCGAGCTTGGCAAAGTAACCTATGGATTCAGCAATGGTCTTAACGGCTATCCCGCAACCTCTGCTATGGTGTTCCAGACTGCCGGCTCCAATGCTACACAGATTATCAAGGACTGCGAGAAAGAGATCAGCCTCCTTGAAAAAGATCTTCCCAACGGCTTGCATTTCGCAATCCCGATGAACAACAACGACTTCCTCGAGGCATCAATCCATGAGGTTATCAAGACCCTCATCGAGGCGTTCATCCTTGTGTTCTTCGTGACATATATCTTCCTGCAGGATTTCCGTTCGACCATTATCCCCGCGATAGCGATACCGGTGGCTCTTATCGGTACATTCTTTATAATGAAGCTTATCGGCTTCTCCATCAACCTTATCACCCTCTCCGCACTCGTACTTGCGATCGCGATTGTGGTCGACGATGCCATAGTGGTGGTCGAGGCTGTCCATGCCAAGCTCGACGTGGGCTACAAGAATGCGCGAAAGGCATCTATCGACGCCATGAACGAAATCGGCGGCGCGATCATATCGATCACCCTCGTCATGATGCTTGTGTTTATCCCTGTGTCATTCATGCCCGGCACATCAGGAGTATTCTACCAGCAGTTCGGTCTTACCATGGCAATAGCCATCGGTCTTTCAGCCCTTAACGCGCTTACCCTTTCACCGGCACTTTGTGCCGTGTTCCTTAAGGCTCACGACAGCGACGCCTCTTTAAAAGAGCGTATGGGAGAAGCCTATTCCGAGGCGGCAAAGACAATGAAGAAGCGCTACTCTTCGGCATGGAAACTCAATCTGCATCCTCTCATCACATTCGCGTTCCTCGCCGCCACCATCACGTTCATGGTACTTGGATGGTATCAGTTTGGAGTGATCTGGAAACTTGTCGTTGCATCGATCTGCGCCATAATTACCGTAATGGGTATTTTCAGCGACCGATTCAAGGCAGGATTCGAGAAGAGCTATGCGGCACTTCTGAAGATCTATAATAAACTCACCAAATTTTTCATCAACCACAAGCTCACGTCATTTGGCATCGTCGCTGCCTCGATCGCCGTGCTTGTATGGCTCATGTCAGTGACACCGACTACCCTTGTGCCTGATGAAGACACCGGTTATCTATTTGTGATGCTTGACATGCCTCCAGGCACATCACAGGAGCGCACAAGCGCAGTGCTCGACCGTATGGACAAGGCAATCCTCTCCATCCCCGGCGTGAAATATACCCAGAAAATCATGGGTTACAGCTTCCTTGCCGGACAGGGTAACACTTACGGTACGTTCATCGTCAAGCTTGACGATTGGTCGGAGCGTGACGAAAGCAGGAGCAACCAGGCAATACTCGCCCAGATATATGGCGTGACCTCAACTATAAAAGATGGCCGTATCGTGGCATTCGCGCCCCCTATGATCACCGGCTACTCACTGACCAACGGTTTTGACCTCAAGATGCAGGACAAGACAGGCGGCTCAATCGAAAATTTCTACACGATTGTACAGAATTTCATCGGCACATTGATGCAACAGCCGGAGGTACAGATGGCTTACTCTACTTTCAATCCTACCTTCCCGCAGTATATGGTCGACATTGATGCCGCAAAGGCAAAGCAGGCAGGCATCAGCCCCTCAACCATACTTTCCACCCTGCAGGGATACTACGGAGGTATGTATGTGTCCAACTTCAACCGTTTCGGTAAGATCTACCGCGTCATGATGCAGGCGTCGCCTGAGTCGCGTGTGTCGCCCGAGACCCTTGCAAGCATCAAGATCAGAAATGGTGCCGAGATGGCGTCGCTGTCCAATTTCGTGACCCTGAAGAAAGTCTATGGTCCCGACTTGCTTAACCGATTCAACATGTTTGCCTCTATCTCCGTGACCGGTCAGCCCGCCCCTGGATACACCTCCGGTGACTGTCTCGCAGCTGTCGAGCGAGTTGCCGCACAGACACTGCCCCAGGGATTCGGCTACGAATATTCAGGTATGACCCGTGAGGAGGCAAGCACATCCGGCAATGCCACGGCAATGATTTTCGGACTCTGCCTGCTCTTTGTCTACCTCCTTCTGTCGGCACAGTATGAAAGCTACATTATCCCTTGGGCGGTAATCCTCTCGATTCCGTTCGGACTTATGGGCTCGTTCGTATTTGCCACAATCGACGGTATTTCCAACAACGTTTATCTCCAGATCGCGCTCATCATGCTTATCGGTCTACTTGCCAAAAATGCCATCCTTATCGTTGAGTTTGCGCTCGAACGCCGCCGTACCGGCATGTCGATAGTAAATGCGGCGATACAAGGTGCTTCGGCACGTCTGCGACCGATTCTCATGACCTCGCTTGCCCTCGTTATCGGTCTTCTCCCGATGATGTTTGCCCACGGTGTAGGAGCCAACGGTAACCGCGCCCTCGGCACCGGTGCCATCGGCGGTATGCTTATCGGTATGATACTCCAGGTACTCATCGTGCCGGCTCTGTTCGTGGCATTCCAGTACATCCAGGAAAAAGTATCGCCGCTCAAGTGGGAAGACACCGACAACAGCGGTCTCCAGTCAGAGATTGAACAATACTCCCGTTAATCATAATCGAATATTCAGAATATGTCAATAAATAAAATTTCACGCATAGCAATTCTTGCTGTAAGTGTGGGGGCTCTTTCGAGCTGCCACATTTACAACAAGTTTGACTTGCCCACCGATACCCCTGTAACCGCCGAATATGCCGAGGCACGCGACGCAGCCCTTGACAGTACTGCATTCGGCAATCTAAAATGGCAGGATGTGTTCACCGACCCGTTCCTCGCCGAGCTGATCGACCGTGCGCTTGTCAACAACAAGGATCTCAACAATGCCAAGCTCAATGTCGACATGGCTCACGCACAGCTGAAAGGCGCGCGCCTGAGCTATCTCCCCTCACTGACATTCACGCCCAACGGCAGCGGAGCTTCCTACGACCATTCAAAAATCAACTGGACCTATCAGATTCCGGTCGCCGTAAGCTGGGAGATTGACCTTTTCGGCAAACTGCTTAATGCCGACCGCAAGGCAAAAGCCGCCCTTCTGCAAAGCCAGGCTTACGAACAGGCTGTACGCTCTCAGATAATCGGAGGAGTGGCAAACTGCTACTATTCCATAGCAATGCTTGAAAAGCAGCTCCAGATCAGCCGTCAGACCGCAGAATACTGGGCGGAGAGCGTTGAGGTGATGAAAAACCTCAAGCTCGCCGGCAGGGTCAACGAAAGCGCAGTCGTGCAAAGTACAGCCAACTATTACAGCATACTCGGCTCGATAACCGACCTTGAAGTGGCTCTTCATGAAGCCAACAACACAATGTCGCTGCTAATGAATGAAATGCCCCATTCATGGGATATTCCCGCCGACGCCACGTTCAACACTCCGGAAATACTCCGTGAAGGAATACCGATGCGTGAGCTTGCATCGCGCCCCGACGTGCGTGCCGCAGAGCAGAGCCTTGCCGCAGCCTACTACACGACCAACCAGGCGCGCGCTGCATTCTACCCCGGGCTGACTATCTCATCCAACGGTGGATTCACCAACCTCCTCGGGTCATTCATCTCCAACCCCGGCAAATGGTTTATCCAGCTCGCCGCACAGCTCACCCAGCCTATATTTGCCCGCGGACAGCTGATTGCAAACCTTGAAGCCACAAAGGCACAGCAACAGCAGGCGATGAACAACTTCGAGTACACACTGCTAAGCGCATCTGCCGAGGTCAGCGACGCCCTCATGCTTTACACCAAAAGCGGTGAAAAATCGGAATTCCTCAAAAAACAGGTAGAAAATCTTGAAAAATCGGTTGAATATACGGAAGAATTATTATCTTTGAACGGTTCATCTACATATCTGGAAGTTTTGACCGCGCAACAGAGTCTTCTTTCGGCTCAGATTTCACAGGTTACCTGCGAGAATGCCAAAGCACGTGCCGCCATTAATCTTTACCAGTCACTTGGAGGTGGGCGTTAATACCTGTCTAACTAAAACAACAACACCATGATCAGTCCGTTATCTTATGTTGACCCGGGTGCCAAAATCGGCAACAACGTCACTATTCATCCTTTTGCCTACATCGACGCCGATGTCGAAATTGGCGACGACTGCGAGATCATGCCTCATGTAAGCATAATCCGCGGCACCAAAATAGGCAAGCACAACAAGATATATCAGGGAGCCATCATAGGTGCCGACCCACAGGACTTCCGCTGGAAAGGCGAAAAGACATTCTGCACGATCGGCGACAACAATGTCATACGCGAGTATGTGATCATAAACCGCGGTATCCGCACCAACGGAGGCACGGTAATCGGCGATGACTGCTTCATCGCGGCTGAGACCCATATCGGGCATGACTGCCACATAAAGGGTAGGACAGTGCTTGGCAACGGCGTCATGATAGCCGGCGACTGCACCGTAGGACAATGCACAATCATGTCATCCAACTCGATGCTCCATGAGCGCAGCGAAGTGGGCGACTGGGTGCTGATCAAAGGTGGTTGCCGAATCATGGGCAATGTGCCTCCCTACGTGATCATAGCCCACAATCCGGCGTCATACTATGGCATAAACGCCGTGATAATGCGGAAACACGGATTTACCGAAGATCAGATCGACGACGTGGCAAAGAGCTACCGTCATGTCTATCAGTGCGGCACATCGGTATTCAACGCGCTCCGTCGTATTGAGGCGGATGTCACCCCGAGCGACACCCGCGACAATATCGTCGACTTCATCCGCAATCACGACATGAAGATTGTAGCCATTCCCAAGGAATTAGAGTAATAAAACACGATAATTTTTCGTAATCTTGCAGCCGCGCGTGAAATCCTCACGCGCGGCTGTTTGTTTTATTGAACGATATAGTATATCTTTGTAAAATTGAGTACCCACCTATTACAATAATTTGTCGACATGGAAGCCAGCAGAAAGTTGCTCTTAATCATAAATCCCGTATCAGGCATCGGCAGCAAGGATGCCATCGAGGAGCTTGTACACACCCGGCTTGAACCGCTCGGGTATAAAATATCCACTGCATATACGTGTGCGCGGGGCGACGCCACAAGACTCGCGAGAAATGCCGTAAAAGAAGGATTCTACGGCGTGATTGCGGCAGGAGGCGACGGAACGGTCAACGAAAGTGCCAGAGCCCTATGCGACACGGACACCGCCCTCGGCATAATACCGTGCGGCTCGGGCAACGGACTTGCCCGTCATCTCGGCATACCCCTTGACCCTCAGCTCGCCATAGACATCATAACGGAAGACAATATCCTTAAAAGCGACTACGGATCGGTCAATGGGCAACACTTCTTCTGCACTTTCGGTGTCGGCTTTGACGCTGCCGTGAGCAGCAATTTCTCCCGTCAAAGGAAAAGAGGCCGACTCGCCTACCTGAAAAGCGCAATAACCGAATACATTAAATATCATCCACAGGTCTACACGGTAAGTGCCAATGGCAAAGTGCTGACTGAAAAGGCATTCCTCATCGCATGCTGCAATGCCTCGCAATATGGCAACAACGCCTATATCGCTCCCCACGCAAGCCTTACCGACGGGTTGCTCGACATAACAATCATCCACGCCGGCACCCCGCTTGACGAGGCGATGGTAGGAGTCGACCTGTTTACCGGATATATAAATTCAAACACCCTTATACACACATTCCGCGCTCCCGCCGCAGTAATCTATCGCCAGGAGGAAGGACTCGCACATCTTGACGGAGAGCCTTTCAACATGGAAGACACAATGGACATTAAGTGTCACCCTAATTCCCTGAAGATTTTCGCCCCCACACGCGAGATAAAGTTCCGCCCAATCATCACGCCTATAGAGAATATGCTGCGCGAACTCTCCACCACTATGACGCGTGTTTTAGGCAGAAAATAGTTGGGTAATTGTGTTTAAAAACACACAATTAGACTCGCACAATCGCTTTCAAAACATTTTTTTGGTATTTTTTGCAAGTCACAAAAAAAATCAGTAAAATTGTAGTTGTATATATATTTCTACAAATCAGAAACACTAACATATCATACCAATGAGTTATCTTAAATTTGATAAAAACCTCATGATTAACCTTGAGCAATCACTCTCGAAAGAGATGCTCAGGACCAATCAGGCGGGTGCTTACCATTGCTCATCAATCGTAGGGTGCAATACACGCAAGCAGCACGGACTGCTCGTGATTCCCATTCCCGAGATGGACAATAAATCATTTGTAATGCTCTCATCCCTTGACGAGACAGTGATTCAGCACGGCGCCCCGTTCAACCTTGGTCTGCACCGCTATTCAGGCGGAATATACAGCCCCAACGGACACAAGTACATCCGCGAATATGACTGTGAGAGCGTACCTCGCACCACTTACCGCGTTGGCGGTGTCATACTCACAAAAGAGATGGTGTTCATCTCTCAGGAAAACCGTATCTTAATCCGCTATACACTCGTTGACGCCCATTCCGCGACTACATTGCAGTTCCGACCGTTCCTCGCTTTCCGCGAATCCAACCAGCTCGTGGTGCAGAACGACCGGTTGAATCAAAACTACAATGAAATCAAAAACGGAGTATCCTTCTGCCTCTACGACGGCTTCCCGACCCTGTATATGCAATTCAGCCACAAGCCGACATGGGTGCAGAATCCCAACTGGTACAACGGCATCGAGTATGTGAAAGACCTCGAGCGCGGAATACCCTACACAGAGGACCTTTGGGTGCCCGGATATTTCGAGATACCCATCAAAAAGGGAGAATCCATCATTTTCTCCGCCGGAGTCGAAGAGATCTCCCCGCGATCACTTGCCAAGCTTTATGAGACTGAGGTGGCGAGCCGCACATGCCGCACAAGTTTCTACAACTGCCTTAAAAACGCGGCAAAGCAATTTTATATAAAAGATCAGGATGGTGAATTTATAATCTCAGGATACCCGTGGGGACAGATTCGTGCCCGCGACACTTTCATCGCCCTTCCCGGCACAACCCTCGCCATCAACCATAACGAGGATTTCCATGACATAATGTCAACCGCCTCCAAAGCGCTCGACAACTACATGGAAAATGAACTTCTCGACTCCAGAATCCACGGAATAGACCTCCCCGACGTGCCGCTTTGGGCAGTGTGGAGCATCCAGCAATACGCCAAGACGCTCGGCTTCGATGCCGCCCGTGACCGTTACATGCCGATGATAGCCAAAATACTCAACTGGATCATTGCCGGAGGCCACCCCAACCTTCAGGTCGAGACAAGCGGACTTGTAGGCACAACAGGCACCAACACCCCGGTGTCATGGATGAACGTAACATCCAACGGCTGGCCTCTGATACCGCGCTCCGGACTGCTTGTAGAGTTCAACGCGCTGTGGTACAACGCACTGATATTTGCCTACAACCTTGCTGAAGGCGTGGAGGCATACGCAAAGGACCGCGAAACATGGCTCACCATCGCCGAGCAGGCCAAACCGGCTTTCGTAGATACTTTCCTCAACGATTACGGATACCTCTACGACTACGTCAACGGTCACCACGCCGACCTTGCCGTGCGCCCCAACATGGCTATCGCCATCGGGCTTGACTACTCTCCGCTCGACCGCCGTCAGCGTAAAGGAGTGCTTGACGTGGTAACCCGCGAGTTGCTCACTCCAAAGGGACTTCGCACGCTGTCGCCCAAGAGCTACGGCTACCAGCCTTTCTATGTCGGGTCACCCGAAGAGCGCGAGCGCGCTTACCACAACGGTCCCGCCCGCCCATGGCTCATGGGAATGTATGCCGATGCCTACATCAAAGTATTCGGCATGAGCGGAGTAAGCTATATCGACCGCATGCTCATAGGCTTCGAAGACGAGATGAGTCAAAACTGCATCGGCACTATATCACAGCTCTATGACGGCAATCCGCCGTTTACCGGAAGAGGAGCCATATCACAGGCTACCAATGTGGCAGAAGTGCTGCGCACCTTACGTAACCTCAAAAAATTAAACGTGTAAATTCATTACCATGAAAGCGTTAATGTTCGGGTGGGAATTCCCCCCTCATATTCTTGGCGGACTCGGCACCGCCAGCTACGGTCTCACCAAAGGCATGTGGGAGTGTGGCAACATGGATATCACGTTCGTGATACCAAAGCCGTTTGGAGATGAAGACAAAAGTTTTGCAAAGATCATAGGAGCGTCACAGGTGCCTGTGGCATGGCGTGACGTAAATCGCGAATACGTTGAAAGCCGTATAGGCAACGTGATGAATCCCGACGAATACTACCGTCTGCGCGACCATATCTACGCCGATTTCAACTATATGCGCCTAAACGACCTCGGCTGCATCGAGTTCTCGGGACGCTATCCCGACAATCTGCTTGAAGAGATCAACAATTACTCGATATGCGCCGGAGTGATCGCACGTACCGAGGAATTCGACGTAATCCACTCCCACGACTGGCTTACCTACCCTGCCGGCATCCATGCCAAGCAGGTCACCGGCAAGCCTCTCGTGATACATGTGCATGCGACCGACTTCGACCGTTCACGCGGAAATGTCAATCCCACCGTTTACAATATCGAGCGTGACGGCATGCTCCATGCCGACCACATCATAACGGTGAGCAACCTTACCCGCAACACGGTCATCGACAAGTATGGCATCGACCCGGCAAAAGTGACGACAGTCCATAACGCCGTAACACCTCTGAGCGAGGAGCTGCTTAATGTAAATCCACCGCGCTCCAAGGAAAAGGTGGTCACATTCCTCGGTCGCATCACAATGCAGAAAGGGCCTGAATATTTCGTCGAGGCGGCGGCACGTGTATTGAAAAACAACCACAATGTGCGCTTCGTCATGGCGGGAAGCGGCGACATGATGGAAAAGATGATCACTCTGGCGGCAGAACGCGGAATTGCCGACCGATTCCATTTCCCCGGATTCCAGAAAGGCAAACAGGTATATGAAATGCTTAAGGCAAGCGACGTCTATGTGATGCCCTCCGTATCGGAGCCTTTCGGTATATCTCCATTGGAGGCTATGCAGATGGGAGTACCATCTATTATTTCAAAACAGAGCGGATGCGCCGAAATTCTCACCAACGTGATAAAGACCGACTACTGGGACATCGACGCGATGGCTGATGCCATTTACTCTATTGTCACATATCCGGCAATGCACGCACAGCTTCAGGAAGACGGGCTTAACGAGGTCAACCAGATCACCTGGAACAAGGCCGGAGCAAAAGTCATCGATATTTACAACAAAGTGCTTCACAGAAATTAATTAACCTGAAAAAATAACAATCAAATAAATCAAGCTCATGAAAGCTATCTGTTTTTATTTCCAGATTCATCAACCGTTCCGCCTCAAAAGATACCGCTTCTTTGACATAGGTAACGACCACTACTATTACGATGACTTTGCCAATGACGACATAATCACACGCATCGCCCATCGCAGCTATATCCCCGCGGCAGAGACACTGCTCCGCATGATCGAAAACTCCGACGGAAAGTTCCGTTGCGCATTTTCAATTACCGGCACCGCGCTTGAACAGTGTGAGCAATACGTGCCTGAATTTATCGACATCTTGAAAAAGCTTGCCGATACGGGAAAAGTGGAATTCCTCGCGGAGACATACGCCCATTCGCTGTCGTCGCTCATCGACCCGGAGGAATTTGCCAACCAGGTGCGCGTTCACGACGAAAAAATATACGAACTGTTCGGACAACGCCCGAAAGTGCTTCGCAACACAGAGCTTATCTATTGCGACGAAATGGCACCCATGATCTACGACATGGGCTACAAGGGTTGCATAACCGAGGGAGCAAAACATATCCTCGGCTGGAAATCGCCCAATTATGTATATTCCGCCGCATCTTGCCCCAAGCTCAAGCTGTTGCTTAAAAACGACAAACTGAGCGACGACATATCATTCCGCTTTAACAACACCGACTGGGATTCATATCCTCTCACGGCCGACAAATATATCGACTGGATCGCTTCGACCCCGGCCGAAGAGCAGGTGATAAATCTCTTCATGAGCCTTGACACATTCGGCGAGCTACAGCCCCGTGAAAGCGGCATATTCCAGTTTCTTGAGGCAATACCACGCTTCGCTGCCGAACGCGGCATAGACTTCTGGACTCCGTCGGAAGTAGTGTCAAAATGCAAGGCTGTTGACACACTCAGTGTACTCCACCCCATTTCATGGGCTGAC
This sequence comes from uncultured Muribaculum sp., assembly GCA_910587665.1. Lineage (GTDB taxonomy): Bacteria > Bacteroidota > Bacteroidia > Bacteroidales > Muribaculaceae > Muribaculum. Next base: position 76,596 of record CAJUMZ010000001.1, read on the forward strand.
GAGGCACGTGACACCTCGGCATGGCTTGGCAACAAACTCCAGAACGAGGCATTCAACAAGCTCTATTCAGTAGCAGAACGTGTGCGTCTCTGCTCCGACCGTCGACTTAAGCAGGATTGGTCCTACCTACAGGCTTCCGATCACTTCTTCTACATGTCGACCAAGCATATGAACGACGGAGCCGTTCACGCGATGTTCAGCCCCTACGACACCCCGTTCCAGGCGTTCACCAACTACATGAACGTGCTTGCCGACTTTATCGTACGTGTCGAGGAGCAGTACCCGCTCTCAATCGAGAATGAGGAACTTAACTCGCTGCTTACAACCATCCGTAACCAGGCTACCGAAATCGAGGTACTGAACAAGGAAGTGGCGTCGATGCGCAACAACCTTGAGCATTACAACGAGGAGCATGCCAAGCGTGAGGCTCTTGCAGAAAATGCAGCTGAAAAAGCAGAGCCGAAGGAGGCAAAAGAGAAGAAACCCGCTAAAAAGGCTCCTGCTAAAAAGCCTGCGGCAAAGAAGCCGGCAGCTAAAAAGAAAGCGGAATAAACTACTTTAACGATACTGAACGAAAGGACAGCCGGTATGGATAAAATACCGGTTTGTCCTTTGTATCATATTATTGAACTATTTAAAAACTTATTACAATGCTTAGTCAAAAAGTTCAAGATGCGCTCAACGCGCAAATCAATGCCGAGTTCTGGTCGGCATATCTGTATCTGTCAATGGCATGCAATTTTGATGCCGATGGGAAACCCGGTATAGCCAACTGGTTCCGCATCCAGTTTCAGGAAGAGCAGGCTCATGCCCAGATTTTCATGAACTACGTAAACGCCCGCGGAGGCAGGGTCGTATTGAAGCCGATCGAGGAAGTTCCCGTAAACTGGGAAAAGCCGCTCGACGCATTTGAGGATACCCTCGCCCACGAGCAGAAGGTAACAGCACTCATCAATAATATCTACTCAATCGCTGAGGCAGAGAAGGATTATCCCACCTGTGACCGCCTAAACTGGTTTGTCAACGAGCAGGTAGAAGAGGAAGAAAGCGCACAGGAGCTTATCGACAAGTTCCGCATGATAGGCGACAACGGCATGGGTCTCTACATGCTTGACCAAGAGCTTGCCACACGCGTCTACAACGCACCTTCGCCCCTTGCGGCAAAGTAAACCGGGATTATCCCTGTAAATATCAAGCGCGGTTGCCGAAACATAATGGCAACCGCGCTTTTTTACTTGATGCGATTGGGGACTAAACGCCCTATTCTTCGCTATCTCTATTCTTGGCTTTGGATTTTGACTTCGACGACGATGACTCAAGATCTTTCTCTTCGGCGACGTCTATTTCATTTTTATCGCGATCCACCACCTTATACTGAAGGTAGGCGAGCGATTGATCAGGTACAATCTTAAACTTGCCCCCAAGCTCCATGCGCCATTTCCGGTAAAGCGACAGCAGTCCCTTCTTGAGATAAGCATCGACAAACGGGTGGACATACATTACGAAGCCCGTGACATTAAGATTGTTGATAAGATAATCCAGTTTTTCGTGAAGAGTATCGGTAAACAGCAATGATGGCTGCACCTCTCCCTTGCCGAAACAAGAGGGGCACTTCTCTGCAATGACCACGTCAAGCGCGGGACGTACCCTCTGACGGGTAATCTGCATAAGTCCGAACTTACTGAGCGGCAATATATTGTGCCGCGCACGGTCATTAGCCATGACTTCTTTCATATGCTCATAAAGAGTCTGGCGGTGTTCAGCCTTGTTCATGTCAATGAAGTCGATCACAATTATACCGCCCATGTCGCGCAGACGCAACTGGCGCGCGATCTCGTCGGCGGCACGGAGATTCACCTCAAGGGCATTGCTCTCCTGATCGGCTGATGCCTTTGAACGGTTACCCGAATTGACATCTATTACATGAAGCGCCTCGGTATGCTCGATTATGATATAAGCACCTGACTTGAACGATACTGTCTTGCCAAATGACGACTTTATCTGCCGCGTTATGCTGAAATGGTCAAATATCGGCTCATCCTTGGAATAGAGCTTCACTATATCATGACACTCAGGCGCAATCAGGTCGACATATTTTGAAATCTGACTGAATGTCTCCTCGTCATTGACATATATGCTCTCGAAAGATGGGCTGAAGACATCGCGCAGCATGCTTACTATACGGCTCTCTTCCTCAAATATGAGCGAGGGCACGGTAGAGTGTTGCGCTTTCACGACAGTGTCTTCCCAGCATTTCAAAAGAGTCTTTAGCTCATGATTGAGCTCGGCCACACGCTTTCCTTCAGCCGAGGTGCGCACAATTACACCGAAATTCTTGGGGCGGATGCTGTCAACGAGCTGACGTAGACGCAGTTTTTCCTCCGTTGTCTTGATTTTCTGCGACACGGAAATCTTATCGGAAAACGGAATCAGGACAAGGAAACGCCCTGTAAAAGTGATTTCCGTGGTAAGTCGCGGTCCCTTCGTCGAGATAGGCTCTTTGGCTATCTGCACCATCAACGTCATGTCCTTCTCCAGGACATCGGCAATCGCGCCTTGCTTGTTGATGTCGGGCATCAGTTTCATCTTTGACAGCGAGGGCACACGCTTTGTATCGTCGAGAGCCTGCTTCACAAACTGGTAGTAGGTAGAGAATTGGGAGCCAAGATCAAGATAATGAAGAAAAGCGTCTTTTTCGTAGCCTACGTCGACAAAGGCGGCATTGAGTCCGGGCATGAGTTTCTTTACCCTTGCCAGATAAATGTCGCCGACGGCATAGGAAATATTCCTCGACTCCTTCTGAAGCGACACGAGCCTGGAATCTTCCGTCAAGGCGATTGACACCTCGGTGGGCTGGACATCTACAATTAGTTCACTTTTCATTTGATCTTCTTCTTTGTCATATACGCAGAGAACAAACTTGACTTCACCGCATAGCACGCTGCCGATTGGTCACGTTTGTTCTCATGTATATGCAAAATTCTTGTTTAAACAGTCATTCCTGAAAATAAACGGTCGCCCTGATTATTTCTTCTTATGACGATTTTTTCTTAGGCGTTTTTTGCGCTTGTGAGTAGCCATCTTGTGGCCTTTTCTTTTCTTTCCGCTTGGCATTTTACGCTAATTTGAGGTTAATATTATTGTTAATTAAATTTTATGCGTCTGCAAGAAGCTTAACCGATTTACTTCACCTCTTCCATGAACACTTTTGCAGGCTTGAACGCCGGGATCTTGTGCTCGGGGATAATGATAGTGGTGTTCTTTGAAATGTTGCGGGCGGTCTTCTCTGAACGGGTCTTAACGATGAAGCTACCAAAGCCACGGAGATATACGTTTTCACCGTGAGCCAGAGAATCCTTTACAATCTCCATGAACTTCTCGATTGTCTCAAGTACGTTTACCTTTTCAATACCGGTAGTCTTAGAGATTTCGTTTACGATGTCGGCTTTTGTCATTTTCGTTTATTTTTTATTATAATGTAATAATTTTATGATCTGCAAGCGTTTACACTCCTTCAAGCATTCCCGCCGTTTTTTGCAAGTGCAAATATCGCATTTTTTTTTCAATTAGCTACAATCTGAGGCACACTTTTTAAAATAAAATTCTCAAATCCACACTTTTAGGGCAATATAAACGGCATTTTGCCAATATTTACAATGTCACTTCTCCACAAAGCGAGCATTCGAGATACTTTCTCACCTCCGCGGGCGGCAGACCGAGACCGAAGAGATACATCAGCTTGGTTATGGCAGCCTCAGAGGTCATGTCATGACCGGAGATTACCCCGGCGGCGGCAAGACGGTCGCCCGAGAGATAACGCTTTGTGTGCACTCCTCCGTTGACGCATTGGGTGACATTGACTATAACTATGCCACGGTCGACAGCGTCACGTATCGCGTCAAGAAACCACAGATAGGTAGGGGCATTGCCCGCACCGAAAGTCTTCAGCACGATACCCTTGATGCCGGGAGTGGCAAGCTGATGACGGAGTATCTCCTCCGAAATACCCGGATTCAAGTCAAGAAACATGACATTGGTGTCCATGGCATAACGCACCTTTAACGGGCGTTTCATCACCGCCCTCATCAAGGCCTCTTCATTGAAATGAATGCCGAGTCCGATCTTGGCGAGCGACGGATAGTTGTTGCTCTTGAACGCGTTGAAATTATCGGCGCTCATCTTTGTCGATCGGTTACCGCGCCAAAGATAATTTTCAAAGAGTATCGCGACCTCCTGCACCATAGGCGCATCATTTATATCGGTTGCCGCAGCTATCTGAAGAGCGGTTATGAGGTTTTCCTCACCGTCGGTGCGCACCTCGCCGATAGGGAGTTGCGACCCGGTGATGATTACCGGCTTGTGCAGGTTTTCAAGCATAAACGACAGAGCTGATGCAGTATAAGCCATCGTGTCGGTGCCGTGCAACACTACAAATCCGTCAAACCGGTCAAAATTTTCCTCAATAGCGCGCGCCATCTCCATCCAATACTTCGGATTCATATCGGAAGAGTCGAGAGGAGGATTGAACTGGATATTTTCAATCGTGTAGTCAAGCATCTTGATTTTCGGCACATTGTCGATAAGATGCGTGAAGTCAAATGGCTGAAGCGTGTGGGTCTCCGGATTCTCGATCATACCGATAGTACCGCCGGTATATATGATCAGAATGTGGGGTTTTCGCGCACTTTTCATTTTATATTTCTGTTTTTGATATAAAGTAGTCGTTGCATCACATCACCTGTGCGCCGGGGCGTACCGGGGCGGTGGGACCGATTACCACAAGCGAGCCGTCGGGATTTTCGGCTGAAAGTATCATACCCTCCGAAAGGATGCCGCGAAGCTTGCGGGGCTCGAAATTGGCGATAAAGCACACCTGCTTGCCCATAAGGTCCTCAGGAGCGTAATACTTGGCTATGCCTGACACTATAGTGCGTTTCTTCATGCCGTCGTCAATAAGGAAACGCAGCAACTTGTCGGCCTTGGGCACTTTCTCACATTCAAGCACAGTGCCTACACGGATATCACATTTCTTGAATGTGTCAAAGTCCACGTTCTCGACCTGAGGCGCCACTTTCCAGTTATCGAGCTGATTCTGACGCTTGATATCCTCAAGACGCTTGATCTGCGCCTCGACAGCGTCGTCCTCGATTTTTTCAAACAACAGCTCAGGCTCGCCAATCTTTGCGCCGGCAGGCACGAGGTCGTTGCAGCCGAGCATATCCCAGCTGATATCGGTTCCTCCGAGCATCTTAACCAGCCTGTCGCTCATAAACGGCAGGAACGGCTCGAAAGCTATGGAGATGTTGGCACAAAGCTGGATTGCCACATTGAGTATCGTCGCCGCACGCGCCATGTCGGTCTTCGCCACCTTCCAAGGCTCTGTCTCCTGCAGGTAGCGGTTGCCGAGACGAGCGATATTCATCGCGTCTTTCAAGGAGTCGCGGAAATGGAAGTTGTCAAGATTGGAAGAGAGCGACTTTTTAATCTCGGCAAGCTCACGGAATACACTGTCATCAACGTCAAGATAGCCGGTGACGGCAGGCACCACTCCGTCAAAATATTTATGGGTAAGCACCACGGCACGGTTCACGAAATTACCGAGTATGGCCACAAGCTCACTATTGTTGCGAGCCTGGAAATCGCGCCATGTGAAATCGTTGTCCTTGGTTTCCGGCGCATTGGCAGTCAATACATAACGCAATACGTCCTGCTTGCCGGGGAAATCACGCAGATACTCGTGGAGCCATACCGCCCAATTGCGCGAAGTTGAGATCTTGTCACCTTCAAGATTCAGGAACTCATTTGCCGGAACATTGTCAGGCAACTGGAAGTTGTCGCCATAAGCCATCAGCATCGAGGGGAACACAATGCAATGGAACACGATGTTATCCTTTCCGATAAAATGTATAAGGCGGGTCTCCGGGTCTTTCCACCATGTCTCCCAGGAGTCGGGAAGAATCTCCTTTGTATTGGAAATATAACCTATCGGCGCGTCAAACCACACATAAAGCACCTTTCCTTCAGCGCCCTCCACGGGAACAGGTATACCCCAGTCGAGATCGCGGCTCACGGCACGCGGCTGAAGCCCGAGATCAAGCCATGACTTGCACTGCCCGTAGACATTGCTGCGCCACTCCTTGTGACCGTCAAGTATCCACTTGCGGAGAGTAGGCTCCCACTTGTCGAGCGGGAGATACCAGTGCTTGGTCTCTTTCATCACAGGCTTGCTGCCTGTGATCGCGCTGACAGGGTCGATCAGTTCTTCGGGACTGAGCGAAGTGCCACACGCCTCACACTGGTCACCATAGGCACGTTCATTACCGCAGTGAGGGCATTTGCCGGTCACATATCGGTCGGCAAGAAATTGCCCGACCTCCTCGTCGTAAAGCTGCATAGAGGTCTTTTCCACAAACTCGCCCTTGTCATAGAGCCGCTTGAAAAATTCAGAGGCGGTCTCTGCATGGGTAGCCGAGGTAGTGCGCGAATAGACGTCAAACGATATACCGAGTTCCTCAAACGAATCCTTTATGATGTTATGATAGCGATCCACGATATCCTGGGGAGTCACCCCTTCGCGGCGCGCCTTTATGGTGATGGGCACTCCATGCTCGTCGCTGCCTCCTATCATCTTCACATCCTCGCCGCGCAGGCGGAGATAGCGTGCATAGATGTCGGCCGGCACATATACACCGGCAAGATGTCCGATGTGCACAGGACCGTTGGCATAAGGGAGAGCGGTTGTTATCAGAGTGCGTTTAAAGTTCTTTTCCATTTTATATTTTGTCGATAACGAATTTATTTTCAGTGCAAAATTAGCTTTTTATCATGAGATATTAAAATATATCGGGCACTCCTTATGTGCGCCACAGCAACAACTTACGCCCTGACGTGGCATTTTCTTAAACTTTTGCCACGCCAAGGCGTAATTCATTAAATAATTGCTATCAATCGCCGCTATTTTAACATCAAGCAAAAAGATGTAATTTTGCACAAATTTTTAATGACATGGACCAACTTCCTGAAGACCCTGCAATACTGTTCAGCTTCCTGAACATGAAACTGCGCGATAATTACAGCACGCTTGACCAACTGTGCGACGACTTCGACATAGACCGCGCCGAACTGGAGCGTAAGATGCTTGAATACGGATGGGAATACAACCCTTCCGCCAACAAGTTCTGGTAACCGGTTATCTTACCGAAACTTTTGCAGTGGCAACGCTTCCGTCGGCGGCAACTGTCCTTACAATGTATAGGCCGGCTGCGACAGGCACTGACTGGGCCTCGCTTACAGAAGCCACACGTACACCGTTTATACCGTAGATCTCGGCGCTCACACAATCGCCTGCGATCTCGACTACGCCATTGCCGCCAATCACCTTGATTGAAGAAACTCCGTCTGCCGCGATATCATCAATTGATGCAGCGCGCAGGGGACCTGCTATCTTCACGGCATTCTCGACATAGCCTGTAGTACCGTTAATGAGTATGGCAACGATGTCGATATTGCTGCCAACCTTAACGGCCGAGGGCAATTTAATATTGCGGGAGAAAGTGTATTCCTTGTCTTTTTCCATTACATCGGGGAGAAGACCTTCAATACCGTCAAAAGTGTCGATCTTGCGTGCGACATCACTATACTCCCAGCTTACAGAACTCTTTTTATTTTCCCAGCCGCCGCATTTGCCGTTTCTGCCTCCGGCAAAATTATTATTCTGGACGCCGGGCACCTTGTTTTCCGTAATCACGAAGGCCACACGATATTTAGAGCTTGCCAGCAAAGGATTGACTTCAGCAGGATCATACGTGATCTTTGCAGAGCCGTCGATCTGAAGCATCGTCTCTTTTTCATCCACATACTTTGCTTCAATTGATATGTCGCCGAAACCACGATTACCGCCAAGAAGTTCAACTGCCAGCTTCAGATTATCAGGACTCGGTTGAACCTGAGCCATGCGGTCAACAAGTGCACCGGGGAAGTTAGAAGCATAACCGCGACGGGCAAGCGAAGTGATATATTCATAATCCTCCATGTCGTCATCACCATGAATTGCTATACCAACAAAATCATCGGGGTAATTCTTGTTCATCTCATCCATGCCCCATATTCCAATCGGGCACCAACCACACCATGTACCGGTCCATTCCTCTACAAGAATCCGGCGTTTTGTACCCTTGTCTATGCTCTTGACATATCCGTCAACCGTCACAGGCTCGACAGCCATATCATTAGCCTTGGTTATCTGCGCCTCAACATTATAGATACCTTCCTTATCAAGCACAGCGGTTCCAAAAGACACCTGCCCGATAGTACCCGGACTAACACTTACATTATGATCTTCCGCGACAAGATCGGCACCGTCGACTTTAGATTCGGTCGATACGGAAGTCACCCTTGTACCACCCAGATTGAAAAACTGCATAATCACATCAGCCTTTTCTCCCGGTTTCACGACAAAAGGGAACTGATAACCGGCAGTTGCGACCCATGTAGGCAGGTTCTCGCCCTCGACTCCAACGACCATCGCCACAGGAGATCCGATATGCGCCCATTCATCACCGTCGCCGTTCACGAGGGCGGCATTGTCACAATACTCATTTATTGCCGATTCATTTCCAATGGCGAAGGGATAGTAGTTAGTGAAGCCATTAGAGCGGGGACACTTGAACTGGAACCCTACGGCTATTTCCTCACCGGTAAACACATATGGCTCGTCAAGGACTACCTCATTTTCACCGAAAGTCAAATTGTTGCCTGAAAGAGTGCCGAGATTAAGCGTAATATCTTTCTCCCATAAGGTCTCGCCTGTAAGACCCTTGGTAACAAACACCTTGCCGGCAGTATCCTTGGAAGTACCCATCAAGAAAAATATATCGGTAAGCTTAGAGCCGATACACTGCTTTGCAATATCCTCAGGGATCACGATTGCCGCCTTATAAGTTCCCGCCGACTTAAAAGACACGGCCGTCACGGAACCATCGGTAATATATGACAGATCCCAACGGGGAGTAACGTTGGCATCGGCGGCCTTTGCCCTCTTCGTTATTGACCCATTCATCTTAATATTGTCACCGGCCACAGTCGCCATTTCCGGCAATACTGTCGCCATCATACTGCCAACGCTAAACAAAAACGTCGCAGCCGAAAGTAAAAATTTTCTCATTTACAATTCTATTTTATTGTTTTATTAAAAATATTGCCATTTATTTGCAAAGATACCACTTTTCCAAATCTAAATTACACTTCAATATGTTATATTTGCACATTATACACTCAAATATCAATATTTATGAACCGTCTGTTACTGTTAATCGCCGTTTTTGCCGCAATGATGACATCATGCAGCACCCTTACACCCGAGCAAAAAGCGGCAAAGGAAGCACAAAAAGCAATTGAGGCTCGTCAGGATTCCATCCGTCATGACCTCGCCGTAAAAGCACTTGAGAAGATGGACTTTGTGCTTGAAGCCGACCGGCTGATATTCAAGCGCGGGCGCCCGGCATATGTATCGTCGGCCACCAACTTTATATCATCGGTCAACGGAAAGACCACAGTACAGGTGGCCCCATTTAATGTAGGCGGACCTAACGGAGTGGGTGGCGTGACAGTAGAAGGAATAGCCTCCAACATAAAAACCGACAATAATAAAGGCACATACACTATGTCGATGAGCGTGACAGGCAACGGCATATCAGCCGTCATCTCAATTACCGTAATAAAAGGTACCGACCGGGCAACAGCAGTAGTCTCACCTAATTTCAACTCCAACCGCGTAACCTTGGAGGGTACACTTTATCCCGCAGCCCAAAGCAACATCTACAAAGGATTGTCGCTATAATCACCACACCAGGCTCACTGATGCCGAGGCAAGCTGTGCTGTCACGGGAGGGGTGAGCTTGGCTATTTTTATACTGCCGCCGGTTACCGCGCCCCACCGCGCCGTTATCCGGCGGTAAATCCTTCCGGCAACATGCTCAAGCAAAGCCGACGGCTGAGCCATCTCTTCCTTGACGAGATCAATCAATTCGGCATAGTTCAAAGTAGCGTCAATTTCATCGGAATCAATATCCCAGGGATAATCCACCCTTACCGTCACCTCAAAGTCATTGCCAACCTTGCGCTCCTGCGCGAGCACGCCATGAAACGCACGCACCCTCAACCTGTCTATCTCAACAGAAGTAACCATTTCTTTCATAACAGCCGCTAAGATAACGATTTTACCTTTCCTTTACAAACGGGCACAAAAAAATCGTGAGATGTATCACGATTCTCTAATTGTTGATCTTACTTAATTCTCAGATTGCGTAATGTCACGCAAATCCTTACTTGTACATCTCTGATGCTGCTTCAAAATACCAAGTGAGCACCTTCTTAAAAAACTTTTTCATAACACTTCTTCTTTTTAATTACCTAAAACATTCTTCATTCTCAAGTTTATGCCGCTGCCTTCAACAAGCCCCGGGCGGCATCCGGGCGGGGTCAATCCCTACTAATTTTCTTCATCAAACATCGGAGTGCAGTCGCCGGTAACCCGGAACAACTGGTGGTCACTCATGTTTTTTACGTATGAATTAACACCCTCTTTAAAAAACTTAATCATCTTGTTCATGACTATAAAGTTTTAGTTAATACTTATTCGGATTGCCTTATCAATCCGTTCACTACTATATACAACTAAACACAGTGCAAAGTTAGAGCTTTTCTTGGAAAATATGCAATAAAACTATGTTATTTAACATATAAATTTAGACATACTGCTGATTATCACCATTATAGTTTTATCATTCTTTGATGTTAAATTGCTCCTATTTTGTGCATATTTGCATAATTATACAGTCTTAATTTTCTAAGGCATTCGGATTTTCATAAAATCTCGCGTTTTTTATATACCTTTGCACAGGTAACAAAACAATTAATATCATGACACGAAACATTATACTTTTCGACGCACCCGAACTGCGCGAAAATCTTCTGCCGATAACTTTCACCCGCCCCATTGCTGACATCCGGTTTGGCATAATGACCATACGCGAAAAATGGGAGAAAGCTTTACCCGGCACATACTCCTATTCAACCGTAGACTATCTGTCGCCTAAATTCCCGATAAACGAGGTAAACACCAACGAAGATATTTATATCGCCGGAAATGTATGTCCATCGCCTGAACTTGTCAAAGCCATCGAACAGCTACCCCAAGCAACCGCCCTGACCTGCAACGGCACTCTTATAGCCCACCATGGCAAGCACTACAACAACGAGATTGAACTCGACGCGATGCCGCTTGCAATAAACTCGCTACCCGACATATTCATGCTCAACGAGCAAGCCCTTGCCGACGATTACAGGGCAATCACGGCGGGGCGCGTGTCACAGCCGCTAAGCCCGACATGCACACTCATCGGCTCACCTGTCATGAGCGACGGCACTCCTGCCATATTCATCGAAGAGGGCGCTACGGTGGAAGGCGCGATGCTCAATGTAAGCCACGGTCCCATATATGTAGGGCGCGACGCTGAAATAATGGAGGGCTCTTGCGTGAGAGGTCCGCTCGCCCTGTGCCTCCACTCCTATGTAAACATGGGGACAAAAATATATGGCGCGACCACTATAGGTCCCTACTGCAAGGTAGGCGGAGAGCTCAACAATGTAGTCATGATCGGCTACAGCAACAAGGCTCACGACGGATTTCTCGGCAATGCCGTGATCGGCGAATGGTGTAATCTCGGAGCCAACTGCGTGGCATCCAACCTGAAAAACGACTATTCGGAAATAAAGCTGTGGAACTATCCCGCCCACCGTTTCCTCCGCACCGGGCTTCAGTTCTGCGGACTTATAATGGGCGACCACACGAAAGCAGGCATCAACACCATGTTCAATACCGCCACGGTGGTAGGCGTGGGGTGCAACATCCACGGGTCGGGCTTCCCGCGCAACTTCGTGGCATCGTTCAGCGAAGGCGGTGCATCGGGATTCAATGATGTGTCACTATCAAAATTCTTCGACATCGCCCGACGCGTCATGGCTCGCCGTCACGTAGAGCTGACCGACACCGACATCGAGATCTTCAACTCAATCTACGCTATCGCAGAAAATTACAAATAGAGCTACGGTGTCACTATTATAGTGCGCCTTACAACCCCCTGCGCGCTCCACACGCCGTATCCGCCCTTGATATTTGAACGCAGGTTGCCCGCTGACGACACGAACTGGTTGCCCCCGAAAGCAACTTCATCATCGTAGCCGAGCCAGAAGTCGTAGACATCCGCCGTAACCGTACAAAGTGCCACATCGACAGTGTCGCCCAACTTGAAGTGGGGCGAAAAATCATACGGGGAGGTATCCGTTTTAGGAGCATAAACCGGGACCGTGACTGTTTCAGCTGAGCCGTCGGTTTTCACTGCCCCCATGAACGAGGGTAAAAAACGACCGTTGCTTCCATGTATACGGGTCAATATGTGATAATTCCTTTCACCGGGAGCGGGAAGAAAGCCGAGTGTTATCTCACACAAGGAGTCGGAATCCTGAATTTTTCGTGAGGTAAGTCGGGTTATACTCGCCGAAGGGGGCATTTTGCATGACGCCGTCACCTTCATGCCGTCATATGATGCAGTTATGTCATATGTTTTGCCGGGGACTCCTCGCATTTCATATGTGCGATAAATATATGGCGGGAAATAATCCTCATTTGTCGTGCCGGTCAATACCACCTCACGCTCGCCGTCGGAGACTGTCACCTTGCCCCATCTTACAAGGCAGTCACTGACAGGTGTACGGTCAGACGCATCAGGTACAATAGTTTTTGTAAGCACAACCACGGGATACCCGTCAGAGTCTATCCAACCGTCAACCACAAGAGAAGGCTGCGACGGGGCGATAGTGCCGTCACAAGATACAAGACAGAGCATTGACGCCAGACATGATATAAAATATAGCACTCTCGATTTCATCAAAATTCAATTGTATAACTGACCGATGGCATAAACCTGTAGAGCGACGCGACTTCCTTACGATAGAACATATTGTCATCACTGTCATAATTGTAACTTACAATGTCAATGTTACGATGGCCATAGGCATTAAGCACCGACACATTGACAAAATGCCTCAACTGCAATAATTTCCGCGTGGCAAACGAATATGTCGCCGACAAGTCAAGCCTGTGATATGCCGGAAGATTCCCGGAATTTCGTCTTCCATAATCCATGAATACATTTTCTCCTACCATATAGAATGCTTTTATCGGTGTCACGGGGCGACCGGAAGCATAGGTGAAGGCGGCAGAAAGTGACCACCGTGAGTCAATCCGGTAACGCGCAAACATGTTGACCGAGTGTCTCAACTCGGAAGATGCCGTGACCCACCCCACTGTCGGGTCAAACCGCCGCCGGGCAATTCCGAAAGCGTATCCGGCAGAGCCGATGAAACGCCCGAAATTTCTCGACAACATCAAGTCAACGCCATAATTATACCCGTCGCCGGTCAGAATATTGTCGCGTGCCGTATAATCCCCGTCAAGCAGCCCAAGGATGTATCCGTCATACTCCGAGCTGTTCCACAGACGCTTGAAATATATGTCGGCGGAACATGTATATCTTCCATCAAAAAATGACTTGTTGTAATTGACAGCAGCCGACAACGCTCTCTGGACCGGTAGCTCTGCGGTTGAACCGAGCCAGAAGTTTGACGCGAGTCCGATATCAGAGAAACCTACCTGATGGAGCGCCTGACTATACGAGGCAACCTGAAACTTAATATTGCCCCACGATTCCGACAACGAGGCGGTTACCGAAGGATCGACAAGCAATTTCCTATATCTCCCCTGAGCGTAACCCGCAACACGGACAGCCACCGAAAGCATAAGCGGCTGAGATACACGCCTATAAACACCGGCCGACAAGGCTGCCTCGTAGCCATGTTCTTTTTCAGGCTCGACATGAGGCGAAGAATATCCTGAAAGATCAGCCCATTGCGGGAGTACAGTATTGAGCATCAGATCGTATCCGGCTTTCACACGCCAAAGGCTGTCAATCGGCAAGTCAATAGTGCCGTTGACAGATACCTGGGATATGCCCGACGGCAGTCTAAGCCCGAGTTGAGGCATCGCCAGGGAAAGGCGGTTGGAAAATCCCGAATAATATGCCGAAGTCTTAATAACGCCTTTCCCCATCCTATGCTCCCAGCCGACAGAAGCAACGATATTTTTCCACTTCATAAGCGTATTCATCGCGTAGGCGTCATCCAAAATACGGAGATTGTCGGAATTCATAAAGAAGTCGGAGGTGATACGGTCATGCAATCCGGGAGTCCAGACTGCTGTCACGCTTACATCGCCAAGATCATAATATGTCGCCGAGCTATTGCCTCTCAGCAATTTGCCATATAGCTCATCAATATACGAGATCCTTGCCGATGCAATCACATCAAGTGTCCCGCTGACCGGGATACTCATGCCTAATCCGGAAGATATTACGCCGACATTGCCCGAACCGGCGACACGGTCAAGTTTGCCGCGACGCGTCGACATATCGACAAGACCGCCAAGCCGTGACGGCACAGGCAGTTCATGTATTGCCTTTTCTAATTTCACAATCGGATAATGGGCAGGAGAAACCACTGAAAATATACCGCCAAAATGATACGGAAAAAACAGCGGGGCGCCATTTATACGAAACAGAGTGTGGGAATAATCACCTCCCTGGATGGATAGTCCCGAACCGTAATCGTTGCCGGAAGTAACTCCCGGCAGAAGTTTAAGATATCCTACCGCATCAGCCTCACCAAGCGAACGGAGATTCTTTCCTATTAGGGAGGCATCCACCGTAAGCACCCCGGAGTCATCAAGCCGGGATATCCTTTGTGAAGTAGCGACGACCTCAACTTCCCGAAGATTTACACTGTCGGCGGCTTCAGCGGCACGACATTCAATACTCCCGGTTAGGATAAAAGCCAATGAGAGCGATGCAATCCGTAAGGTCGCACCGCTCACACATCGTAACATAAGTCGTCGCGTTCTCAATTATTACCAGAGACTTGCGTATAGATAGAAGAGACTTGCAAACTTGTTTTCTACATTGGCAAAGCGGTCTTCATTGAAATATTCTTCAAATGTGAAACGGCTGCCGTCATTGAATACCATCACAGGCTCCACAAGCCAGTCGCCCGAGCCGCCATAGTATTCATCGAAATATTTCTGCCATTCGATTTTTGCCTGCTCGGCGGATGTGTTTCCGAAATACATGCTTGCCTTTACATTGTTGTTAAGCACGGAAGCAAATTTTCCGGCATTGCTCTCAGCGTCTGAATTCCATCCACCGGACACATATTCATCATAATCACCGGCAGCCATGAGAGTGCCTATCTTATTAGTCTGAATCTTTACCTGCACTCGATCGAGCAAGTTAATAGAAGCATCACCGTTGCCAAACACATTGTCAATCTTACCCTTGACATCCTCAATATCCTCATCAAAAAGTTCGGAAAGATACTCAACATCACAAAGATTACTTCCCTTCAGCGTAGCCACAGAGGTCAGAAGACGTGTACCGCCGACATACATTGACTGAGATTCCTGTACAAGGCTGTTGTTGCCGTCGACAAGCGCGTCAAGGGATATATTTGCGGCATGAAGATTAGTCTTTACGTGGAAAGTCTTGCCTTTGATGTCAAGATTGGTTTCTACGACGCTCTTGACAAGCTCTTTTCCGGATTCGGTAACAGTCATCACTATATTTTTGGGGACACTTACATTATAATGATCCTCATAATAATTTTCATTATATGTGTCATTTTCCCAATCATAGTCGTAGTCATAATCATAGTCGACATAGCCAAAATCCCAGTTACCACCGCTGACCTGCACCCGGATCTCCGTGGCGCCGAATAGGAACACTACGTCATTTCCGCTCGGATCACGAAGCCATGTCTCATTATGGGTATCGGGGGTATATATACCCTTGATCTTATCAAACGAGATTTCATAATTACGCACAAATGTATTTGCCGCACGCGAGAGGCTGCCAAGATCACCTGTGGAAAGACCGCAGACAAACGATTTTGCCATCGTGGTAAGCATACTTTTTCCGCCGACCTCAAAGTTGAAGGCATTGCCGTCAAAGTCATATTCTCCGTAA
The DNA here is from genome assembly GCA_910587665.1 of uncultured Muribaculum sp. Classification (GTDB taxonomy): domain Bacteria; phylum Bacteroidota; class Bacteroidia; order Bacteroidales; family Muribaculaceae; genus Muribaculum. The sequence goes on from CAJUMZ010000001.1 coordinate 92,726, forward strand.
CGCTCAATATAATTATTGAACACGTCAATCACTTCCTTCTGATCATTGGGATTGAAAAGCTCGCTCACCTTTGATGCCGTCTCATCAAGATAATTGCCCGCCTCGGTCGAAGTCATGGGATGATTTACCGATTCGTCTACTTGTCCGGGATCGACCACCGGATCATTTCCTTCGTCTACAGGTTCAGGATCATCGCTGCCACAAGAAACAAGTCCATTGATCATTAGTCCTGAAAAGGCCAGCAAGCCAAACAATTTTAAAAATTTCATAGTCTTATGTGATAAAATGATTTATTTGATGCAAAATTAAGTATAATTGTCCCGCGGATTGCGCGCCTTATGTTAAAATATCCAAACGAAACCAATAAACGGCTCAAACCGTCTTTTTCGCAGCACAAATCACATTTTACAGATCGATTTTCTTCACACGGTTGCGCTGCGTAAACCGCTTGCGCAGCTGTATCAGTCGGCGGTAATACGAAAGGATGTGAAGCCAGATTCCGCTCGGTGTGGCAGTGACATCACTTACAAGCGGGTCGATGGAAGAAGCCGTGCTGACATCGGAACCAAACTGCTCAGGATAAAGCACAATCAAGTTATTGCGTGAGAAATATTTCTGAAGAAATCCCGGCAGTTCATCCATCGCCGAGTTGAATGACAATGACGCGCGACGTGCACTTACCACAATGAACAGATCATCATCAAGTATACGGTTGGCAAGCAGCACAAAATCATCCCATTCCTCCACGTCGCGATATTCGCTACGTATATCGTAACGCTCCTTATGAAGCACACCGCGGATGTAGGGCTGCACATCGGGATGACAGCAGAATATCACCCTGCATCCAAGCTGACGTGCAAGATTGCCCACAGCCATCACCCAGCGACGGAAACCGGTCTCATACTGAGCCTTGTCGGGCACCGACACCACAATTCTTGTAATGGTGCTGACCGGAATAAAACAACGGGTTATGACCACCATACGGTGAGTGGAAGTAAGAAGCTGCTCTATCTTGTTACCAAAAAAGGAGTCAATCACGGTTGCCTTACGGTGCATTCCTATGATCACATCAGATATGTCACGCTCCTCAATGGTGTTGACAAGACCGGTGACCACATTGAGGTCGTAACGCTCTATCGTCTCAAGCTTGGCGTCGACACTCGCCGCCGCCTGCTCTGCAACATCGAGAGAGTTTCGACCGATCGCCCTTGAACCTGCGGAATTGTCGTTACGCACATGAATGGCATACAACTTATTGCCTTTTATATAAGGGTTGCGAGTAAGTATTGCAAGCTCGACAAGCGAAGCCGCCGTTATTGGATTGGACACGGTGATAAGCGTGTTTGAAAATTTTTCTATACGCTCACCCTCGCCCGATTCCGATTCAAGCTGCTGCAGTTTAAGCCGCGAGGCGGCGCGCTCGGTTATAATCGAAGAGATGGTACAGGTGACAAGGATCATGACAATCGTACCATTGAGCACCTCTTCACCAAACATGCCGATATTGAATCCGATCATCACGGCGGCAAGCGTAGCGGCAGCCTGTGCATTGGACAATCCGAATATCATGCTCCGCTCCGCGCTGTTCATCTTATAGATGCGTTGGGTAAGCCATGCGGCAAGCCATTTCACCAAGGTAGCCATGGCGGTCATTACCGCAGCGACATACACCGTGTCCCAACTCTTGACCACAACACCGACATTTATAAGCATGCCTACACCTATTAGGAAATATGGGATGAAAATCGCATTGCCGACAAACTCTATACGGTTCATCAGCGGAGACATGTTGGGTATATAGCGGTTAAGCACAAGTCCTGCAAAGAAAGCGCCAAGCACACTCTCAAGCCCTATCATCTGGGCCGAGAAGCTTGCGAGAAACACCATCGCGAGGACATATACAAACTGCGACACATTGTCGCTGTATTTCTTGAAGAACCACCGTGTGAGCCTCGGGAAAGAATACACCACCACGATGCAATAAAGCACCAGGCGCAGCATAAGGCGCAACACCTCGCCGATATTAAACGCCCCGTCGGAATATATGCCGACACATACAGCAAGCACAATCAACGCGCCGAGCACAGTGACAATCGTACCGGCAATAGTGATAATCACAGCAGGTGTCTTTGTCAACCCGAAACGCGAGACGACAGGATAGGCGATAAGCGTATGAGACGCATACATCGAGGCAAGCAGCACAGAAGTAAGCCAGTCAAGACCAAGCATATAATATGACGAGACAGTACCGAGGACCATCGGTACAAGAAACGTGTACATGCCGAAACAGAGTCCCTTTTTGAGATTCTTTTTCAGATGATACATGTCGATCTCTATGCCGGCAAGAAACATCAGGTAGAGGATACCCACCTGACCGAATATGGCAAAACTCGCGTCGCGGGCAAGAAGCCCTATACCGTGAGGACCGACCACCACTCCGGCGACAATCATGCCTATGATATGGGGAATCCTCAGCTTGTTGAGCAAAAGCGGAGACAACAATATGATAACCAGCACGATAAAAAATATCAGCACCGGGTCAGTGACAAGGACAGCCGCATTCATGACACTCATACTATTGCTCTGAAAAATATTTGTTACAAAATTAACGAATTTTCATCAAATAAAAAAAGGAGGCGGCTCTCGTCGACTCCTTTCGTTCATAAAATAAAGGCTTAAAAGAATAAAATCTTAGTTTGTACAGAGGTTTCTTATAAGGATATATTAATTTTCAAATTTCTTTCCGTGGGCAATCATGTACTGCGCGATCTGCACGGCATTGAGAGCGGCACCCTTCTTGATCTGGTCGCCCACTACCCAGAATGACAGTCCGTTTTCGCAGGTAAGATCCTTGCGTAGACGACCCACATATACAGGGTCTTCATTGGCGATATCAAGGGGCATCGGATATTTCTTGTTTTCCGGCTCGTCAAAAAGCACCACACCCTCCGCCTCGGAAAGAGCCTTACGGGCTTCGTCAAGCGAGATGGGGCGCTCGGTCTCGATCCATATCGACTCCGAATGAGCACGCATCACCGGAACACGCACGCATGTGGCACTTACATCAAGCGCAGGGGCATGCATGATTTTCTTTGTCTCATTGTACATCTTCATTTCCTCCTTGGTGTAACCGTTGTCAGTAAACACGTCAACCTGAGGAATCACGTTGTAAGCAAGCTGATAGGCAAACTTCTCGACAGTGGGCTGCTCACCCCTGACAATCTGCGCATACTGCTCCACAAGCTCGTCCATGGCAGCCGCTCCCGCACCGGAAGCCGCCTGATATGTAGCCACATGCACCCGCTTTATCGGGGATATGTCGTTCAGCGGCTTAAGGGCGACAACCATCTGAATGGTCGTGCAGTTGGGATTGGCAATGATATTGCGGGGAGTATCGAAAGCATCGTCACCGTTGACTTCAGGCACAACCAAAGGCACATCCTCATCCATGCGGAATGCGCTTGAATTGTCGATCATGATCGCGCCATGCTTGGTTATAGTCTCGGCAAACTCGCGTGACGTACCGGCACCGGCCGAAGTAAACGCGATGTCAACGCCCTTGAAGTCATCGTTATGTTTTAGCTCCTTTACCTCAATTTCCTTGCCGCGGAAAGTATATTTCCGACCGGCACTGCGTATAGAGCCGAATAGCAACAACTCGTCAACAGGGAAATTCTGCTGATCAAGGACACGAAGAAACTCTTGTCCGACGGCGCCGCTTGCACCAACTATCGCAACTTTCATAGACTTACAATTTCTTTTTAATCGCACAAAGGTAAATATTTCTTCCCTTTTTTCCAAATTTTCTGAAAAAGCGACAACAAAAAAGTAGCGGGACATGTCGTACATGCACGATACTGCCCCGCCATACTTTTATAAGATTGCGTCAGAATGTCACAGCAAGCTGAGCCTGGAGACGGTTGGCATGGAGTGACGCACCATCAAATGACTTGCGATGTCCATAGTCATATTCTATACCCACACCGACTATTTTGTTAACAGTATATATAAAGTTGGCTGCAACGTAGTCACCGTAGCGATACTGATCCGCCCCGGGAGCAGTCCCGTCAGGCGCCCAGTTTGTGAGATGGCTGTAGGCACCGTTAAATGCAAGACGTGAAGTAAGATTTACAGTCATGCCGGCAGTAAGCCCCATTGACTTCATCAAGCGGCACCTTCCGGCTTTTTCCATGTCAGGCACTGCATCCAGACCAAGCCCCTCATCGTCCTGAAGATATTCCGCAATACCTTCACCATAAGTAGCGTCATAGTAGAAAGTCAATGCAGGCATCACCTTTGCCAGCCCCGACAATTGCACACCCCATCCTACAGGAGTATGATTTTTCCCGGCGACGACATCCCGGTACTGCATAGGCCTTACAAGTCCGGACAATCTGAGATGGCTTGCTCCATCTCCCCAACCATATTGGAGATACAACGGTATTGCCGGCGCACGCTGGCTGACATTTGCCGTACCGTTGCCTGTAGTTATATCGGCTGAAGGAGCCTCAATTCCTATCGCACCTGAAAAAGAGGAGGTAAATTCATGTATGTAACCGGCCGTGAACACAGTAAAATCAGCTGATCCGTTAGGGCCCTGCGAGTCAATAGTATAAGGCATTGCGGCACCATCGTTAAAAAGGCTTGACGTATATCCGACCTGAAATCCGCGATAGGTTATGTAAAAATGCGACACATCAAATCCATAATCATTTCCGTTATTTATTTCCGCCTTAAAGAAAAGACCGATCCTGTTTTTAGTTCCCGGCATGGCGACAGCATTTATATGAAATGAAGATGTGAGCGCAGTAAATCTCAATGCCGCACCGCTACCCGGCGCGGAAGGGGTTAAAGAAGACGGGATAAAGTCCACCGGCGACGGCATATTGTCGCCAAAATCCACAATACCCTCACCCAGGAACTGAGCACCGATACCAAGATAGAATTTTTTGTCTTTACCCACAATGGCAAATCGGGGCAAACCATTGTCATTCTGACGTTTTGGCGCATTTTTCACAAACTCCGACTGGACATCGCGAGCAGTCCCTTCATCTCCCGAAATAACGGTGACAATCACCTCTTCTTCCTCCTGTGCAACGACACTCGCCGGAATTGCCAACAACGCAGCCGTCAACGGAATAATCAATAACCTTTTCATCAATCCTGAACTGTTTAAATGTTATATAATTTTGTTTTGTCCTAAAATATATTCAATAGACAAAACATTATCCGCAATAAAAAAGATTGCGGACAATTACGTTTTAACATTTTAACAATTTCAAACTGACGCTAAGAATAAAGTGTCACCCTACCACGTGGGTACCGCGGGCAAGATCACAAAGCGATGACGCCATGGTGATTATCACCCGACACACTCCGGCATCAACCGCCGACAGCGCATTTTCAAGCTTCGGAATCATGCCACCGGAAACTATGCCCTCCTCCTTGAGCGAAAGAAATAATTCCCGATTTATCTCTGGGATAACCGAACTGTCATCATTCTCATCACGTAGCACTCCCGGCTTTTCAAAGCAATACACGAGATTCACGTCAAAATACGGGGCAAGCCCCTTAGCCGTCTCTCCCGCCATAGTGTCGGCATTGGTGTTAAGCAGGTGTCCGTCGCCATCATGAGTCAGAGGGGCTATAACCGGAACAACACCTGAACGCAGCAACGCGGAGAGCGCCTCGCCGTTTACTCGGTCGACATCACCGACCCAACCGTAATCTACACTCTTCACCGGGCGGCGGTGACTCCTGATTATATCCATGTCGGCGCCGGTCATGCCAAGGGCGTCAACCCCGAGAGCCTGAAGACGCGCCACAACCTTCTTGTTGACAAGACCGCCATATACCATCGTCACGACATCAAGCATCGCATCGTCAGTGACGCGCCTGCCGTCAACCATTTTTGTCTCAATACCGAGCGACGCAGCAACCTTGGTAGCAGAACGCCCTCCGCCGTGAACGAGCAGCTTAAACCCGTCAATAGCGGCAAAGTCGCGAAGGAGACTATTTAAAGAAGCCTCCTCCTCGACAATCTTGCCGCCCACCTTTATTATTGTGAGCTTATCTTTCATACTTGATTATTCTTCCGATTCTGCGGCAAATTCCATAAGGTATGCCTTGATGAATCCGTCAATATCCCCATCCATCACCCCGTTGACATCGCTTGTCTGCCAATTGGTGCGGTGGTCTTTCACGCGGCGGTCATCAAACACATAGCTGCGTATCTGCGACCCCCACTCTATTTTCATCTTGCCATCCTCGATCTTGCGCTGTTCGGCGAGACGATGCTGCAACTCCTTGTCGTAAAGTATCGACCGGAGCTGACGCATGGCGTTCTCCTTGTTCTTAGGCTGGTCACGGGTCTCGGTATTCTCGATAAGAATCTCCTCTTTCTCGCCGGTGTAGGGATCTACAAACTGATAACGCAACCTGACGCCCGACTCCACCTTATTGACATTCTGACCGCCGGCACCTCCGCTTCGGAATGTATCCCATGACAGGGCGGCGGGATCGACCTTCACCTCAATGGTGTCATCGACAAGCGGCGTCACAAACACCGATGCAAACGAAGTCATACGCTTGCCCTGTGCATTGTAAGGCGACACCCTCACAAGACGGTGAACACCGTTTTCGCTCTTCAGGTAACCGTAGGCAAACGCTCCGTCGACATCAATCGTCACCGACTTGATACCCGCCTCGTCACCTTCAAGGATATTGGCAATCGAAGCCTTATAACCTTTCGCCTCACACCAGCGTAGATACATGCGCATGAGCATCGACGCCCAGTCCTGGCTCTCCGTGCCGCCGGCACCGGAGTTGATCTTCAGCACCGCACCGAGCGAGTCTTCCTCGCGGCGGAGCATGTTTTTGAGTTCGAGAGCCTCGATTTTTTCCATTACCGAAGCATACATCGTGTCAATCTCGCTCTCCTCGACAAGACCTTCCTTAAGAAAGTCCCAGGCAAGCTGCAACTCTCCTACAGCCTTGTCAAGCTCATCATAACCATCGATCCACTGATGCAGCTCCTTTACTTTTTTCATCTGCGCCTGCGCCTCTTTCTGATGTTCCCAGAAATCGGGCACATGAGTGCGCAATTCCTCTTCTTCTACTTCGACACGCTTACTGTCGATGTCAAAGATACCTCCCCAGCGCATCCTTGCGCTCTATCGTCTCTTTTAGCTGTTCAAATGTAATCATCTGATACGTTTTCAATATGGTTAATAATAATGTTGCTTATCAGCTTATTGCGCATACATAGCCTCTATCTCCCGGGCATACTTGTGGTTGATCACCGGACGGCGTATCTTGAGCGTATTGGTAAGCTCGCCGCTCTCCATCGTAAACTCCTTAGGGAGCAAGGTAAACTTCTTCACCTTCTCATAGCTTGCAAATCCTTTCTGCAGTTTCTCGATACGCCCTTCAATCATGCGGCGTATCTCGTTGTTGTTGACGAGATCCACCACCGATTTATATTGTATGTGCTTCTTGCGGGCATACTCTTTCAGCGCCTCAAAAGCCGGTATTATTATTGCGGTGACATATTTGCGCTGGTCTCCGATAACGGCTACCTGCTCGATATATTCGTCTTCGCCCAGACGGCTCTCTATCGCCTGCGGGGCTATATACTTGCCGTTGGAAGTCTTGAACAAGTCCTTTATACGCTCGGTGAGTATCAGCGCGCCGGTATCATCAATCTTGCCGGCGTCACCGGTCTTGAACCATCCGTCGGGCGTGAAGGCAGCCGCAGTCTCCTCCGGCTTGTTGTAATATCCCGCCATCACCGTGGGGCCTTTTACGTATATCTCATCCTGTTCGCCTATTTTTATCATGATACGCGGCATGACCGTTCCCACAGTGCCTATCTCGTAACCGATTTTAGGGAAACATGTCACGGTAGCGGTCGTCTCCGACAAGCCGTAGCCGATTATGATAGGAATGCCGCAAGTCTGTAGAAATTCAGTGATGGAGGCTGACAACGGCGCGCCGGCCGTCGGGAACAGGTTGCCGTTTTCGATACCGATCACCTTGCGCATCGGCTCAAACACATGCTTGTCAAAAAACTTGTACTGCATCTCAAGCAGTCGCGGCACCTTCCTCCCAAGCCTTACATAATCTATATTACGGCGACGGCCTACTACAAGGGCACGCTTTACAAGCAGCTTCTGCACCGCATTCATGCGTGAGATTTTTGCCATTACAGCGGCATAGACCTTTTCCCAGAAGCGCGGTACGCTGCACATACATGTAGGATGGGTCTCGCGTATGGCAGTCTGTATATTGTGCGGGTCGAGGTTGACATACACCTTTATGCCCATCACCATGCAGTAATATGTCCACGCCTTTTCAAAGATGTGGCTCAACGGCAAGAAGCTTATCGACGTATCCTTGTCGGAAAGCATGGTCAGGCGCTCCTGATGGATCGCCATCGCCGCATCAAAACATGAGTGAAGCAGGATCGCACCTTTCGGCTCGCCGGTAGTGCCCGATGTGTAAAGGAGTGTGGCTATATCATCGGGGCGCGCAGCCTGCGACCGTTCAGCTACCTCTTGCCTGCACAGCTCGCCGGCAGCGGCTCCAAGCTTGATAAATGCCTCAAAAGTCATCGTATGCTTGTCGTCAGGATGAAGGGTCACCTCTTCATATGTCACAATCTGCTTCAGGCAGTGACATTTTCCGGCCACCTTACGCGCTATGTTGTATTGCTCCTCATTACCGACGAAAAGCACCGACACACGCGCGTCGTTGACAATATACTCCACCTGTTCCTCACTGCTGGTGGCATAAATCGACACCGGCACCGCGCGATTGGCAAAAGCCGCGAAATCAGTAACAAGTATATCCGGGCGATTAGCCGAAAACACACCGACGGTGTGGGTAGGCTCTATCCCGAGTATTTCAAGCGCACATGCCGCCTTATCGACATTCTCGCTGAAAACATTCCATGAAATCTCATCCCATGAGCCTTGCAGTGTGCTCTTGAAACAGAACACAGCCCTGTCACCATACTTCAGTGCCTGCTTGCGCACAAGACTCGTCAATATATTTGGCATAATCTATAAATTTGCTTGGCAAAGTTAACCCCTACCTCCTACTTAATAACATTATTACCATCTTTTTCTCGCATTTCATTAACATTCATTTACATCTGCACGAAAACTACGCGGACTAATTAACATCCGACAACAAATATTCCTTACATTAATGCAATAACCGGGAATGGAACACAAGCCCCATTCCCGGTCACATCACATGTATATTTTTACTTTTCAAACGCGTTATTACAACCTCAGCTTAAAGCCCACCTGAACAAGGCCCTGTGCACCGAAACCGATCTCACCGAACAGAGAGAACACGTTGGTAAGACCCACGGTCGCACCCACGGGGTTGATCTGGAAAGCGAAATAGCCCTTGTTTTTACTGTCATCAGGCCATGTCTCGTGCATGATCACGGAGCCTATGCCCACCTTGCCGTAAACAGTGACAATACGGTTGCGATAGTAGTCATATCTACCGTTGAGCATAATGGCATGATAGTAGAAATGATTGTCATCCCACTTTTTTCTTGTAGTGCTGGAGAATGTGTAAGAAGGACCGATCCAGAAATTTGGCGCAATATTCACATTTACTCCAAGGTTGAGCGCACCCCAGGCATTGTTTACATCCGGGCCTCCGTCGTGGCAGTCCATCGCATCCATCTGAGTATAACCACCGTAGCTTGCAAACACTTCCGTACGCTGAGCCTGCGCGGCGATGCAGAACCCTACTACCGTCATCAGCGCAAGTAAATACTTCTTCATAATCGTGATTTTAAATTGTTTAAATTACACTAAATAAAGTTCCGGTATTTTAAACAATCTTAACGGCATTAAAGTTGAAATCGAATTGAAAATCTCGTCAGCCCGTCGGCATGTGTGCGAAGAAAAAAAGAGCATTCATGGCGGTTAAGCACCTCTCCTACAAAAAGAAGCCCGAGTCCCCTGCCATCGGCTTTTGAGGAGAAAAAAGGAGTAAAAATCTTCTGTTGCGTCTCCTTGTCGATGCCTGCACCGTTGTCGGCGACACAAAAGCCGGGAGCAGATGAGTCAACCGATATTATAATATCACCGTCGCGCCCGATGCTCTCCGCCGAGTTTTTAACCAGGTTTATAAGCACCTGCTCCATCAACACCCGGTCAAGCATTACCGTAACGTCATCAGCACCCGGTTCGAGACGCAGGCTGATATTCCTGCCGGCACACAGGCTCTCAAGCATCGGCACTGCGTCGGAAATAAACGCATTGAGCTCGCAGGGTGCAAGATGAGCCTGGGGAATCTTGACGACATTGGCAAACGATGTTATGAAGCGACTCATGCTCTCACACCGGCGACGACATACGTCAAGAGCCTCTGCCATATCGGGGTCAGATGCTACCGATACCGCGGTGTCAAGAATAGAGCCTACACCCGCCATGGAATTATTTACCTCGTGAGCCATCATGCGTATCACTTTCTCATAAGCTCCCTTTTCAGCCTTTATAACCTCGTCGGTAAGCTTCTCAATCATGACAAACGGATGGGAATATCCCTTGTCCATGAAAGAGAGACGCGCACATCGATAAATCATAGAATCGCTAAGGCGTATTGTATTTGTAGATCCTTGCGTCACAGCGGAAAGAGCCTCTGCAAGCTGTCCGGAAAGCGACGATATCCGCTCTCCTTCAATCATGCCTCGGTCGGGAATGTCAAGAAATCTCAGCGCGGCATCATTAGCCACCATCACCCGGTCATCATCATCGCATATAAGGATTCCCATAGGAGATGCGGCAATAAGCAAGTCAAGAAAATGATTCTGCTCCCTTACATGCAATCGCTCTTCTTTCAGTCGCGACATCATGCCATTGAACATTTCCACTATTCGGTCGGCCTCCCTTTGTCCCACAGGAGAAAGACGGCTGCTAAAATCTTGTTCCCGCAACAGGTCTATGCCATTGGCAATCGTGTTTATAGGCTTTATAAGCCTTGTATAAAACGCCCACAGCAGCAACAGGCACAAGGCAAGCAAAGCCTCGACTACAAAAAAAGATAGTGCAGCGGTGTTCCTGACAATCATAAACAATGCAACACCAAGTGCTACAATCAGCACCGACAGTATTATAAAAATCAGATTGCGCCTCATGTCGATATGCCGAATTTCTCCATACGCCGGTACAATGCCTGACGGCTTATGCCAAGCGATAATGCCGCGGCCGACATATTGCCGCCACAACGGGCAAGAGCCTTCTCTATCGCCGCGCGCTCAATATCTTCCAGACTCCCGGAGGCAACTGACGAAGCCACGGGTGAGTCGGGGGTAAGAGATGCAGCGCTTTTGAAAGCATGCTCGTCAAGCGACGGCGACCCGCTGATAAGCATTGTGCGCTCTACGAGATTTTTCAGCTCCCTTATATTTCCGGGATACGGAAGCCTCGAAAGATAAGCCATCGCCCCGGGGGTGATATCGGGCATGTCCATGTGATTTGCCTTGCTGAACTGACGGGCAAAATGATTGACAAGCTCCGGGATATCGCCCTGACGTTCGCGCAGAGGCGGCAGCGTTACGGTTATAAGATTGATACGATAAAAAAGGTCTTCGCGGAAAGTACGGTCGGCAACCATGGAAGCGAGATCGGCGTTGGTAGCACACACCACGCGTATATCTACCTTGCGCGGCATGCTGTCACCAAGCACTTCGAAAGTGTGTTCCTGAAGCACCCGCAACAGCTTGACTTGGGAATTTACGTCAAGCTCGCCTATCTCGTCGAGAAATATCGTGCCCTTGTCGGCAACCGCAAAACGACCTTCCCGGTCGGCAGTAGCCCCGGTAAACGACCCTTTCTTATGTCCGAACATCTCGCTCTCAAAAAGCGATCGCGATATACCGCCGAGGTTGACTTTTACAAAAGGCGCCCCGCTACGACGGCTGTTGGCATGTATCGTCTCGGCGATAAGCTCCTTACCGGTGCCATTCTCGCCCATAATCAGTACGGGGGCGTCGGTGGCGGCGATACGTTTCACCGTGTCAAGCACGCCCATAAGGGCCTGCGACGAGCCGATTATGCGCGACCGGTCAAACTGTGTCACAGTCACATTGCCACCTGACAGATTTATCGCTGTTTCCACCCGATTGAGAAGAGCCTTGTTATCCCAGGGCTTTGTAATGAAATCAAACGCTCCCGACCTTATCCCCTCCACGGCAAGCGGTATGCTGCCCCATGCGGTCATAAGGATGACAGGTACCCCGGGATGGAATATCTTGATCTGGCGAAGTAGGGTAAGCCCCTCATCACCGGTCACGGCACGGGTAAAATTCATGTCGAGCAAAACAAGCTTCGGCACTGTCGACCTCACTACCTCCATCGCCTCGGCGGGACCGGAGACCGTCGTCACCTCATAACCCGCCTTCCGCAACAGCATAGAAAGCGACAATCTTATCGCATTATCATCATCAACCACAAGTATCATATTGCAAAGATAGGGAATATTCGCGATTTATGCGAGTTACTTATCGCCTGACAATCTTTTCTATGTCGCTCTCTATTGATGTCCCGGTAGCAAAATCCCATAATGTCAGGCTCCGCAACTGATAGTAATAGTACCAGTAGAGGAACAGCTCTACGATATAATCGCTGCGCGAGGCATCTTTCTTCGACTGCGAATCATTGAGTTCAAGCGTAGAAATCTTGCCCACCATGAATGTCTCTACATTAGTGTGATAGCGTTTCATTGCTATGGTGTCGGCCCTTGAAGCGACGTTCACAAGAGCCTGCTGGTTATTGAAACGCTCGACAAGGATAAAAATATCCTGATTGAAGTTCATGGTCTCCTGACGCAGATAGCTCTCCACCACCTCGCGATTGCTCTCGGCGACTTTCACCTGCCCCCGGCGTTTGCCCCAGTCAAGAATAGGTATCCGGAATCCGATCTCCACCACTTGATTATCTTTCAATGTGCTATAGGCACCGCGCATATTATCGGATGTACCGGTATAGCCCACCTGGGCAAAGAGCGTTATTTCACGCATATTGCCTTTGGCCTTAGCCACCTCATAATCGGCTTCAAGTTGACGACGTCGTATATTTTTGGCAAAAGAATTGTTGGCACGTGCCTTTTCCAGCACGTCATCATACTGCACCTTTGCCTGAGGAATTGCCTCCGGCAACACCGGTTCCAGCTCTACCGACTCGTCAAGGGCAAGAAAAGAGCGCATCTCAAACATTTTTGCCTTATAGTCGCTTCCGGTATCGGTCAGCGTAGTGCGGGCATTGAGCACATTAAGCTCAAGCTGAAGCAGATCGTTTTCACTGATCTGTCCCATGGCACGCTTCACCTTTGCCACTTCATAGAGCTTTTCACAATTGACAAGATTCTGTTCTGCCGAATTAAGATTTTCCTTAAGCTTCAGAAGAGTGAAAAACAGATCTACCGCTTTCATCGCCACCTGCTCGGTCGCGCTCATGAACGCCGCTTTAGCCTCTTCGTAGCGCACCGGCTCTATGCGGCGGCTCCACTTGATATGATTCACCCCGAATATAGGCTGGCTCAGCGTAAGCGCCACCGGCACCGACATGAAGCGGTCAAACTTGTTGCCGTCAAGCTGCTTCAGAAAATCAAGCGAAGTATTCAGCGACAATTTTCCTCCCGTAAACCATATATTCTGGTCTATCGAGAGCGTACCGCTCATCTGGAGATTGTTATTGCGAACAAAGGTATAGCTTCCGTCATCAAGCTGATAGGTTGAATAATTTTTCCGATAGCTTGGGACCGTTGCCTGAAAATTCACCTCAGGCAGAAGATCGGCACGGAATGTACGATACTGCCAGTAGGCACGTTTCAACTCATTGAGCGCAACAGCGGCATCAACGCTCTGCGCCCGGGCTATGGCTATCGCATCGTCAAGGGTTATCGGCTGCGGCTCGGCGGCAAAAGCCGCCGATGCCGTTCCGAAAAGCAACATTGTAACTATTAATTTAATAAAAGAAACTTTCATAAAGTTAATGACATGACAAGTATTAAAATATCTATTCATCATCTATTCATCGTGAAGTGCGGTCGCAGGAGTGACATGCATGGCGCGCCATGCCGGGATAGCAATGCCGACAACAATCATCAGCGCCATAATCAGAAAAGTTATGGCAGCACACAGCAATATACGCCCGATACTGAAATAAGAGCCTGCATACCATTGGTTGAACTCAAGGTTGGCAAGGTTGGCATCAATCACCACCGCCGGCAATGTAACCACGGCAAGCAGCAACAATCCTTCACCTATGAGAAGGCGGAACACATCACTTGAGGTAGCCCCGCTTACCTTGCGCACGGCAATATCACGGGTACGCTGCTGAGTGCGGAACCAGAAAGTACCGAGCAATCCGAGGAATATATTCAGGAGCAGGAATGCCATGCCGGTAACCATATTGCGAATACTGATGAATTCACCTTGCAAAAAGTTCTCGCGCATGTCGTCAAATGACTGTATGTCGCTTATAAACAGGTTACCTACACGGAAATGCCGGTCAGCATCGGCACGCAGATTCTCGATGAAATCCTTATCCATGCCGTCACGCACACGCACGACCAACTCATGTGCCCAAAACGCATATTCAGGCAAGCCCATAACCACGGTACGATTCATCTGCCCCTGCATAAAGTCACTGTATTTGACAGGGACAATTGACGCGCCCACGCGACAAGGCTTTGTAGAGTCATTATACTCATAGGCATCGGTTCCGATAAACTGAGACATCGAGGGCTGCTTGTCGTCAAGCTGGTTAAGAAGATTGTCACTTACAAGTATCTCACCCTTGCGGAGCATCTCGGCAAGCTGCTCCGGAGTCTCCCCATTGACTCCCTCATAGCGGAACACATTCATAAAATCGGGTGTCACCTCACGGTAAGGATAAAAACCGTTGGCATACAAGGTATCAAACCTAAAACTCCGTCCGCTGTTACTATTGTTATATGGATGTGCGTTCTGACCCAATGCCACATACTCTATCTCCGGGCGACGGCGAAGCCGCTCCTGCATATCAATAATCCATTCACCACGCTGCTCGTCGGTTGGATCGTCAATATACTCCGGGCTTTTATCGGTGATCTCGTTTATGCTGATTTTGTAACAGTGGCTTATGTCGAAGCCGAGCGGTTCGGTATACACACGACATTGCACATAAAGATAGTCTACGATATACCACATTACCACACTCACCACAAGTAGCTCCAGGCAGAGCCAAAGGTTACTGCGCCACTCGTTTTTTATTTGTTTGAACAGTTTTTGATTCATAAAAGCAGGTCTATTTAGCATTGATTGCATTGACAAGGCTTATCCGAGACGCCTTCCACGCAGGAAGCCCGGAACTAAGCAGATTAAGAATGAAGCAGAAAAGGAGTGCCCACAGGAATGTAGACGGTTGCACAAGCATAGCGATATCCACAGTCGGGGCGACAGATGCATCACTGTAAGGCTGGGCGAAAAGAAATGAGCTGCACAACCAAGCAAACGTCACACTAAGCAGCCAGCCTATAGCCCCGGCGAAAAGTGTAAGCAACAGGTTTTCACTCAAAATAGCAGTGAAAAGCTCGCTGCGACGGCATCCGAACGCTCTCCTTACACCGATCTCCTCCACGCGCTTACGGAGACGGCTCTCGGTCATACCGCTCAGATTGATCGCCGGCACGATAAGTAGAATCAAGTAGATGATGAAGCGTGTACGGCGCGCGCCTTTCACGTCAGGCTCAAAATTAGATGAATCCGATATCACCTGTTTTTCCTGATCATAGGGGCGGTTGCGACTCACCAGCTCCCACTGAGTAGGCTCAATCTCCTTGTTATACTTCTTCAGCGCGGCGTCACACTCGGCACGGATATCATCAAAATCGTCACGACTGCGGGCAAGAATGGTCGCCCCGAGGCTACCCATTATACCTTGCTGCCATGAGCTTTTGTCAAGTCCGGTGACGGTAAACGGCACCCATATCTGTGCATAAGACATCGAGGCAAGCGTGGAGACATCCTTTACCACACCCGCCACACTGAACGGGGTATGGTCAATCATAACCTGACGGCCTGTAACCTCCGTAGTCCCAAACAATTGGCGAGAAACACTCTCCGATATCACTACAACAGGGATCGCCGCGTCAAAAGTCGCCGCGTCATATGGCTTCCCGTCAATAAATACGAAGTCAAACACCCGCCAAAACACGTCGTCGGTCTGCATCTGTTTGACTGGTATTGCCGTCTGTGCCGCCTGCGATATATTTACCGTCATATTATAGGGGGTATAGACCGTCACCGCCTCCGGGGTCTTGAGACCGGCATAAAGAGCCTTCGCAGTGGCATATGAGATGAAGCCATTGGATTCCCAATCTTCCCCGTTGGTGACATGTACGCTACCATATTTGGCGTGCAGGAAGCGGTCACGATTGCTTTCAGGGGAAAATGGCACTACCTTCACCTGCTGCAACATCACCACCACCATGATGAGAAATATCGACAATGCCGTACCCACCACAGAGATAATGCTGAGCATCTTCTGGGCACGGACCTGGGCAATTGTCTGCTTTATTACATTTATCATAACTTATTCCATTTATTTTTGAAGGAGCAAGGGATCGCCTTACCGTTTATTTTACCTGTCGACCGTCGAAGAATCGGATTATACGGTCAGTGAGCTTTGCCTGGTCTTCATTGTGGGTCACCATAACAATCGTACGACCGTCATTTTTATTCAGGTCGTGAAGAAGCTCCATTACCTCCGCACCCATCTTCGAATCAAGATTACCGGTAGGCTCATCGGCAAGTATTATCTCCGGATTTCCAACAATCGCACGTGCTATCGCCACACGCTGACACTGTCCGCCTGAAAGCTGAGCCGGCATATGACGCATGCGGTGACTCAACCCTACCCGCTCAAGCACTTCCTTTGCAAGGCGTGTTCGCTCACTCGATTTCATCTTACGATAAAGCAGGGGCAACTCAACGTTATCTATCACATTAAGGGAATTGATCAGGTGGAAGCTCTGAAACACAAATCCAAGTTTCTCGTTGCGAAATGCCGACAAGCTGCTGTCATTCATCCCCGCCACATTGACGTCACCGATTTCCACAGTGCCGCTTGTAGGGGTATCGAGCAAACCGACAATGTTGAGGAGTGTCGACTTTCCGCACCCGGAAGGGCCCATGATGCTTACAAACTCACCTTTTTCGATTTTTATGTTCACATTTTCGAGAGCGACAGTCTCAATTTCATTTGTACGATAAATCTTATTGATACCGTTTAACTTTATTACTTCCATTTACTTATATATTTTTAAATTATTTATTTTTAATTTTTGACCCATTATCATTCATGTCGCAAAGCATCTACAGGATTTACCCTGCTTATACGCCAGGCGGGAATGCTTATACCTGCGCTTACCACAATCAGCATAAACACGTAGACCACGAGCGACACCGCAATGAAATGTGACGGCAGATCATACACCCACGATGGATCATAGACATCATAAGAGGTGTTGTCGTGAGAGCGGGCGAGACCTTCTTTTACTGCATACTGCAAGTAGATCAGGCATCCGATAAGCCATCCTGCAGTAGTCAGCACCCATCCTTCGCCGAGCAGCATCAACCTGATGCGTCGCGGTGTTGCCCCAAAGGAGCGCATCACCCCGGCCTCTTCACTGCGCTTACGGGTCTGGAGATAGAATACGCCCGCCACTCCGAGCAGGAGGTTGGCGAAGAAAAACAGCGACAGAAATGTCTTTAACCTTATATCATTGGTGATACCGGAGGCATAAGCCGATTCCTTACTGAATTTCTCGTAAGGGATTATGTCATAGCACCGATAATTGCCTGAACGCATCTCCGCCGACATTCTCTCCTTGAAATCATGTATAAACCGGCCCTTGCCTGTATCATCTTTCAATCTCACTACTATATTATAGGTTATATCAGGATTGAAATCATTATAATTGAAAACAAGCAGAGGAAGACTCGTCACACTTTTAGCCCTTACATCCTCGATCACACCGACCACGCGATAATCACCTTCTTCCGGAGCGAAGTCATCCTCATCCTCACCAAAATAGTGTCCTACCGGATTTTTCCCGGGAAACATAAGCTCCGCCACCGTGCGTGTAACCACCACATTGCCTCTGACAGAAGTCATGTCTTGCAATTCATCGACACCGGGCGACCCGGGTATGGCTTTCATGCCAAACGTAGTCAGGTAGTCAAAGCCGCGCACCAATGGCATCACCTGAATTGTTATCCATACACTGTCTTTCTTGAATCCGCTCATGCTACTTCCCATTGCCTCGGGATAGCTCCAGTCGACTATAGTCGCGCTCTCCACGTCGGACAGGTTACGTATACGTGTCAACAGATTGCGCATATCATCAGCAACTGCAACGCTATCGACACGCGTGGGATCATACTCCGGCGACACCTCGCTGATTTTATTAGTCTTTATCAGGCAAAGTCGGTCACGGTCATAGCCAAGTGGAAGAGATTCGACATACCCATTGACAATAATAGGATCAATAAACACCCATATCACTATCGTGACAACCACTATCTCGGCAAAGAGCCACGCGACACGTCTTTTGCGGCTCCATAGATTTCTAAATATCAGTTTCCACATGACGATTATCTTTTTTCATTGATTGAAGACACTATCGGATGACGCAGTGAACGCCATGCCGGAATCAGAGCCGACAGCATATTGAGGATAATGCATAGCAACAGCGCAATGACAAATACGACAGGGGCAAAAATCATCTCGCCGGTGACGGTGATTGTCGATGTGTCATTGACAATCTCATTGGCTGAAAGCAGAAGGTCAAACACCCATGTGCGGCAACAATAAAGCACGAGCCACGCCATCACAAGCCCCATAATGCCACCGGCTACGGTGAAGAGCAGATTTTCCCACATCACCTGCGAAAGCAACCGGCTACGGCGGGCACCAAAAGCCTTGCGTATTCCCATCTCCGATATACGCGAATCCATTCTTCCGGCAATCATTGCGCTGATGTTGATTGCCGGCACAAGCAGCAACGCAAGCAGCACCAACAGATTATCCCTCAACACATCTGCAAATGAGAAATCGCTGCCGGGATAACGCTGCAGCACGCTGATTAGATGTGTACGCGGTTGATTCAATATATCTATATGCCAATGGTCATCGGATGCATTGTATTTTCTTATAAATTCAGCCATCTCCCCTCGCAACGCCTCTTCCTGACGGCTGTCACGTACAAGAAATAAGGCTCCATATCCTCCCCCGATGTAAGGAGCATCTTGATTCCACCCCGGATTGTCATAGCTGGAGGTTGACGTGTAGGGCATGTAAGCCTCGCCGAATGACGCCCGGGTCAACCGGCTCGGCTGACGGACAACACCCACTACCGTGTATTGATTATTCTCTTTCCCAAATTCCCGGCCCAAGATATCGTCGACACTTCCAAAGAGCTTTCTGGCAAATCGATCGGTGATTACAGCAACTTTTCTTCCACTCTTAAAATCAGCTGAGGAAAACGGCTTGCCGGCAATGAACTCAAGGTCATATATCTTGAAGAACGCAGGATCCACAAATTGCACCGTAGCGTCATGCATGCGCGTGCTACCGTTGGCGCCGACAGTTATCGTGGCATCTCTTTTTGCCGATACCGCCTCAACATTCTGTATTTGATATATCCACTCGTCTAATGCACGATAAGATAAATTCGCCATCGCCAAGGATGTGCTGTCTGATTTGACACATTTAACCAGGTCAAGATAAAGCGTGCGACTACGGTTGGACTCCGGATATATCGCCGCAATCTTCACATAATAGATCACTGCAAAAATCAAGACCGTAGCAATACTTAATGCCACACCGCCCACATAAAGTGCGGTATATGCCTTATCGGCACGCGCCTGTTCAATAGTCTGACTTAATATTTTTTTGAAGTCTATCATTTTATTTTCAATGTCTTACGCGACTTAAATTCTTTCATGTCATTTATTACGATCCTGTCGCCGGGCTGCAAACCGTTTTTCACCTCCACATATTCAAAATTACTGTCGCCAAAACTTATCTTACGCTTTACAAGCTCATCATCACCATCAAGTACAAAAATCTCGTAATCACCTGGACCATTATAGAATGCACCGTTTGTCACGCGTACAGCGTCCTCTATCACATCACACATCACATACACATCGGTCTTCAGCCCCGAACGCAACCGATTGTTGCTGTCGTCGTCAAGCTGCACTGTGAAAGCAATGACACCGTTACGCGAAAGCGGAGTGACATTTGACACTTTTCCCAACAACCGGTCCCTGCCCACGCGCACCACTGCATCAGCTCCTACCATAACCCTGTCGCCATAGGAGTCGGCAATCTCGCCTTCGACTTTAAAATGCGAGAGATCGGATATTATTGCGATCTGCTCACCTTCGGAGATTTTCTGACCCACCTGATTATTGATATAAGTAAGTGTGGCCTCACGCGGGGCACGTATCTGCGCGTCATCAAGGGTACGCTGCATCTCACCAAGGCTTTTGCCGGTGATATTGAGTTCAAGCTCCTTCAGGCGAAGGTTGGCGTCACTGACCTTGCGCTCGTTGTCAAGACGAAGACGCATCTGCTCAAGCTCAAGCTTGCCCGTATTGTATTCAAGTTCCACCTGCTTAACCTTGTCACCTGTGCCGGAGCCGAGACTGTCAAGATAACGCTCATTGCGAAGCTCCACCGCCATACGGTCGACAGTCATAGCCTTGACTTTTATCTGCATCTCCAGGTCGCTTAACTGGGTAGCGTTGTTGACCCTCTGCTGATCCAGCTCATGACGGCGCATCTCGATCTGATCCATAAGTTTGTTAAGTTCAGTCTCCGCAGTCTGAAGGTCAAGGCGCAAAAGCGGAGTGCCTACACTGACACTGTCTCCTGCTTTTCTATAGACCTCCACTATGCGTGTGGCTATAGGCGAGTTGATGATCTCTTCAAAAGCCGGCACCACCTTGCCACTCGCACTTACCGACGACTGAATGGTACCACGGTCAACCGTTGCAATCACAATATCCTTACGCGACACGCCGGTACGTGATAGCATCATAACTCCGGCCATGACAACCGCCACTGCCACTACGGTGCATCCTATCGTGATGTACCGTTTGCGCTTCATTTTCCGAAGCTCTTCTTTTGGGATTTCTCTGTCCATTGCGTTTTTTAGATGAATTTTCGACATAATTAGTTGCATTTATCGTGCCAAAAACTTAAATCGTTGATATTCAGGAATCCTCACTATTGAACATTGTCCATTTTCGGACACCTGTTGTCCATTTTTCATCATAAAAACACAAGTTTTAATAGTCCAACAAGATGCCATATGATAATTTTTTACTTAACTTTGAGGCTGATATGACCACTGAAACCTACAAGGTGGGCGCTCCGACGCTCGCCACCTACATAATGAAGCAATGGTGCCGTCGCAACTGGTGGGTGATGGCACTTCCTCCCGCCATATGCCTCGTACTCGCGGCGACAGTCGACGTAAAATTCGTGCTGATAGCGTTAATGATGGTGTTTGTCGTGTTGCCACCGATCATGATCACCGTCTATTTCTACCACGCGCTCGCCCCCGAGGCGCGCATGACCATACTCCCCCACCACGCGGAAATCTTACCTGACGGCATCCGACTTGTCTACGAGCCGCTTGCCGAAGATATTCCGGCAAGACCCGATGACATGATCACCTGGCAACGCATCAAAGAGGTAAAAGTGACATCCGAACATATAGCCTACCGCCTCACCCCCGGCAAATACTGCATAATGCTCATACCGCGCTCTGCTTTCAAGACGCCGGAAGCCTACAATGGCTGGATCATTGCGCAAAACTGCCATATCAAAATTTCTCGTTGAAAAAAATTATGCGCAAGATATTGCATATGTCAAAAACAATGCCTACCTTTGCACTCACAATCTCAAAGGAGAGGTGGCAGAGTGGTCGATTGCGGCGGTCTTGAAAACCGTTGAGGGTCACACCTCCGGGGGTTCGAATCCCTCCCTCTCCGCAATAAACGCTGAAAATCAGCAAATTGCAAAATAAGCACCCAATTTTACACCCAAGAATGTAAAGTTGGGTGTTTTTGTATTATTTAAGAAAAAACCGCCGAGCAATACAGAATCATTGCGACGTTTTTTGTTATTTGCTTGTATGGGGCTTGTCATTTTTGATACAGACCTATAAGAACATTATTTTGTAATAAGTCGATACATCGTTGCAATATCCTCCGATGCCATCTCAAATTTTGATTTCTCAATCAGTATGTTTTGCCCCGTCATTATATAAGATGGAAGGATACGAATACTGTTATATAAAATCTCAGTATTGCGCAATTTATAGGTGGATACGCTTGGGACAGCATTTTTCTTGGTTGCCTTCTTGCTAATCATATTAAAGGCTTTCTTTGCCACATCCCCCATAAGCATGATAACCTTGACATTGGGAAACAATGCAAGCTCTCTTTCCAGATAGGGCAGACTTTCCTCTATGCTTTCCTTTGAAACAGCATATTCGGTTTTGGGTGTTTTGACGGCATTGGTAATGTAAATCCCATTGTTTAGAATATCCTGCACAGAGCTTACCTCAATCCCGGCTTTTCGGAACAATGGAATTGTCGTTGTCATATACGCAGCATCCGGTTTTCCATAGAAATCATCTTCTATACATGATGGGACAACCTCGTTTATCATGATTGTGTAAATCGTTTCCGGTATAACATCCACATCATTAAAACGTAAACCTGTTTTACTCGTAGAAAGCTGTTCCAGTTCTTTTTGAATATTCATAATCCTAACCTTTATATTCCTGCTTGATTTCATTGATTGACTTGCCGCCAATGCCGAAATTCTCATCAGGCAACTCCTTGATTGTGACAGTGAAGAACTGCGCCGGGATATGTGTTATTTCGGAAGCTGTTACCGTGAGCCGTTCAATCAGCTCTTTCTTTTGCTCTGCGGTCAATCTACCGCTTTCAATGGATATGTATGGCATATTATTTTTGCTTTATATAATTTGTAATCAGCATTGAGATTATTCCGATACAAAGATAGACCGAGGCATATATCAGAAACCACGGTTCCTGAATCCCAAAGAACAGCCATACTCCTGCAAGAAATGCCACGGCAGAGATGATCGGGAGAGGCCATAATTTTTTGATATTCTTTCCGGAAATAATGCCAAGCATTATTGAATACAATGGATTTATGACAAGGAACAGCATCATGCACAATGCCATACCTGCACATTCGGATGCAAGTTTTGCTACGGCAAACGGCAGGAAAAACATAATTGCTATGGTTATACCAATCCATAGCATCATTACTCCGCGACTTTCATTCATGACAATAGTTTTCATTTAATTCCTTTCCTAATATAATCAGCTCTTAACAATTCATAATAGTGGCCATCAAAAAATTTCCCATTCTTAAAATAGGCATTATGATGTATGCCACATTTGCGAAACCCTATTTTTTCTAATACTCTCATCGATGCTATATTGTCGGCATAAACATTTGCATAAATGCGTATCACATCTGTATGAGAAAAATAGCTATCAATGGCCTGTGCTAACATTTGAGTCATAATTTCCTTACCCCAATAAGGTTCAGCAAGCCAATACCCTAATTCAGCATTGTGACGTTCCACATCAGTTCCACGAGTGAAACCTATATTACCAGCGGCCTCCCGATTTACTTCGATGCAATAATTATTTTGTTCGTTTTGACTTAAAACGAATTGGATGAATTGTTGCGCATCGCTTTCAGAGTAAGGATATGGCAGACTGTCACGGCAATTATCCCATATCTTCTTATTATTAAGATATTTTGCCAAAGTGGAGAAATCATCTTTAAGCCAACTTCTTATTTGGTATTTGTCCATATCTATTCCTTTTATGACTACGGCTTTCGCTCATAATATTAGTTTTAATAATTCTTCATGAACTTGTCCGTTTGTTCCGATAACTTGGCTTCCCTGAGCCGGGTCAAGAGCATTTCCCTTCCAGTCAGTCACTTTTCCTCCGGCCTCTTGTATTAAAAGCATTCCTGCCGCATAATCCCACGGATTCAAATATATCTCGAAATATCCACCTTGTCTGCCACACGCTGTATATGCCAACTCCAATGCGGCAGAGCCAAGCCTTCGGACATCTTGGGAATTTTCATAAACTTTGAGAAACCGAGCAAAGTTATCTCTTGCCAATTCTCTTTTTGCCGTGCCGATACCAACGATGGTTTCAGAAAGTTTCATGGCGGAGGAAACGTGTATAGGCTTGCCATTCAAGAAACTTCCTTCTCCTTTGACAGCAGAAAAAAGTTCATCGTGAAACGGGTCATAAATAATGCCCATGACAATCTCTTTCTGACGACAAAGTGCTAACGACACCACACTATGCCGATAGTCGTGCATGAGATTGGTTGTGCCGTCTACCGGGTCAAGAATCCAGTAGCAGTCTGCATCCATCAGTTGCAAACCGGTTTCCTCTCCGAGAAACTGTATGTCCGGTTCGAGTGTATGTAATGCTTCCTTCAAGAAATCCTGAACAGCGACATCCACTTGAGTAACGTAATCGGCAGTTCCTTTTTCCTTTACATGGGATGCCATCTCCCTATTTGTGATTATCCCCTTAGTCTCTTTGACCAAACTGATGATATGTTGTATATCCATGATTTTAGGATTTAATATATTAATTCACTTATGTATTCTGTCAGTATATGATTGTCACATTCTTTTAACAGGGAGTCTTATTACTGTTTTCAATTTTTCCGGAGCACACTTTCTGGGGTCGGAAAGGTATATCTCATGGTGCAATCTGTCTCCTTTCGAGTCTTTAACATAACCGTTCTGTAACAGATACCGCTCCATGATGGCAATAGTTTCCGGTTCGCTATCATAAGAACCCAAGTGCATGATTTGCACACACAGCCCTTCGTTTAACGTTAAAAAATAAGCGGAGGAGCAGTCAATTCTTTTCTTCTTGGAAGCGGTGGTGACAGCCCACTCAAAATCTTGCTTTGTTATAAAGTCTGGCAACCGAATAACAGAAATCCAATTGAATGACGACTTATTGCTATAATCCACGCCATCCATGCCATCTTGCCACCAAAAGCCCTCCAAAGGAGGAACGACATATTCAAAGAAACCGTTGATTTTATAGCCCGTCTTATAACTCATTCTTAGAGTATAAGCCACCGCATACAGGATACTGATAGCCTGTTGATATGCTCCACCTTTTTCGTTGGGGTTGCCTTTTCCACTAACAGCAATATAGTTAGCTGCGGGGACATCAACAATCGCAGGTTTGTTTTTGGGCATATAATATTCCTTGCATTCTTTTTTGAAATCAAAAGCCATTTGTTTTTTCCTAAATTTTATTGAGATTTATCGTTTACTACAAGTGTCGCCGTAATTCAATAGTTTTAGCAGGTCGTCAACAGAAACATCCATTCTTTTGGAAACTTCTTCCAAAGTCATTCCATCAGAGATGAATCTCTCTATGACCATTTTCATTTCCTCGCCGACTTCTATGAGATGCCCATCCAAATCATAAAAGCGGATTACCCGTTGTCCCCAATCATGCTCAACGACATTGCCTAAAAAATTGATTGAGGGATAATCATTCAATTTTTGCAGAAAGCCGTCAAAATCATGTTCCTCAAAGACGATTTCAATATTGTTGGGCTTTTTATAGACTTGCTCTTTGGACACGCCAATGAGCCAATCGAAATCCTGTTGCAAAGCCAGACCACATGAGAACAGGATATTTCGTCCATAATCCTGACAGACTTCCAGCCCGAATATATTTTCGTAGAAACTTCGGGCTTTGTTTATATCAGACACGGATAAAACCGTACAACAATACCTCATGGCTTGTGTTTCCATCGTTTGAGATTGGGATAGAATTGTCGCATCATCTCTTTAGCCTGTTCTACAGTCATGTTTTGCCCAGATTGCTTGTTTATCTCATCGGTGAATTGGGCGCAGTGATCAATCATCTGTTCCATCGTCATGTCCTGCATGAATCGGCCATCCATATAACAATAGTTGCAGTAATCTTCATTGCGGCTACCGTCTGCATTCGTTCCCTTATAGTCGTCAGTCAGTGGCATACCGCAACTCTGACAGAATTTCATTTCCATATTCATTCTTTTTTCGCTCCTTAGCCCAACAGAGCGGATTATTAAATCAAAAGCGCGGACTACCTATGTCAATCTAACTTGACGGCCCTGAGAAAGCCTATGATGCAGATATAACAATAGCAGCCCACGCTGTATGCGTGAGAACCACTATGCTATCTCTTGCATCAAATTTGAAAGGCTCTCAGGTTTTCAAGTTACAAGATGAGCATAACGCTTCTTTTTTCTTATGTCTTGGGAAGAGTTGCCTCTATCCGAATGCAAAATTAGTTATTTTATTGATGTTTTGCATTATATCGAACGGATTTATAACTTGAATCCTCTACTTTTTCTTGGTTCTTCCGCTGATTGTCGCAAACCTTGCCGAAGTTTCTCCCATTGCTCTTTGAACCATTCGCTTATCGGTTGCCTGTTTATGGTCAGTACAAGTCTGCTATCATCGGTCGGATTCTTCTCTACCTTGAAGATGTCGTTTTTGATTTCAAACTTTCTTCTGTGTTCCTCGGAATAAATCTTACCATTGCATTGGATAGCTTCTTTCTTTGTCAAAAGACACTCTATCATATCTTTGGTAAACCCAATGACAGCGCATAGTTTTTCCATCCTCAACATTTCTCTGAGCATCGGAAACCACTTGAATGCCTTTTCAAGCAGGGTGTTCAGCCGTGATATTTCCCTGTCTTTGGCTTCAAGTTCTTGGTTGTGCATTCCTTGAAGATTGCGTATCTGCTTGTCATGTTGCTCTTGCATTTGCTGCATTTGGATTTTGAGGGTGTCAATACCTTTGTCTCGTTCGGCAATCTCTTGGTGCAAATCTTCATTAGTTCGCTCCAGCTCTTTCAACTTTCCACTTCCGAAAAGAGAACCAACTCCGCTTGCTATGGCGGTGGCAGCATCAGTGGCTACGCTTTTGAGTTTGTCCGTGCGTATCTCTGATTTTACCTGTTTGAGTTCCTGTTCGGCAAGACTAATCTGTTGTTCCTTGTGTCGCTTGGTTTCATCTATGCGTTGCAGTTCGGCTTTCTGCTTTTCAATGATGAAATCATTTCGTTCCAAATGTTCCTTGCCTGTCTCGGATTTAGATTGCCCACGTTGCATGGAGAGGATGTCAGATGCTAAAGTCTGCATTTCCATCATATCGTCATCGTTGAGCTTTTGGCTCTTTCCCGTGTCGTGGTTCATCCAGTCGAAAACGATATGTGCATGGTAATTCGGCTTGAACCACTTTTCACCAACTTGAAAACTCTCCTTGTCTTCTGCATCAGGCTGTCCGCTTAGCCAATGTCCCTCGTCTTTATGCAGGAAAATTTGAAGCGGAGTGATGCCCCAGCGTCTTTGGCATTCATCGCCAATTTTCTTCACGTCTGCCATTGTGGTGTCCGCTTTGACGAGCAACACACCCTCACGGATGGGTGAGCATCCTGCCACTTTTATGATTTTTCCGTTCTTTCCTTTGCGCTCACGCTCTTTCTCCTGCATGGCACGACCTGTCTTTTCCTTTACCATCTGTTTGATGTTGTCGTAGTGTATTTGCAGGTCGGGGCTGCCGAAGTCAGGGTTAATCCACTGCTCGTTGTCGGCAGAGAGTTCGGACACGATGTAGATTCTGGACTCTCCGATATTACGCATGTATTCGGCAGTCCTTCGGTTATGAGCCTCGCTTGATTTGATGTTGCAAGGCTTGATATGTATGCTTGATTTTGTTGCCATAGCTATTCTGATTTATTGTTTACGATAGATTTCTTTGCTCGCTTCCACAGA
Organism: uncultured Muribaculum sp.; assembly: GCA_910587665.1. Classification (GTDB taxonomy): domain Bacteria; phylum Bacteroidota; class Bacteroidia; order Bacteroidales; family Muribaculaceae; genus Muribaculum. The sequence continues at coordinate 120,691 of CAJUMZ010000001.1, forward strand.
GGGGTTCTTAGGGGTGCAACTCCTGAGCGGAGTTCCCAAAGAGAGGGTCACTCTTTGGTCGGGTTGCATAGGGCTGACAGCCCTTGTCGGGTTCTTAGGGCAGAGCCATAAGCCCCTCGGGAGAGCCCACAACTACGAAAGCGAAGCGTGTAGTTATAGTGGGCTATAACCGAAAGCCTCCCGGTTTCTTCGCCGGCACATTTTGCTTCTTCTTGACAGGTTGAACCTGCTTCTCCCTTTCTATCTTTTTCTGTAGGTATTCGTTTAAGTCTTTGCATCCGCTGTAGGTCTGCGAAGCGTCACGGATGTATAAGTCCCTGCCATATTCCATACGGATTTGTTGGAGTGCTTCCATCCCTGCACGGTCATTGTCAAAGAAACAATGGATGCGCTCGTAGTTCCCCAAAGGATAGAGGGCTTTGGAAACATTGGCTACGGAGTTCAGCACCATATAATCTTGTCTGTTTAGTTCGGGATATTTCGGACAACTCTCCATTCTCAAAGTAAGGAATGAAAGATAGTCCATAAATCCCTCGAACACATAGCACGTTTCCTTTGCTGTCCCCGATTGCCTGATGTGGGATATATCCTTTGGTGCGATACAGCCTTTGAAATAGCGGTTGCGGATTTCATATCCGCCCGATACGTTGGGAAAGGCAATGGCGAAATAGCGTTTGCCATGATGGGTGAAATGCGCTTCACTGCATTCTCTTTTTGCCAGTGCAATGTTTATTCCTCTTTCCTGCAAGTAGGCAAGCAGGGCAGAAGATGAAAGCGGCACAATCTCCAGCTGTTGGAAACTTGGCTCGGAAGATGATTGCTTGCCAAAAGAAAAGGACACGGGGCGAATGTTGGGTGTCTGTTCTCCGATTCTTTGCAGGAGATATGGCACATGGTCGGAACAATAAAGTTCCTGTGCCAGTGCGATGATGTTACCACCCTTGCCGAGTGCAAAATCATACCATTGATTGCGCTCGGTATTTACCTTGAACGAGGCTTTCGTTTCTTCCCTTAGCGGTGACTTATACCACAGGTTTATCCCCTGCTGTTTGACGGGAGAAAAGCCCAAACTATGCAGATAATCTGCTATCTTGATTAGTTTCGCTGTCTGTATATCCATAAAACGATTGGTTTAATGATAGTTGAATTGGTTTATTTTTCTTTTCGCCCGTACCTCTTTATGAAGTACGGTCTATAATCACTTCACTTTATTCTCGTATATATAGGGTACGGTAATAAAGCGAAGCGGTTTTGTCACATTCTGCAACCACTTCGCTTTATCCCTAATATATAGACCCTCGGAATAAAGTGAAGCGATTGCAAAGTGTGGGCTAATAGTGGAAGTCGGGCATGAACGTGTACTTTCTGCCGTTTTCCTGCACTATCATCCGTTTGTTCCGGAGCATGGTGATGAGGGATACCGCCTTTTTATGATTCAGCTTTACACCCACTGACACATAAGTCTTGATTAAGGTGTCTTCCAATTCCTTGTAGCCGTATTCCTCTTTCAGCCCGAAAACGGCTTCCAGTGCGATTCGGTGCTGCTGTTCGGTGATATGCCTGTAAGGGTCGAACTTTTCTTCTTCCGGTCTTCCCGGTTTCTTGGCTTCGGGCTTGTAACCCTCCATCAGTTCAGGCAGGGCATTGTCATTGATGCGGAATGAAAAAGGCTCGAAGTCCATTGCCCGTATGTGCATGGCTGAAACATTGCTTATATCCCCGTTGCCCTTGTCCTTTTCCACAAGGAGGACGGTTTCAGCCTTGTTGTTCAGTTCCGTGCCGATATGCCCCCTTGCGTTCTCATCGCCCTTGTTTTGATGGAGTATCGTGTGGATATGTATTTGCCTGTCGTCTGTCCACTGCATCAGCTTGGATATGATGCGTGTCGATTCACCGGGACTGTTGATGTCATATACCATGTCACGGATGCCGTCTATGATTACAAGGGCTATGTCAGGCGTATTGTAGATAGCCTGTTCGACAATCCTGATACGTTGTTCGGGCGTGTATTTCCTTAAAGCGAGAAATTCAAGATTCTCATTGTCCCTGTCATCGGGAAGTCCTGCCATCCGCAAAATACGTTTCATTACTTTCAGACAATGATAAGGGCTTTGTTCCGTATCCACATAAAGGATTTTCCGTTTGTCTTCCGGAAGTTCCGCCACATATCGCAATGCCGTGCCGTTCTTCAATGCGGCGGCTACGATAGCCGACACATTGAAAGTCTTTTTACTTTTGGCTTTTCCGATGGATGCGCTGAAATTCCCCAATGTCCCTATGACGGAACCATGCACTTTAAGAATCTCAGGTGCTTTCTCATAACATTTCGACAGGCTCAAACGTGAGGCTTGCCAAAGGATTACCGCTTCTTCTGTCGATATTTCCTTTATATCTTTCATATAATCCATAAGTACACCTCCCGTTATTTTCGTCCTCCGGTTTTCTTTCCAGCCAGTTCAAGGGCAAGTTCCGCATCCACGATAATCTTGCGCCCTATTTGTGTAATGGCTTTGTCTATCTTTCCGCTTTTCTTTATACGGTTGGCGGTGGGCAGACTGCACCCGAATAATTTGGCAATGCCAAGTATTCCGTACACATATTTTCTTTCTGTGTCCGTGACGGGCTGCGGCTGCGCTTCCGTTTGGTTGGAAGCGTGCTTGCTTAGAAATATGAACTCTTCGCCTGTCATCTGCCAGACGGGTTTTAATAATAACTCTTGAAGATTTGTCATCGTTCAATCTATTTAGCCGTTAAACAATCAGCCCTGCGCACTGGCTGTTATTTCTGTTCTCGAACGATGCAAAATTAGGTATGGCTGTAAGTGGTAAGGATGTGGATGATATAAATGGGATATTGCGCTATTTCATTAAATATCAGATAATAAAAATACAACTCAAAAATTAATTTGAGTGGTAAAAGTGGTAATTTCGTAGAATGTCAGGTTATATCACGAATTATCAGAATATGCTTTCCATTTCTTTGGCGAATCTTTGGTTGCTGTCACTCGGAAAATCGGAAACAGGTTCTTTGTATTTCGACCTGTAATAGCTCTCGTCAATATCCAACAATTTTAATATTTGGCTTCTCCATTCATCCCTGTATTGCTTGGATAGTTTCTCGCTCATCAGGAATATCAGATAACACACCCGTATCTTTTCCCTTGCCTTGATTTTTAGTTTGTTTTTGCAGGGGTACAGGTTTATATTGGCATAGAAGTCCGCTATGGTAATGGCTTCGAACTGCTCCCCGACACAGGTTTCATGAATGGGTGAAAGCGACTTCATGTCAAAATATTCATGCTGCCCCTCCGGTCTATTCTGTACTTCTTCTTGCTCATTTTGCTTGACAGGTTTTTCCGGTTGTTTTTCTTCCACATCATCAGGAAGGTACTTTTTCAGAATTTCCATAAAAAGAAGGCTTAGGCGGTAAACATTACCTGAAAGGTTCTCTATATATTGAAAAGCCTCTTTCCTGTCTTGCTTTTGCAATTCATAGAGTTTATCCAGTTCCTTCTTTTCCTTGTCGTATTCAGCCTTGCAGCGTTCATATTCCTTTTCTGCCTGTATTTCTTCTTCGTCCGTATGCTCCCGAAAACCAATGAAATCATATCTGTGGTATGCGTCATTCAAAGGCTCGTGCAACTTGGTGGTAATCTCCAACTGGTCTTTAATTGCAGAATTATGCCTGTCTGCGTAGTGAAAACATACACGCTTTATGATGTCATCATTCAGCGGTTTTGTTTCATAAGCCCGTATATTCTTTTCTATTTCGATTTTCAGACTATTGAGAATCAATGTGTATTGTTCTTTATGCTTGTCAAGTACCAGTTCAAGGATAGCGGATTCAAAAGCCTTTGTATCATTGTGCTGCCTGTAAAAAACGGTGATGAATTTCTGCTTGTCAAAAGAAAAAGCATAATTGGTTACCCAATCATTATATATTCTGTTGAGTTCTCCGTATAGGGGAATCAGTTTGTTTATTTCTACAGCCATAGACCTCAATTCTGGGGATTATTGTCCTTGTCAAGGAAAGATGACAGCTCTTCTTCCACCTCTTCCACACTTGGCAGAGCTGATTTCAAGTTTTCAGGTATAGCCTTGCTCAACTGGTAATCACTGATGCCTATTGGTTGGTCGTAGCCTGTCAATGCGTATTGTGCTACCACCTCATCTTTTCCCTTACACAGCAACAACCCGATAGTCTTGTTGTCATTCTCTCCCCTCAGTTTGTCATCCACCACATTGATGTAGAAATTCAGTTGTCCTGCATACTCCGGTTTGAATGGGGTTGCTTTCAATTCCACTACGATATATGCGTGTAGGGGAATTGAATATAAAATCAAGTCGGCAAAGAAATCGCTGTTGCCAATTTGAAAATGCTTCTGTCGAGCAACGAAAGCAAAACCATTGCCCATTTCCAACAAATAACGGGTAACATGCTTTACCAGCTGCTCTTCTATATCCCTTTCGTCTGCCTTTTCTTTCGCTCCTGCCAAATCGAAGATGTACGGGTCTTTCAACAGGTAATTGGCGAGGTCGCTTTGCGGTGCAGGAAGCGTGGCTGTGAAATTATTAACCTTGTTGCTGTTGATTTGTCTGCTATACAGATTGGTTTCAATTTGCATTTTAAGAACATTGCTGCTCCAGCCCATTTCCACAGACTGTTTCATGTACCAATATCTTATGCCTAACGGTAACGAACCGTCAAGTATGACCATTTGGCTTGCCCAATTTATTCTGGCAATAGGGGAAGTCAAGAACAACTTTTCTATCTCACTAATCCCCATTTTGTAAATGGCAGAAACCGTTTTCTCCACATCTTGAATTTGCGCAGGAGCTTCCTGCGTAAATTCTAAAGACTGGCAATCAGTGGATTGTATTTGCGCAGTAAGTTTCTGCGTAAAATGTCCTTCGTTTAGTTTCAGAACCTCATCTGTAACATTCTGTATGCTTGGAACAGATAGCCTTGCATCCGTATCAATGAAACTTCGTAGCACGTTTAGCGGATATGACCGTGCAAACTGGCACATATAAGTAAGGTTACGCTCCGAATAGCCTTTCTTTTCGGGATAATTGAACCGGATAGCCTTTGCCAATTGCTTGATGATTTTGCTTCCCCAACCGTGTAGTTGCTGATGATATAGAATATAGTTGCCCATCTTCCAGTAATGGAACAGCATTTGCGCATTGGCTGCGGTAATCAGCCGCACTTGCGCTTGTTGTATTTCCGAACCGACAGCATTTATAAATGCGTCAAAGTTCGTCTTTTCTATGTTATATCCGTTGTTGTTCATCTTATGATATTTTCGCGTTACAAATATAATTCAAAGGCGGTAACCAATGAAACTAATTGATACTTTTATAGTTGATTAAACTTATTCATGGCATTGGCTCTAATATCATCCGCTATGTCAATGTAGGGCTTCATTGCTTTGTAATCGCTGTGTCCCGTCCATTTCATAACCACCTGAGCCGGGATACCGAGAGCCAGCGCATTACAGATGAATGTTCTTCTTCCCGCATGGGTTGTTAACAATGCGTATTTTGGGGTGACTTCATCTATACGTTCATTTCCTTTATAATAAGTCTCCCGTACAGGCTCATTGATTTCAGCCAGTTCCCCCAATTCTTTCAGATAATCATTCATCTTCTGATTGCTGATAACAGGCAGTGCCATGTGGTTTTCAAAATGGACTTCCTTGTATTTTTCGAGTATGGCTTTACTGTGGTCGTTCAGTTCGATTATCAGACTGTCTGCCGTTTTAACTGTTGTAACTTCGATATGGTCGGGTTTCACATCGCTTCTTTTCAGGTTACGAACATCTGAATATCGCAGGCTTGTGAAGCAACAGAACAGAAAAACATCCCTTACACGCTCCAGATATTGTTTGTCTTTTGGTATCTGATAATCTTTCAGCCTGTTCAATTCGTCCCAAGTCAGGAATATCACCTTTTTAGAGGTGGTTTTCAATTTGGGTTTGAAAGTGTCGTATGCTATATTCTGATGATGCCCTTTTTTGAAACTCCAACGCAGGAACCATTTGAGGAATCCCATCTGCTTGCCGATGGTGCTGTTCCTCATGTCCTTTTTGTCACGCAGGAAATTCACATATTCGTTCAAGCCGAACTCGTTGAAGTATTCAAAGGTTACATCTTCCTTGAACTCCTTGAGGTGATTTCTCACCGCTGCAAATTTTTCGTATGTAGATGCTGTCCAATTATTCTGATTGCCACATTCGTTTACAAACTCGTCAAATACCTCCCAAAAACTAATCTGCGTTTCTTTCTGTTGTTCTTCGCTGGTGTCTTTCATACGCAGATTGAACGCATCCTTTAGCTGTTGGGTGGTTGGCATGATTTCCTGCACCTCAAATTCCTTGAATACGTTTTGCATTTCGGCATAGTATCTCAGCAAGTCCGCATTTATTTCGGATGCACTTTGTTTTAGCTTGTTGGTGCATCCGTTTTTTACCCGTTGTTTGTCGGCATCCCATTTGGCTACGTCAATCCGATAGCCTGTTGTAAACTCGATACGTTGGCTTGTGTATATGACGCGCATACGGATAGGCACGTTCTCTATGATTGGCACACCGTTCTTCTTCCGGCTTTCCAATGCAAAAATGATGTTACGTTTGATATTCATAATTGGGTGCGTTTGAAAATTACACCCAAATTTACACCCAATATTTGAGATAACAAAACATATTCAGAAAGATTTAGATTTACTCCATACATTTGATTATATATGATTATCAATGATTTGCAATTTTATGATATTTTCTGAAAGCGTAGGTTCGAGAGCCTCTCTCTCCGCTCCAACATCAACGCCTGCAAGCATATGCTTGCAGGCGTTTGACATAATATCCGCCGCAATTTACATAAGCAATTCGATGTCAAGGTGAGTATTCTTGCTGTAACTTGGTGTAAAAAAACTCAAATCAGATGGCATCAATCAAAGTAAAATTCCGCCCCTCCACCGTAGCCGGACACGAAGGCTCAATCTACTATCAGATAATCCACGAGAGAAAGGCGCGGCAGCTGCTCTCACCCTACCGTATATACCCAGACGAGTGGAATGAGCGACGCGCCACAGTGACGTCCGGCAACATGGATACGCGCAAGCCGGCAATCCTCGCCATAAGGGAAAACATACTCCACGACACGGAACGGCTCAACCGTATTGTACGCCGGCTTGAAAGCAGCCGTGCAGCATATTCCGCCGACGACCTCATAGAGGAATTTAACCGCTACACTAGCGAGTGTTCATTCGGCAATTTCATGAAAAACATTATCGACACGCTCCGGCAAAATGCCAGGATAAGAACCTCCGAGACATATTATGCGGCACAGCGCAGTTTCAGCAAATTTCTCAGCTCCCGCCCGTCAGCGAGCGACGGCGACATAATGCTCGACCGCATCACACCGGAACTGATGGAGGCATATGAGGCATGGCAACGGTCACGCGGCGTGGCACCAAATACCATCTCGTTCTACACGAGGATACTGCGAGCTGTATATAACCGTGCGGTAGAGTTCGGCATTACCGAGGACCGGATGCCGTTCCGACGCGTGTACACGGGTGTCGACAAGACCGTGAAGCGTGCGCTCCCCATCCGCGCCATAAAGAAAATCAAGACGCTTGACCTTACCATGATACCACGCCTTGACTATGCGCGCGACATGTTTCTGCTCAGCTTCTATCTCAGGGGGATGAGCTTTGTCGACATGGCGTATCTGCGCAAAAACGACCTGAGAAACGGGTATGTCACCTACCGCCGGCGCAAGACCGGGCAACAGCTTGTAATAAAGTGGACCAAGGAGATGCAACTTATCCTCGACAAGTATCCCCGCAATGGAAGCGGCTACCTGCTTCCGATAATCAAAAACGGCACCACCAACGAACGATGCAGCTACCGCAACGCAAGCTACAATATCAACAACAGCCTGAAAAAGATCGCGGAGATGGCCGGAGTGGAGATACCGCTGACACTTTATGTGGCACGCCACAGCTGGGCGTCGGCGGCAAAGGCCAAAGGCATCCCGGTAGGGGTGATCAGCGAAGGGATGGGTCATGACTCCGAGGCGACCACGCGCATATATCTCGCGTCGCTCGACACCTCGGTCGTGGATCGCGCCAACGCACTAATACTTTCATCGCTATAATGTCGTGTCACTATGAATATTATTTGTATATTTGCAAAAACATCATTATCATGAAATACATTGCAAGCTTACTTACAATGCTGTCGGTCTTGTTTTCCGTCAAAGGGGAAGAGATACCCTTCAACGGGCTTATCGTTGACGCCGGGGGCAAGCCGGTCAGCAAAGTGAGGGTATGGGTAAAAGACGAAGGCAGCTATGCCACATCCGACAAGCAGGGGCGTTTCGGGTTGAGCGAAGTTAACCCCACCGATACCCTCAACCTGAAAATCAAGAAAAAAGTCTACCGCATTGCCGTCGACGGCAGGAAGTCGATGAAAATCACGGTAATCGACGCCGGCATAAAGGAAGTCAACGAAGAGCCGGAGATAATGGATCTCGGCTACGGATATGTGAAACGCCGCGAACGCATCAACGCGAGTTCCGGCATCACCGGGGCGAGACTGCGCGCGACCGGGCAATCCAACATACTTGACGCGCTCCGCGGGCTTGTGCCGGGGCTCAATATAAGTGGAAGCTCGCGCAACGGCGACCAGAGTGTCACCATCCGCGGCATCCACAGCATAAATTCATCAAATGAACCGCTTTATGTGGTCGACGACCTGCCGGTCAGCTCACTCGATGGCATAAGTCTTTACGACGTGGAGCGCGTGGAAGTGCTCAAAGACGCCCCGATCTATGGCTCGCGTGGAGCCAACGGTGCAATCATCGTGACCACCAAACGTGGCAGACCATAACTCTACACACAATAATTATAATATGACTAAGCTTAGAAGTACAATCTTAGGATGTGCGGTGCTGACAGCCGCGACGGGATATGCCGAAAATATGTTTGGCACAGTCCTTGGGAAAACAGAGGAAGAGACAAAAGAAAAAATCGAAAGCGTATGGCGTCACTTTTTCACGCCCGGCGACATCACCAGATATGAGGATGACGGGCAATGCAGCGTGTATTACCTCGCCGATGACGACAAGGCGTTTATCATGGATACCGGCAGCAATGACGTGCGCACCGAAGGTATGTCCTACGGCATGATGATAAGCGTTCAGCTTGACAGGCGCGATGAATTTGACCGTCTCTGGAACTGGAGCAAGGAATACATGGCATATGGCGAGGATTCACCATGGAGCGGCTATTTCTGCTGGCAATGCTTGCCCGACGGCACCAAAATCGGAGGCAGCAACGCCTCCGACGGCGAATTGTACTACGTCACCTCACTTTTCCTCGCCGGCAAGCGGTGGAACGAACAGCGATACATCGACGAGGCAAACGAGATATTGAGGAAAATAATGACAAAAGACGGGGAGAAGACAGGTGTATATGACCTGTTCGACCGCGACCGACGCCTGATAACCTTCGTTCCCGACAACGCCGGACACGGGTTTACCGACCCGTCGTATCAGTTGCCCGCATTCCTTGACTATTGGGCCGTGACTGCGGCAACCGACCGTGACTTCTGGAAAGAAGCGGCCGACGCCGCGCGTGACCACCTCATAGAGAGCGCACATCCGGTCACCGGACTGCACCCCGACTATAGCAATTACGACGGCTCACCTTACAGATGGCCGCACGCGGGATATGACACCTCGATCTACATGTATGACGCTATCCGGTGCGCGATGAATATCGGCATGGATTACTATCTTACAGGTAAAGACAAGTCACGCCAGGGCGACGTTATGAAGCGGATGCTCCGATTTTTCAAGAATGACGGATATGCCCACGGTCATTTCCCCGTAGACGGGAGCAATCCGTTTGGAGGTTACTCACGCGGCATGGACGGGTCAAATGCGGTAGGTGCGATCGCGCTTGCAAAATCGGATGATCCTGCCGAGCGCGCCCTCGCCGCCGAATTTATCCAACGGTTGTGGGATGCAGAGCCGCCCACCGGGAAATACCGCTACTACGAAGGTATGGTCTATTTCCTGTCCATGCTTCATCTATCGGGTAATTTCTCCTTTGATCTCTGACCCTCTGCCCGTATCAGGCGTCGACCGGATCAAAACCTATTTCGCGGATCTTCCCGATCACGGCGTCGCGGTCATGCTCACCCTCGACAAAGGCCACGCCCGACGGCAGATCGACAGTAACCGACGTCACCCCTTCGATACGGGCAAGATTTTTCTCTATTGTAGCCTTGCAATGGGCACAGCTCATTCCTTTGATGTGATACTCTGTTGTCATGTCAGTGATTTTATTATGTTTACGATTATATAATTGTGCGGTAAAAGCGATTACAAGAAGCGACACAAGTATGACCGAACATACCGTATCAAACACCGATAACGATGACACCCCATGGCATGCGCCGTGAATCGTCGCCAATGGCGCGGTAAACCATTCGCTGGGCAGAAGGTAGTCGACGGCAAACCCGAAGCATATTGCACCGACGACAATAGAGCCGAGATACACTGCCGCGCTACGCCTGCCCATTGTGCGGGATATCACGGTGATGGAGGCGAAGTTGGCGGCAGGGCCGGCCATAAGCAGCACGAGTGCCGTGCCAGGAGAAAGACCCTTTAACATCAATGATAACGCAATGGGAATCGAGCCGGTGGCACACACATACATCGGAACCGCAACAATCACCACGGCAATCATAGCCAGAAGGGGTCGGTCGGCAAGCGACACAAAGAAATCAGACGGCACACACACTGTGATAAGGGCAGCGATAACAAGCCCGAGCACCAACCATTTCCCTATGCTTTGCACCATGCGGAAAAAGCCGTAATAAAGCGCGCTTTTCATTTTTCCGGCAAAAGTGTCAGGGATTGTTTCCCCGTCATCACCTACACGGGAGCAGCCCTGCGCTTCCGGAGAGCCTTTTTCAGCCTTGCCGACCAAACAACCGCCGGCAAAGGCCGTCACAAGCGCGGCAACCGGGCGAATAACTGCAAATGCAGGTCCAAGAAGCGAATAGGTGGCGGCTATACTGTCGACACCGGTCTGCGGTGTCGCTATCAGAAATGATGACGAGGCCGCACTCGACGCACCGTTGCGCCGCATAGCCACGGCGGTCGGAAGTACACCGCATGAGCATAACGGCAACGGAATTCCTATAATTGCCGCCTTAACCACCGACCGCCATCCCGATCCGGATAGATGACGGCTCATAACCCTTGCGGGGACAAACGCGTGAAGCAACCCCGCAATAAAAAAGCCAAGCAAGATGTAGGGCGACATCTCGTTGAGCATAAAAAGTAATGTCTCTAAAATTTCCATTGCGACAAAATTACTCCACCGCAATCTTTGTCACGTTACATTATTTTGCAAAAATGTTGCATATTGCCGTAATCCGATAGCCGGTCACACCTTGTCAAGCGGCTTTCGCTGACCCGCCATGCGGTATTTCGTGGGAGTAATCCCGGTCTCATCACGAAATTGTCGCGAAAGATGGGCCACACTGCTATAGCCAGTCATGTCAGCTATCTCCGACACTGTCATGTCGCCATAAGCGAGCAACTCTTTCACATACTCAACTTTTTGCGCTATGTAGTACCTCTCGATAGTACGGTTTTCATGTCCGGCAAATAGCTTGCCCAATGTGCGGTAATCAATACCAATCCGTTCCGCAAGATAAGCCGACAGCTTCATCCGGCAATTTACCTCAGGATTGCGGGCAAACAATATAACTTCACGCTTGACGCTATCCACAAGGGATGACTCACGGTCGCGCAAAAGCTCAAATCCGGCAGCTACAAGCATTCCGTCAAGCCGTTCAAACTCTTTATCGGAGAGTGTATTATCGACAGAGACACGCCCCATCGTCACACGTGCGTCAGGATATCCCATACGGCGCATGATATCGGCAACCACCATCACACACCTGTCGCACACCATATTTTTCACACCTATCTCCATCAGTTGCAAAGCTAACAAATTTTTCCAATCCTTACAAACATTTCCATAGACGCCTTGACCGATGAACAAAGAGCCATATCCACATTGTTAATTAATAAATTATAAAACAAACGGAAATGGAACAAAATTCTCTGTGTGGACAACGCAATATCTCGATGCTCATGGATCTTTATGAGCTTACGATGACCAATGGCTTCTTTCTTCTCGGCAAGGGGCAGGAAAAAACAGTCTACGATATGTTTTACCGACGCAATCCCGACGACGGCGGATTCACCATTTTTGCCGGGCTTGAACAGACGCTGGAGTTTATCGAGTGTTTTCATTTCACCGACCGCGATATAGATTACCTGAACAGCCTGGGTATGTTTGCATCGGAATATCTCGACTATCTGCGAGGGTTCAAATTTACCGGCGACATATACGCCTTCCGCGAAGGTACCGTTGCATACCCCGACGAGCCACTTGTAACAGTAATGGCCCCGCTTATCGAAGCTCAGATAATAGAGACAGCCATGCTGTCACAGCTCAATCACCAATCGCTCATAGCCACAAAGGCCAACCGCATAGTCCGCGCGGCACAGGGCAGGGCCGTCGCCGACATGGGGGCGCGCCGCGCCCACAATGCCGACGCGGCAATCTACGGCGCACGTGCCGCATATATCGGGGGTGTGAACAACACTGCTACCGTTATCGCCGGGGAAATGTTTGACATCCCGGTAACAGGCACCATGGCCCACAGCTGGATTATGGCATTTGAGTCGGAATACGAGGCATTCCGCTCTTATGCCGACATCTACGGAAGCCGGTCGGTATTTCTTGTCGACACATACAATACCCTCGAATCAGGCGTACCGAATGCTATACGCGTGTTCAATGACCTGCTTAAGCCCCGCGGCGAACGCCTGCGCGGCATCCGCATCGACTCCGGCGACATTGCCTCATTATCAAAAAAAGCGCGCAAGATGCTCGACGAAGCAGGTATGACCGACTGCCTGATAGTGGCGTCGAACAGTCTTGACGAAGGCACCATAGGTTCCATCATCTCACAGGGCGGATGCATAGACATCTTCGGCGTAGGCGAAAGGCTCATCACGGCAAAGAGCGATTCGACATTTGGAGGCGTGTACAAGCTTACAGCCATGGAACGTGACGGCAAGTGGGAACCTAAGATAAAGGTATCGGACAATGTTGCAAAAATCACCAATCCAGGCTTAAAGAGCATATATCGCATCTATGACAGCGAGGGCGCAAGCGTCGGAGAACTTATCACCCATCATAGCGATACAATCCCCGACCCCGCGACACTCGATTGCGTGTCATCCGACAAGCCTTGGCAGCACGTAAACCTAAAGGGATGCCGACTACAGCCGTTACAAGTCAAGGTAATGGAAAGAGGGAAACGGTTGTTTCCCAAGAAACCGCTGTCAGAGATACAAGACTATGTAAGGCATCAGCTCTCGACAGAGGTGCGACCCGAAGAGCAGCGATTCTATAATCCCGACAGCCACCCGGTGCTTATGTCACGTGACTATTACGACATGAAAGTCAATCTGCTGAGCAAAATAAGCAATCTCCATCGTGCCGACAAATAACATTTTCAAGCACATTGGGAGTTGATTATTAGCGATTGTCGGTAATTCTCACTACCTTTGCTGAAATGAAGGTGAAAATTTGGATTGCGACAATTGTGTTTGTGGCGGGAGTGATCGCCGCATGCCTGCTTTTCGTAAACACCCGCCACACCGTGAGGTCGGTGGATGTCGACGAAAAGATGTTTCCGGTACGAGGCATGGATCTGTCTTCCCACAACGGCGATATCGACTTTGACCGGATCGCCCGCGACTCCATCGACTTCATAATGTTGAAAGCCACAGAGGGGACAAGTTTCAAGGATCCCCGGTTTCACTCCAATTACCGTAAGGCACGCAATGCCGGAATCAAGGCAGTCGGCGCCTATCACTTTTTCCGGTTTGACACCGACGGGGAGATGCAGGCTATCAATTTCCTAAACTCCCTTAGCGGCAAGACTCTCGACCTGCCCGCCGTGATCGACCTCGAAGAGTGGAGCAATCCAGAAAATATAGCTACCGACGATATCGTAAAACGCTTGCGTGCCATGATAGAATGCCTGCAACGCAACGGACACAACGTCATGTTTTACACCAACAAAGATGGCTATGAGCGATTTCTGAAAGGACGGTTTGACGAGTTCCCGCTATGGATATGCTCGTTCACCGATCCGCCACTTGATGACAATACCCGTTGGTCGCTGTGGCAATACAGTCACCTTGGGTGGACCGAGGCTTGCGATTCGGAAGTCGACCTGAACACATTCAACGGCAGTCATGAAGAATGGCACAATTGGCTGAAAGCATCAACCTTTTAAATTCCAATAATCTCCGCAACAACTTATTTGCATTATGGACTATCAGATATTTCCACCCGAAGAGATCACAGATGCACAGATAAAGCTTCCGCTATCGAAAAGCATCAGCAATCGTGTGCTGATGATAAACGCTTTGGCCGGCAATTGCGGGTCCATCGGCGAGGTGGCAAAATGTGACGACACCGACGCGATGCGTCGTGCACTTGACAGTGACAGCGCCGAAATCAACATAGGCGCGGCGGGCACGGCGATGCGCTTTCTCACCGCTTATTTTACGATGCAGGAGGGGCGCACGGTAACCGTTGACGGCACCGAGCGCATGAGACAGCGGCCTATAGGTGTACTCGTTGACGCGCTCCGCGAGTGTGGAGCCGACATATCCTACACTCAGAAAGAAGGCTACCCTCCACTGCGAATCACAGGCAAACGGCTCACCGGCGGAAGCATAACCGTCGACGGCTCGATAAGTTCACAATACATCTCGGCTCTATTGATGGCGGCGCCACTTATGGAGCAGGGTCTTACCGTAACACTGACGGGAGAGACGGTTTCGCGACCCTACATACTTATGACACTCGGACTTATGAGACAGTGGGGAGTGGAAAGTGACTTTTACGGCAACACCATAACCATCGCCCCGCAGAGATACAGTGCGATAGATTTCTGTGTAGAGGCTGACTGGTCGGCGGCATCATACTGGTTTGAGATTGCCGCCTTCTCCTTTGGCGACATAAAACTGCTTGGGCTGGAAAAGGAATCACTCCAAGGCGACAGCCGCGTGAAAAGCCTTTTCTCCAATTTCGGAATAGAGGCTGAACCGGATGATGAAGGCGCGCTTGAATTGAATGCGTCACCCAATATAACTCCGCGCATGGTTGCCGACCTATCCGACTGTCCCGATCTCGCGCAGACCGTCATTGTGACCTGCTGTGTGCTGAATATTCCGTTTAGAATCACAGGCCTTTCCACACTCAAGATAAAAGAGACTGACCGAATTACTGCGCTCTGCACCGAACTGTGTAAATTGTCATTTGTCATAGGCCAGCCCGATGACAGCACCCTTGAATGGGAGGGCGAGCGTGCGCCGGTCGATGCCGAAGTGCCGCTATCGATCGACACCTACGATGATCACCGCATGGCAATGGCATTTGCCCCTGTCGCGCTCTTCCTTCCAGGCATTGTCATCCGTGATGTAGAGGTTGTCAGCAAGTCTTATCCTGACTTTTGGGATCATCTGCGCGGCATAGGCTTTACATTGGAGCCGGTAAACCCGTTAACTTCGGAGGCTTAACCATGGAAGTAAGTCTGATCATACTTGCCGCACTGATTGCCGTAGGGTTCGTACTGTACCTGCATGACCGTCACGGCAGAAAAAAAGCCGAGGCAAAAGGTCTTGAGGAACCTGCTTTCAATGAGCCGGAAGAACAGTGTTGTGGCATGCACATAACATGTGAGCGCGATTCACTTCTCGCATCAGTAAGCGACAAGATAGAATATTACGACGATGAAGAACTTGACGCATATAAAGGCAGGAGTGCTGATGAATATACGGAAGAGGAGATCGAGCAGTTCCGCGATGTGCTCCTGACACTGCTTCCCGAAGATATAGCCGGATGGGGAAGGAGCATACAGCTCCGAGGCATCGAACTGCCGGCTCCCGTCAAGGAAGAGCTGTTGATGATTGTAGCGGAAGCGCGGCGTGAAGCAAATGTCATCCCAAATTAAACTGTAAGTTATGGAATATCTGCAATACGCTTTTTTCCGAAATGCCCTCGCCGGCATACTTATTATAAGTATCGCCGCGGCAGTCATAGGCACTTACATCATAAGTCGCCGCATGGTATCGATCACCGGTGGCGTCACCCATGCCTGTTTCGGCGGACTCGGACTCGGTTATTACCTTGGTATAAGCCCCGTGGCCATGGCGGCAGTGTTTGCCGTAGTCTCTTCGCTTGGTGTTGAATGGATATCAGGAAGATACCGCGTACGGGAGGACTCGGCGATTGCCGTAATATGGTCGCTCGGCATGGCGATAGGCATCCTGTTTATATTCCTCACTCCGGGATATGTGCCTGAACTCAACTCTTTCCTATTTGGCAACATACTCACCATCACTTCCTCCGATCTTTGGCTGTTCGGAGGATTCACTGCCCTCTTGCTTATATTCTTCCTGTCATTCAGGCGCACAATCGTGGCATGCGCCTTTGACCGGGACTTTGCGAAAGTTGCGGGGCTCCCCGTTAAGTTTATCAACTATGCCATGACGGTATTTGTAGCCGTGTGCGTAGTACTCACTATCCGACTAATCGGGATAATGCTGCTTCTTGCCATGCTCACAGTGCCTATACTCATAGCCGAGGTGTGGTGCAAGCGGTTTATGTCAATTATGTTTGCCGCGATGGGGATTTCGCTCGGCAGTTCTCTCGCCGGATTGTTTCTCGCGACAGTGATCGACGTGCCGTGTTCCGCCATAATAGTGTTGCTCCAGATAGCGGTATATGCGGTGGCAAGATTGTGTGCCGACATCTTTGCAAGGCGGCTTGCGCAATAATCGACATCAACAAGGCGTTATCTTATATAATGTAACGACATTATATTCAACGTGAAAAAGTTAGCACTGATAATACTAATTGCATTTTCGGTGGCCGCAGTGTCATGCGGCCCGCGGAAAAACACAGCCATGTCACGTAATTATCAGGCATTTATCACCCGCTACAACATCTATTACAACGGCGACGAGCATTATAAGGAGACCATGAAGTCGCTTGAACGCGCCTACGAGGATGATTATTCCCGGCTCCTGTTTGTACACCCGGCAGACGCTCGAAAAGACCCCGACGCCCCGCAACCGTCAGGCGACTTCACTCGTTCGATTGAAAAAGCGCAGAAAGCTATTCAGCTTCGCTCGATAAAGAAAAAGCCCGCAAAAAAGCCGGGCAAGTCATCCGATCCCGAATATAAGGCATGGATGAAGCGTGATGAATATAACCCTTTCATCCACAACTCATGGATGCAGATGGGAAGGGCGCAATACAACAACGGCGACTTCCTCGGATCGGCATCGACATTCTATTACATCGCAAAGCACTTTACCTGGCTGCCAAACACCGTGACAGAGGCAAAACTATGGCAGGCAAGATCATACCTTGCAATGGGCTGGGACTATGAGGCAGAGAATATCATCACCAAAATTCCGGAAAAGGCACTCGTCAACGGAGATTTACAGGGATTATACAACATGGTGTACGCCACCATGCTGCTTCAATCCCACGACCCGATAAAGGCGATACCGTATGTTGAGGAGACCATAAAACACTCATCCGGAATTCAGAAATCGAGGCTGTATTTTCTGCTCGGACAGTTACAGGCACGAGCCGGAAACCGTGAGGCGGCATACAACGCATACAAAAAGTCGGCAGGCTCCCAAGTATCATACCGCGCACAGCTCAATGCGCGCATAAAGCAAAGCGAGGTATATTCGGGCAGCAATGTCGAGCCGGAGGTGAAGTCACTGCTGCGCATGACACGCTATGACCGCAACAAGCCTTACCTTGACCAGATTTACTATGCCGTAGGCAATCTTTACCTTTCGCGCGGCGATACAGTCAAGGCGATTGAAAATTACAAGCTTGCCGCCGAAAAATCTACGCGCAACGGCATTGACAAGGCTATAAGCCAGCTCCAGCTCGGATCGCTTTACTTCGACCGTCACCGCTATGACCTCGCGCAACCATGCTACGCCGAGGCTGTGCCGCTGCTTCCCGAGAGCTACCCCGGCATTGACTCGCTGCGCACACGCAGCGATGTGCTTGACCAACTTGCGCTATACTCTCAGAATGTCACCCTCAACGACTCTCTGCTCCGCCTCTCCGAAATGCCTGAGGAAGAGCAACTCGCGGTAGTCAACAAGATAATCGACGAACTAAAGAAAAAAGAAGCGGAAGAAGCGGAAAAGCTCAAACGCGAAGAATATCTCGCCCAACAACAGGGAGCCAACAATGTACAGAACACCGGCAACGCCGCTGCCGCACCGACGACGTTCACCATGAACACCGACGACTCATGGTATTTCTACAACACGGCAACACGTAATGCCGGCAAGACCGACTTCCAGAAGCGATGGGGCTCGCGAAAGCTTGAGGATGACTGGCGCAGGCGCAACAAGTCATCGTTCAATTTCAACGACTTCGACAACTCAGGCGAAGAAGACGGGGATGACAGCGAGAGCACCGACACAGGCGATGAGCCGGAAAAGTCAAAAGAAGAGGCAGAGAAAGAGAATGATCCCCACTACCCGGAATATTATCTACGCCAGATACCCTCAACGCCCGAGGAGAAACTTACGGCAAATGATGTGATCCAGGAAGGTATGTACAACATGGGACTAATCCTCAAGGATCAGCTTGACGCCTACGACGATGCTTCCGATGAATGGCAGGAGCTGCTGCGGCGCTACCCCGACAATATATACCGCATGGATGTGTATTACAACATGTATCTTATGTATATGCGCGCAGGCAACAAGTCTCTCGCCGAACGCTACCGTGCATTGATGCTCAGCGACTTCCCCGAGTCAAAATATGGCATGGCAATGCGCGACCCCGATTATCTCGACAAGCTGCGCAACATGGAGGCGGATCAAGAGCTGATGTATGAGCGCGCCTATGAGGCTTATCTTGACAACCGTAACAGCGAGGTGCATGCCGCTTACCGCGAGATGATGAAGAAATATCCGCTAAGCAAGATCATGCCTAAATTCATGTTTATCGACGCGCTTAGCTATGTGTCGGAGAATGATCAGGAAAAATTCCGCTCGACACTTAAGGAAATACTCGAGCGCTATCCCGATACCGACATAACACCTATCGCATCATCCTATCTGCGCGGTCTCGCCCAAGGGAAAAAGCTCCACAGCGGGGCAACCAACATGCGCGGAATGATATGGGATCTCCGCCTTGGCAACGACTCTACCGACATATCTGCCGATTCGATAGCATTTGACCTCAATCCCGGTGAGCCGCAACTTCTTGTGCTTGTGTATCCAACCGACGAAGTGTCAGGCAACCAATTGCTTTTTGACGTTGCCCGCCACAACTTCGGGTCATTTGTAGTAAAGGATTTTGATCTTGAGCCTATGAATTTCGGGCGTCTCGGTTTGCTTCTTGTAAAAGGTTTTGCTAACTTTGAGGAGCTTATACATTACCGCAAAGTCATGGAGAGCGATGCCGGCCTTGTGCTTCCTCCCCAAGTGCGACCGGTCATGATAAGCGTAAAGAACTTTGACACCCTCCTAGGGCAAGGGCGCACATTTGAGGATTATTTCCGATATGTCGACGAGCAGGCGGCTGAAGGTCCCGTTATGACGGCACCGGGAGATGTCGAGACCGACGACATGTATTTTGACGCAATCGTAAGCGACCGACCCGATGAGACGGAACCGCATGACGAAACGCCAGAGCCTGAGCCCGAGACGCCAACAGAAGCTGAAACAAATACCGCGTCAGGACAGGAAGCCGATGCCCCGGAAGAAGAAGTTCTGGAAGAAGCAGCCGAGCCAACCCTCGCACCGGTAAATCCGGAGCCCGTAACTCCTGAACCGGTGATTCCGGCAACTCCCGCTCCTGGACCGACAACAGCCCCCTCTCCCGCTCCGGCAACGACTACTCCTGTACCGGCTCCGGCTCCCGCACCGACATATCCCGAATATCCTGCCGGCTCGGAGGGTGATGATGATTTATTGGATTAAAATACACCGATATGGACCGGTACAATATATTATGGGCTGACGACGAGATTGACCTGTTGAAGCCCCACATACTTTTTTTAAAAAACAAAGGTTATGACGTCACTACCGCCAACAGCGGCAGAGACGCGCTCGACCTTGTGGAGTCGGATCGGTTTGACCTCATCATTCTTGATGAAAACATGCCGGGTCTCACCGGGCTTGAGACGCTTGCCAAAATCAAGCAGATAGCGCCTCTAACTCCCATAATCATGATTACAAAGAGCGAGGAAGAAAATATCATGAACCAGGCTATCGGCAATAAAATCGCCGATTATCTCATAAAGCCGGTAAATCCGAGCCAGATATTGCTCTCGATAAAAAAGAATCTTCACTCTGACCGTCTTGTCAGCGAACAGGCGGCTACCGACTACCGGCAGGAATTTAACAATATATCGACACTGATAAACGACTGCCGTACGATAGAGGACTGGTATGAGCTATACGGCAAGCTTGTATTCTGGGAACTTGAGCTTGCCTCAGCCGACACCAGCATGGAAGAGTTGCTCCGCATGCAAAAAGATGAGGCAAACTCAGCGTTCAATAAATTCGTGCGCAAAAACTATGAGGATTGGGTGACAGGCGACAATCACCCGCTAATGAGTCAGGAGATATTCAAGAAACGCATCTTCCCGCTGCTTGACAACGGGGAAAAGGTATTCTTTATCGTAATTGACAATTTCCGCCTCGACCAATGGCGCACAGTCAAGCCCCTGCTGTCAGACATCTTCACCTTTGAAGAGGAATTATACACCTCCATCCTGCCAACCGCGACACAATATGCCAGAAACGCCATATTCTCGGGACTGATGCCGGTTGACATCGCAAGAATGTTTCCCGACCTATGGGTCGACGAGGATGAAGACGAGGGCAAGAATCTAAACGAATCACCTCTGATAGCCACACAATTCGAGCGATTCAGGCGCAAGGTGAAATTTTCCTATACAAAAATCAATGATTCCGCTACCGGAGAAAAACTGATCCGCGAATTTTCCAACCTCGAAAGCAACGACCTCAACGTGTTGGTAATCAACTTCATCGACATGCTTTCCCATGCACGCACGGAGTCAAAGATGATACGCGAGCTTGCTTCCAACAATGCAGCCTACCGCTCCCTTACCGAGTCATGGTTCCGGCATTCGTCGGCACTCGAACTTTTCCGGAAGATAGCTGAAAAAGGATATAAGATAGTCCTGACTACCGACCACGGCACAATTCAGGTCAACAATCCCATAAAAGTAATAGGCGACCGCAACACGAATACCAACCTCCGTTACAAGGTAGGCAAAAACCTGAGCTACAACCCCAAGCAGGTATACGAGATAAAGCGACCGGAGCGTTACGGACTCCCCTCGCCCAACATATCATCGGCTTACATATTTGCCTCCGGGCATGATTTCTTTGCCTACCCCAACAATTACAATTATTATGTGCAATACTATTCAGGCACATTCCAGCACGGAGGCATATCGCTCGAAGAGATGATAGTCCCGCTTATAACATTAACCGCTAAATAA
This sequence comes from uncultured Muribaculum sp., assembly GCA_910587665.1. Taxonomy (GTDB): domain Bacteria; phylum Bacteroidota; class Bacteroidia; order Bacteroidales; family Muribaculaceae; genus Muribaculum. Next base: position 142,397 of record CAJUMZ010000001.1, read on the forward strand.
TAAGAACAACAGTATATGTCTACAACAAAGATCCTGATTCCCACAACAGGCGACCTTGAAAAGGCGGCTGAAGAATTTATCAACGTCATGGGCGACTACACCGTGTTTGCTTTCTACGGAGACATGGGTGTGGGCAAGACCACTTTCATCTCGGCTCTCTCACGCGCTCTCGGAGTGGAGGATGATCCCACGAGCAGCCCGTCGTTTGCAATCATCAACGAGTATCGCTCCGACACCACTGCCGAGCTCATCTACCATTTTGACCTTTACAGGCTTGAGTCGATAGAAGAGGCGTTTGACATAGGCGTGGAGGATTATTTTGACTCCGGCGCTCTCTGTTTCATCGAATGGCCGGAGCGCATCGCCGACATACTGCCCGACGACACTGTGCGTGTCGACATAAAGGAACTGCCCGACGGCTCACGCGAGCTTACCGTAACCGAGCCGGAATAACGGCTAAGTCCGGCAAAAAGCAAATCCCCATGTCGGTCACTGCCGCGTCTTTCATACTGGTAGGGCTCTTTGCCCTCGGCGGAGTCTTTTCCATTGCGGCGGGCATAGCCGGGTGGGAGTGGTTTTTCAGAAGCATCAACGTAAAAGTGCTTACCGGAAAACTTCGCCGCCCTTATGCGCGTTTATTCTACATAGTGCTTGGTCTTGCCATATTGGCGATGGCTCTATATCTGTATGACTCCACCGCAAAGGCATTATGAAAGAATTATTTATAATATTAGGACTGATCCTCCTCAACGGATTATTCTCCATGTCGGAAACCGCATTGATTTCCGCCCGTAAGTCACGTCTTGCCCATGAGGCGTCAAAAGGCAGCAGCTCCGCAAAGGCAGCTTTAAAAATCGCCAACGATCCCGACTGCTTCCTGTCGACAATCCAGATAGGCATCACGCTGATCGGTATCCTGACCGGTCTGTACTCCGGAGCTACACTTGCCGGAGCTTTCAGCGACATCCTTGCCGGATGGGGAGTGGAACCGCGCTACTCCCATGAAATCGCCCAGACGACAATCGTCATCATAGTCACATATCTGTCAATTGTCGTAGGAGAGCTTGTGCCCAAGCGCATAGCCTTGAACTGTTCCGGCACAGTGGCAAAGATGGTGGCTCGCCCCATGTGGCTGCTGTCAAGGATTGCCATACCGCTTGTGTGGCTGCTGTCGGTGTCTACCGGATTTATCGTAAGGCTACTTGGACTAAAGGGCGACGACTCCAAGGTGACAGAAAACGACGTAAAGTCAATCATCGAAGACGGAGCGGCGGCGGGTGAAGTACAACCGGTGGAAAAAGACATCATGAAGCGCGCGCTTGTGATGGGCGATCAAAGCGTGGCTTCAATCATGACATGCCGCAAGGATATAGTGTCGCTTGACCTTGACATGACCGCCGACCGGGTCAAAAAAGTGCTTGGCGAGGAGCTGCACGACTCCTATCCGGTATTTGACTCCGAACATGAGGAAGTGAAAGGAATCGTGTCGCTTAAAGACCTGATACTCACCCTTGACAAAGACGATTTCAGGCTTGACAGCGTAATAGCGCCCGGTACATTCATTCCGGAAAGCATGAGCGCATACAACGCCCTTGAACAGCTGAAAGACAACCATGAGCACTGCCTTGTGGTATGTGACGAGTTCGGCACAATGCAAGGAGTCGTGACTCTTAACGACATCCTTGACGGCTTGGTGGGATGCACCATGGAGTCGGAAGAGGAAAGATACATTGTTGCCCGCGACGACGGCAACAGCTGGCTTGTTGACGGACAATGCCCCATATACGACTTTCTCGACTTTTTCGGAAAGGGCGACCTGTATACTCCCGGAGGATACGCGACACTTGGCGGACTAATATTGGAGAATTTGCGCAAACTGCCTACAGAGGGAGAGAAAGTGCAGTGGAACGACTTTATTTTTGAAATCGTCGACATGGACAAGACCCATATCGACAAAATCCTTGTAACCAAGACCCCAAATGAAGAACCGGCATAATGTAATAAGTCTTGAAGAATGTGAATCAACCAACAACCGCCTCGCAGAGATCGCACATCAGTCGCCCCACGGGACAGTGGTGATCACGTCGCGCCAGACTGCAGGTCGCGGACAGCGTGGCAACAGTTGGGAGGCTGAGCCGGGGAAAAACCTTACATTCTCCCTGCTCATCAAGCCGGAAAATGTAGCGGCTCACGACCAATTTTACATCTCGGAGGCTGTCGCACTCGGTATCGCCGATTCACTCCGCCGCCGACTGCCCGGCATACCGGTAAGCGTGAAGTGGCCCAACGACATATATGCCGGCGACAAGAAGATATGCGGCATCCTTATCGAGAACAGCCTGTCGGGCAACAACATAGGGCATTCAATCGCAGGCATAGGCATCAATGTCAACCAACGCAAGTTCAGGAGTGACGCGCCTAACCCGGTGTCGGCAATCATGCTTACCGGAGAGGAAATACCGCTTGACGAGTTGCTTCATGACACCGTCGACTCGATATTCCGGCGGCTTTCACAGCCGCTTGACGCGCGTCACGCCGACTACATGACCGCATTGTGGCGCCGCGACGGCGGCAACTACCGCGACGCCGCAACCGGCGAGGAATTTCACGCCGTCATAACCGGCGTTGCCCCGACAGGTCACCTCTCCCTCCTCGACACTTTCGGCAACACCCGCACCTATGCCTTCAAGGAAGTCACCGCCCTGCTGTAAAACTCTACAGCCCCAACTGACAACTGCTATTGAATATGTTGCGGAAATTTCGTAATTTTGCGAGGACTAAATTATACTGACCAGTGACCACAATCGACATCATATTGCTGATCGTAATCGGCGCCTCGCTCGTGCTGGGGCTTTACAAAGGCATCATATCACAGATAGCCTCGATCGGCGGCGTAATTCTCGGAATCATAGCATGCCGCTTTTTCTCCACCGATGTCGGCTCTCTCTACATGACGTGGTTTCCCGACACCTTCACCAACGAGACATTAGCCAACATCGCCGGGGGCATAACCGTGTACCTTGTCATCTATTTCGGCGTAGGTGCCTTCGCTTCGTTGCTCCGGCGCATCACCGACACGCTTATGGCAGGGTGGCTCGACCATATGCTCGGTGGAGTGTTCAGCGTATTTAAATGGCTGATACTTACGAGCGTGTTCCTGAATCTGTTTTATATGATCGCGCCCCACTGCATCATATTTCATTCCTCCTCGCTGGCGTCAGGCAAACTGTTCATAATGGTAATGCAGCTTGCGCCCAAGCTGTTTGGCATACTTGCCGGACCGGTCGGTGACATGGTCACTAATATAACTTAAAAGCTCAACATTCAACAACAGTGATTGTTATCTCTTTACATGTATCCCGAATATATCAAGCGTGAAAAAATGAGTGAAGATAACCAAAATATAAACAAGCCGGGAGATGACGATATCATAAAAGATGTGACCGGTGGCGAATATAAATATGGGTTTGTCAGCGACATAGACACCGATGTGATCCCCCAAGGGCTCAACGAGGATGTCGTAAGACTGATATCCAAGAAAAAAAACGAGCCGGAATGGCTGCTTGAATTCAGGCTGAAGGCCTATCGTCACTGGCTGACCCTCAAAATGCCGGAATGGGCGCATCTCGAAATCCCCCCTATCGACTACCAGGCGATAAGCTACTACGCCGCCCCTCGTAAAAAGGAAGGTCCGAAAAGCCTTGATGAGGTGGATCCCGAACTGCTCGAGACATTCAACAAGCTCGGCATACCTCTCCAGGAGCAGAAAGCTCTGTCAGGAATGGCGGTTGACGCTGTAATGGACTCTGTGTCGGTAAAAACGACCCATAAGGAAAAGCTTGCCGAACTCGGCGTAATATTCTGCTCTTTTTCAGAGGCGGTAAAAGATTACCCTGACCTCGTAAAACGCTATCTCGGCAGTGTGGTAAGCTACCGCGACAATTTCTTTGCAGCCCTCAACTCGGCGGTATTCTCCGACGGTTCGTTTGTATACATACCAAAAGGTGTGAGATGCCCTATGGAGCTATCAACCTATTTCCGCATAAATGCCGCGGGAACGGGGCAGTTTGAGCGCACACTGATCGTGGCCGACGATGACGCCTATGTGAGCTATCTCGAAGGATGCACCGCCCCCATGCGCGATGAAAACCAACTGCATGCCGCGATAGTCGAAATTGTGGTCGAAGACCGCGCCGAGGTAAAATATTCCACGGTCCAGAACTGGTATTCAGGCGACAAGGATGGCAATGGCGGCGTATACAATTTCGTGACGAAGCGCGGACTCTGCCGTGGCGATTACTCCAAACTCTCCTGGACTCAGGTAGAGACAGGCTCGGCCATCACATGGAAATATCCCAGCTGCATACTTCAGGGAGAAGGCTCTACCGGAGAATTTTACTCCGTGGCTGTCACCCGCAACTACCAGCAGGCCGATACGGGCACAAAGATGATACATGTAGGCCGTAACACCCGCTCGACAATCGTAAGCAAGGGTATCTCCGCAGGACATAGCCAGAATTCCTACCGCGGGCTTGTAAAGGTGCTTCCCAATGCCGACGGCTGCCGCAACTATACCCAATGCGACAGTCTGCTGCTAAGCCCTACCTGCGGCGCACACACATTCCCCTATATTGACGTGCTCAACGACACTGCGGTGGTGGAACATGAGGCGACAACTTCAAAAATCAGCGAGGATCAGATATTCTACTGCAATCAGCGCGGCATACCTACAGAAGAGGCGATAGGGCTGATAGTCAACGGATACGCCAAGGAAGTAATGAACAAGCTGCCGATGGAATTTGCCGTAGAGGCACAGCGGTTGCTTCAGGTGACACTCGAAGGCTCGGTAGGCTGACAATAGATTCAACAATAGAAAAAACACAACCAAATGGATAAAAATATATTACTTGACATTCACGACCTCCACGCATCGGTCGACGGCAAAGAGATATTGAAAGGCATCAACCTGCAAGTGCGCGAAGGCGAGGTACACGCAATAATGGGGCCCAACGGTTCCGGCAAATCGACACTGTCAATGGTGCTCGCGGGAGCTCCCGGCTACTCCGTTACCGGGGGCAGCGTGGATTTCCACGGAAAACAGCTGCTCGAGCTGTCGCCGGAGGACCGCAGCCATGAAGGATTGTTCCTGTCATTCCAGTATCCCGTGGAGATACCGGGGGTGTCGATGGTCAACTTCATGCGCGCGGCTGTCAACGAGAAGCGCAAGTATTTCAATGAGCCTCAATTGTCGGCAAGCGACTTTCTGAAGCTGATGCGACAGAAGCGCGCCATTGTCGAGCTTGACAACAAGCTTGCATCACGCTCCGTCAACGAAGGATTTTCCGGAGGTGAGAAAAAACGCAACGAGATATTCCAGATGGCAGTGCTTGAACCGCGCCTGTCAATACTCGACGAGACCGACTCCGGCCTTGACATCGACGCGCTGCGCATCGTAGCCGGTGGCGTCAACAAGCTCAAGACCGACCGCAACGCCACCATCGTCATCACCCACTACCAGCGTCTTCTCGACTACATAAAGCCCGACTTCGTGCATGTGCTCTACAAGGGCAGGATTGTCAAGACAGCGGGACCGGAGCTTGCCCTTGAACTTGAAGAAAAAGGCTACGACTGGATTAAGCAAAACGAAAATCAGAATTGACCATGGGCAGCCTTTCACAATACACCGATATATACCGCGACCACCGGGAGGCTATTGACAGTCACTCGTCAGCGGTAATCAACGCCATGCGTCCGGCGGCATATGACGCGCTGAAAGGAAAAGAGTTGCCGGGAAAGAACACCGAGGGCTATGAAAAGACGTCGATCGACGAGATGATGTCGCCCGATTTCGGCATCAACATCAACCGCGTCAATATCCCGGTAGATGTAGCCGCGTCGTTTCATTGCGGTGTCCCAAACATGAGCACACTGCTCGGAATCGTGGTCAACGATTCATTCCACCCCGTAGGCTCCCTGCTCACACGGTTGCCCGAGGGCGTGATATTCGGCTCTCTCGCCCAAGCGGCCGCCGAGCATCCCGAACTCGTAGGCTTGTACTACGGCAAGGTGGCGTCGCTCGAATCAGTGACCACCGCACTAAATACCCTGCTTGTACAGGATGGCGTGTTTGTCTACGTGCCCAAGGGTGTCGCGCTTGAAAAGCCGCTCCAGCTTGTCAACATATTCAGCTCCCCGACCTCGCTGATGGCGGCGCGACGACTACTGATAGTCATGGAAGAGGGAGCATCGGCACAATTGCTTGTATGTGACCACACACAAGACTCCTCACAGAAATACCTGTCATCGCAGGTAATCGAGATCGTACTCAATCGCGATTCACGTCTCGACTACTACGATCTGGAGGAATCGGGAGAAGGCACATCACGCTGCAGCTCGGTCTATGCCCGCCAGGAGTCGGGTTCGTCGCTGACAGTCAATGGCATGACGCTAAGCTGCGGCAACACCCGCAACGACTACAACATTGAGATCACCGGCGACGGCTGCGACACACTGCTTGCCGGCATGGCGATAGCGTCTGGACACCAGCATATCGACAATAACTCATCGGTCAACCACCTTGGCTCGCATTGCCACAGCCGCCAGTTGTTCAAATATGTGCTTGACGACGACGCCTCCGGAGCTTTCGAGGGCGGCATTGTGGTCAACGAAGGCGCGGTAAAGACAGAGGCATACCAAAGCGACCGCAACCTGCTCGCCTCCATAGGGGCTAAGATGCACACCAAGCCCCAACTGCTTATATATTGCGACGACGTGAAGTGCAGCCACGGGGCTACGACCGGACAGCTTGATCAAGAAGCATTGTTTTACATGCGTTCACGCGGCATAAGCGAAAAAACGGCACGTACAATGCTTATGCAGGCATTCATGTCAGAAGTTATCGAGACGGTAAGGATGGAGGGCCTGCGCGAGCGGCTTCACATGCTTGTCGAAAAGCGGTTTCACGGACAGCAGTCATTCTGCGGCGACTGCGCCACAGGGTGCGTGTCGGCAAAAAAAGCAGTAAACGATGGAGAGTTATGACGTAAACAGGCTGCGCGCCGACTTTCCGGCACTGAGCCGCAAGGTGTATAACCGTCAGCTCGTGTATCTTGACAATACAGCCACCTCCCAGACTCCGCGTCAGGTGGTGAAAAGTATCGAACACTCATATTACAACACCAAGGCAAATGTTCACCGCGGCGTGCACACGCTATCCCAGGAGATGACCGCCTTGCAGGAAGCCGCGCGTGAGCGAGTGAGGGGATGGGTCAACGCCCCCTCGACCGATGAGGTGATATTTACCCGTGGCACCACCGAGGCGATCAACCTTGTCGCAGCTTCCTATGGCACTTTTTTCAAGGATGGCGACGAAATAATAGTGAGCGTAATGGAGCATCATGCCAATATTGTGCCGTGGCAACTGCTCCAAAACCGTGTCAACGTGAAACTTCGCGTAATTCCTATGGATGACCGCGGCGTACTCGACCTTGACGCCTACCGCAATCTGTTCAACAGCCACACGGCAATGGTGGCTGTCGCACATGTGAGCAATGTGCTCGGCACGGTAAATCCCGTCGCTGAAATGATTTCCGAGGCACACAGTCACGGTGTACCGGTGCTTGTCGACGGTGCGCAGGCGGTAGCCCACCAACGGGTCGACGTCAAGGCTCTCGACTGCGACTTTTACGCATTTTCGTCCCATAAGATGTACGGTCCTTCCGGCGTAGGTGTGCTATATGGCAAGCGTGAGCTTCTTGAAAAGATGCCACCCTATCAGGGTGGAGGGGAGATGATAGGCAATGTCAGCTTTGAACACACCACCTTTGCCGAGCTACCGTTCAAGTTTGAGGCAGGCACCCCCGATTTCATTGACATCGCGGCCTTCAAGAGCGCAATCGACTACCTCCAACCGATAGGCATGGATGCAATCGCCGCCCATGAGCATGAATTACTCGAATATACGACATCACGGCTCTTGGAGATACCGGGCATGAGAATATTCGGCACTGCGCCTGACAAAGATGCCATAATATCATTTCTTATCGGCGACGCCCACCATTATGACACCGGAATGCTGCTTGACAAACTCGGGATAGCCGTGCGCACCGGTCACCATTGCGCCGAGCCCCTGATGCACCGTCTCGGCATAGAGGGTACAGTGCGCGCATCATTCGGGCTTTACAACACGATTGAAGAATGTGACACGTTTATCGCCGCCGTCAAGCGCGTGGCAATGATGCTCGCGTAATCCCCACGTATTTTTCACGCGCATCTACGAAGCACGATAAATGTATTGGCCAATGACCTATGGCACGTTATGCTCCGCATACCGCGCCATAGGCTACAATTAACACGCCGCGCTGCGGCATATTTCGCCCGACAAATATCCCACCGCAAACCCGCAATATACAAACCGCGCCGCATAGCGGCGACTCAATAATAGCCTATGGCGCGGGATGCCCTGCATCACGTGCCATAGGAACGAGGCAAATCCCAACGGATGCGCTTCGTAGATGCGCGTGAGCATGACAAAAAGGGTGCATCAAATTGACTTGACGCACCCTTTATTTGAGATAAATAATGTAGTCTTACTTAACGAGCACCTTGCTTACCTTGTTGCCCTGGCGAACAACATAGATACCATTGGCGGGGTTAGACACCTTCACGCCCTGAAGATTGTAATACTCAACGGGAGCATTCTCCTCAACAGCCACATTGTCGACACCTACAGTACCGGTAGATGGAACCAATTCCACCTTAGTGACAGTAATATTCTCACCTACAAGCATCAAACTTTGATTAGCAGCACCATCGGTAAGCTGTTCAACATCTTCATCTGTTAACTTGATGGTAAATACGCCGGATGGTTCTGACAAATTCACAGTACCATATTCTTCTTGAAAACCCTCACACGCCTTAAATCCGGGAAGCACAGCCTGACTCCAATCAGCAAGGAGCAACTGAACTTTTATGTTGCAATATTTATCAGCAGCAGGATCACCGGTATTTACATATGAAATGTTGAGATCATCACCGGCTTTAATCTTTGCGGCAATAAAATCAGAGACAGGAAGTTTTATTGCATTATCCCACCAATCAAGAGCCTGACTTCCATCAAAAAGAACCTTTGCCGCTGAAGGATCTACATTCTCCTCATTCTGAAGATACGCAGCCTTGAGGACAAGGGTACCGGGAGCCGAATTCTGGATAGCATACTGCTGAACACTAACCTTTCCCTCATTCAGAGGCGCAACAAGTTTTGTTTCACCGGCCTGAGCTTGGAAAGAAGCATTAAGACTTTCATCATTATAGTTTATGGCAATCTGAACAGTGAAATCAACCGGTTCAAATTCGATAACGATAGCATCCCATTGGCTGTAGTCGGCTTCGCCAACCCACCAATTCACCCAACTCCATTCTTTTTCGAATGTGATGGTTTTGGTTGCTGCGTCATAAGCAGCGTTGTTCAATGACGGGAGGATGTCGAGTGTTTCGGCTTTTGCCGTGAAGCCAAACGCCATAGCTGCGACAGCAGCAAAAGAGAGTAATTTTTTAATCATAAAGTTTTTGATTTAGGTTATTAAATTAGGTTAGTTACTTAGTTTATGTTAAGGTTACGCAAATATAGTTACAAAAGGCTTCGCATAATGATACTATTTTACCCTATTGTAACACTTTCATTCCACGAAGTCCAAATACCATGTTAAAATCACGCCACCAAACTCAAATTACTCTTTCAGATAATTCAAATAAATTGGCTGCGCCACCGCGAACCGGCTTGCAGCTGACATCCGCTATTATGTTTCGTCGAATATTATTCGTATATTTGCAATATAATAACCGGAATAGATGAAAAAGATTGTTATATTGCCTGCCGCATTGACTTTGGCGCTCACCGCCTATCCGCAAGTCAACTCGCCGGAGCCGGAAGGATATGTGACCCGAGGCGAACTGATGTATCGCGATGGAAATTATCAAGGAGCTGTAGACCAGCTCACTTCGCCTGCCGCTACGCTTGCATCACCATTAGAAAAAGAAAGTGCTTCATATCTGGAAGCCATGAGCTATCTGAACTCAGGGTCGATAGAAGTGGCTCGGAAGGCTCTTGAAAAGTTTGCATCCGATTATCCCGCGTCACGTTACCGGGTTGCCGTAAAGATGGCAATAGCCGATTGTGACTTTTATGATGGCAACTATAAGAAAGCACTTGCCGGATACCGCGGCATAGATCCAAAGAGCCTTGACCTTGCCATGCAGGAGGATTACGAATACCGTACCGCCTATTGCCGCATGATGCTCGGCGACTACGAGAAGGCACTTGTCGGATTCAGAAGTCTTCAAGGCGTAAAACGATATGCCGGAGCTGCACGATTCTATCAAGGATACATATATTATGCGCAGGGCGCATATGCAGAGGCAAAAAAATATTTTTTGGAAGCCGACAGCCGTACAGCCCCCGGAAACCGCGCGACATATTACCTGACACAGATCGCCTACATCGACCGCGACTATGACAAGGCGTTGTCACTCGCAAAAGCCCATATGAACGATATCCCCGAATACCGCTCCGAAATGCAGCGTATAGCCGGCGAATCGCTTTACAACCTCGGCAATGAAGCAGAAGCCTTACCCTATATCGCCGATTATACCGGTGACGTTGCCGACCCCAAGCCGTCGGCTATGTATATACTCGGCGTATGCCAATACAAGGATAATGACTATGAGGCGGCAATCCATACACTTCAGCCAGTAACAAAATGTGACGATGCGATGGGACAGTCGGCTTATCTTTACATCGGACAATCATATCTACAGATTGGCAATCTAAACGCCGCCCTGCTTGCCCTGGAGAAAGCCTACCGCATGGACTATGACCGCGAGGTGCAGGAAACGGCATTTTATAATTATGCCGTGGCAAAAGCGGAAGGAGGGAGGACACCGTTCGGCAGCTCGGTGAGCATGTTTGAGGACTTCTTGAAACGATATCCGGAATCACGCCATGCTCCTGAAGTGGAAGAGTATCTTGTGACCGGCTACATGACCGACAACAATTATGAGCAGGCGCTTGAGTCAATACTGAAAATCCGTCGACCGTCGGCAAAAATACTTGCTGCAAAGCAAAGGGTGCTGTACACCCTCGGCACACGCGACCTTGCTTCGGGGCGCATAAGTCAGGCAATAACCCGGTTTACCGAAGCCAAGTCGCTCGCCTCCCACAGCCGGGCGATAGCGACAGAGTGCGATCTCTGGCTCGGCGACTGCTATTACCGTCAGGGAGAATACGGGCGTGCCGCAAGAGCATATAACAGCTACCTTAGCGCCTCGCGTGCCGACGATGCCAACCGCCCACTCGCCTACTACGACCTCGGATACGCACGGTTTGCGGAAAAGCGCTATGGTGACGCACGTACCGATTTCGAACGCGTGGTAAACAACCCCGGCAATCTTGACAAGACGGTGATAGCCGACGCTTACAACCGCCTTGGCGACTGCCATTATTATCAGACAGACTTCAGCTCCGCATCGGCAAACTATGACCGTGCCTATTCCCTGAATCCGGAAGCAGGCGACTATGCCCTCTTCCAAAAAGCCATGATGAAAGGACTTGGCAAGGATCACCACGGCAAAATCGAGTCGCTTGACGACATGATGGAGCGTTATCCGACCTCCGGGCTTCTCCCTGCCGCCCTACTTGAAAAAGCGGAGAGCTACGTCGCCCTCAACCGCCCCGGCGACGCGGTGGTAATATATGAATCGCTTGTAAAGCGATACCCGACCACTTCACAAGGCAGAAACGGCTACCTGCAACTCGCAATCACACAGCTTGCCCAAGGCAAGACCAACCGTGCGATAGAGTCCTACAAGACCGTGATACGCAACTATCCCACAAGTGAGGAAGCCAGAATAGCCTCCGACGACCTCAAGCGACTTTTAGCCGATGAAGGAAGGCTAAATGAATTCAGCAGCTTCATAGCATCAATACCCAACGCACCGAAATTCGAGACTTCGGAACTTGACGCCCTGACATTCCAAGCCGCCGAACGCGCCTACCTAAATGACAAGAGCAAGACCGCTCGACTGAAAGACTACATCACGCAATACCCGGGTGGCAGATACGAGCCACAGGCACTGACCTACCTGTCACAGTCGGCATTTGAGTCAGGTAATCCGACCGACGCACTGAAATATGCCGCCATGCTCACAGAGCGGTATCCTGACTCTGAAGCCGCAGAAGACGCCCTTGCCATAAAGGGAAGTGTGGAGTATGACCTCGGCAAGGGAGACGAGGCGCTTGCCACATTCCGCCGACTCGAGACACGTGCCTCGGCATCACGCAACATCGTGACGGCCCGCCTCGGCATAATGCGTGTGTCACGCGACATGGGCAACCATGCCGAAGTGATCGAATCCGCCGACAAGCTTCTGAAGTCGACAGCAATCGGCACTTCGCAAAAAAGCGAGATCATATATTCAAAAGCATATGCCCTCTCACAGACAGGACATGGCGACGAAGCTGTAAAGGAATGGGAAAAACTGGCAAAAGACACCGATGACATCTATGGCGCAAAGTCGGCATACTATCTTGCACAACATTATTTCGACACAGGCTCGACAAAGAAAGCAAAAACGACTGTCGAGAAGTTGATCGACTCCAACACTCCGCATAATTACTGGCTCGCGCGCGGCTATATACTCCTTAGCGACATCTGCCGGAAGCAGGGAAGCGACTTTGAGGCAACCGAATATCTCAAGAGCCTGAAAGAAAATTATCCCGGCAAAGAAAAGGATATATTCATAATGATCGACGAGCGACTAAAGTAACCTCACAAACCAAAGACAATGGCAAATACCATATATAGAATCGCGACGGTACTGACCCTTGCAGGGTTGACCGTTACAACCTCGGCAGATGAGCTCACAAAAGAGATCACCATAGAAAAAGACATTGCGGTACAAGAGCGCGAAGCACGCAAGCTTACAGTACTTCCACGGCTTAACCTTCCGTCAATAGAGTCTAAAAAACTTAAATGGACTGAACGAGGCATAGCCGCACCGCTCACCCACGACATAACCGTGCTTGCCCCTGCAGCATATGCCGCCACTATGGAAAAATCGCCATATCGCGGATATATAGACGCAGGATATTTCCCGTCGTTTGAAATCGGAGTGTCGGCAGGCTACCGTATCATCAACAATGACGCCACACGCCTTGGCGCATGGCTGCAATATGACGGAAGCGACTATAAGCGTGACAACCGTGCAGGTGAAAAGATGAAAATGCGTGACCACACCGCCACACTCGGCATAAATTTAAACCATAATATCGACGGAGCAGGAACGCTTGACGCGCATCTTGCCTACTCATTGTCGGCATTCAATTATCATAACATCCCGGGCGACGGCACATCGCAGTCAACCAATACGATAGTTGCCGGGATAGGATGGCAAGGCAACGCTGGAGCATTTGACTATAATGCGTCTGTCGATTACGGATTTTTCAATTTTTCGGATGGTGCGAGCTACGGTATGGGCGCACCGTCGGAGAAACCTCTATCCGAAAATCATGCAAAAATAAAATTGGGAGGCGCCTACAGCTTTAACGGCAACAATAGTGTCGGGGCTGACATAAACACGGCATTTGCCAACGCCACCAACACAATCACAATAACCTCAAGCGGTGCCACATTCTCCCCCAAGAATCGTGGAGATTATAGCCACGGCTACTTTGCCATAACCCCATATTATCTCAACACCGGAGCCTCATATTCAATAAAGCTCGGACTCCAACTTTATCAGACATGGGGAGGCAACAACGGCTTCCGTGTAGCCCCCGACATACGGGCTGACTGGCACTCCGGCGACAAATTTGCAATCTACGCCCGATTGACAGGAGGAAACCCCATGCTCAATGACATGCAGTCACTCTTTGCCCGCAATCACTATATCTTTCCCTCTCTCGCTTATGGCAACAGCCACCGTCAATGGAACGTAGACGCAGGATTCATAATCGGTCCGTTTTCAGGCGCAAGTATAGAGGTGTGGGGTGGCACGGGAAAAGTCAAGCAACTTCTCATGCCCACGCTTTACAGCAATTTCAACGACCTTGACGGGATGTATTCGGCAATAGATTTCACTAACCTTCATTACGGAGCTGCGTTTAACTACGTGTACCGCGATTTGGCAACACTGCGTATATCATATGAAGGAGCACCCCAGGAATATAATAAGGGTAACGCCGTGATGCTTGACCGTGCAAAACACGTGTTTGACGCAAAACTCACAGTCACACCGATAAAGGCTCTTGACCTCGAAATCGGCTACGAGTTGCGGGCTGACAGAGCGGTCTATAAAATATCACCGGCAGGACTAAGCCAGGCACAATTTACCGGCAACCTATACTACACACGTGTCAACCTCGGCAATGCGGGCAACCTGCGGTTTGGGGCGGCATACAAAATAACTCCGGCATTCACTGTGGGCGCGCGCATAGAAAACATCCTCAACGGCAAATGGGACACTCTTTACGGGCTGCCCAACAAAGTAGTGAGCGGACTTGTCGGCATCGGATATAAATTCTAAAAAATACACATATTATATATAACCTAATAACCAACACGATGAAAATAACCAACCTAATTGCCACGGCATTGGTAGCGGCTTGTGGCACCATGACACTCATTGCGGCACCGGTGATACCGCGCGACGAAGCGATGGAGCAACGTATCGAAAAACTACTGAAAAAGATGACGCTCGAGGAAAAGATCGGGCAGATGACTGAACTTACACTCGGAGTGCTTGGCGGTCCGTTCGATCCCGTGGCGCGCCCCGACTTTACTATCGCCAAGGACTCTCTTGACAAAATACTCGGCAAATACAAGGTGGGATCAATCCTTAACGTAGCCGATGTGGCACTCACTCCAGAGCAATGGTATTCAATCGTATCGCAGATTCAGGCTTACTCGATGGAGCACATCGGCATTCCGTGTATCTACGGTCTTGACATGAACCATGGAGCCAGCTATACGATGGGCGCGACGCTCTTCCCTCAGAATATAAACATGGGCGCGACATTCAATCGCGAGCTTGCGCGACGGGGTGGTGAAATCACGGCATACGAGACCCGTGCAAGCGACGTACCCTGGACTTACAACCCCACTGTCGATCTCGGCAGAGACCCACGCTGGCCGCGTATATGGGAGAACTATGGCGAAGACGCATATCTAAGCGCACAGATGGGTAGCGCTACCGTGCTCGGCATGCAGGGACCCGACCCCAACCATATCGACCGCTATCACATCGCCTCCAATCTCAAGCATTTCATGGGCTACGGTGTACCGGTAAGCGGCAAGGACCGCACCCACTCATCTATCGGCGAGCAAGAGATGCGCGAAAAGCATTTTGCCCCCTATCTTGAAGCTATCCGCAACGGCAAGTCGCTATCCATAATGGTAAACTCCACGACCAACAACGGTGTCCCGTTCCATGCCAACGCCAAATATCTCACCCAATGGCTTAAAGACGAGCTTGAATGGGACGGACTTATTGTGACCGACTGGGCTGACATCAATAATCTTTATACCCGCGAATATGTAGCCACCGACAAGAAAGACGCTATACGGCTTGCCATCAATGCCGGAATTGACATGGCGATGGAGCCTTACAACGTGGATTTCTGCACACTGCTTAAAGAACTCGTTGAAGAGGGCGAAGTGCCGATGAGCCGCATAGATGACGCATGCGCACGCGTATTGCGACTGAAAATGCGCCTGGGCTTGTTTGAGTATCCCGACACCAAATGGACCGACTATCCATTGTTCGGATCCAAGGAATTTGCCAACGCGTCACGTCAGGCAGCCGAGGAATCAATGGTACTTCTGAAAAACGACAAAGGTATACTACCTCTTACAGGAGGGAAACGTATCCTTGTAACCGGTCCCAACTCCAATTCCATGCGCTCGCTTAACGGCGGATGGACCTACACATGGCAAGGACAGTTCACAGACATGATCGCCGACCGGCACAACACAATTTTCGAAAGCCTTGCGGAACGCTTCGGCAAAGAAAATGTAACCCTTGAAGAAGGAGTCAAATACCTCGACTATCAATGGGGCGGAAACTTCGGACCGGAAGATGCCTCAGGTATCTCAAAAGCCGTTGATGCGGCAAAAAATGCCGACATCATTGTGGCATGCGTAGGCGAGACAAGTTATTGCGAGACTCCGGGAAATATCAACGACCTCAATCTATCGGAAAATCAAGTTCAACTTGTAAAAGAACTCTCCAAGACAGGTAAACCCATCGTACTGATACTAAACGAGGGAAGACCGCGCCTTATCAGCGAGATCGAACCGCTTGCCGACGCGATCGTCGATATAATGCTTCCGGGTAATTACGGAGGCGAAGCACTTGCCTCTCTGCTCGCAGGCGACTCCAATTTCAGCGGCAGATTGCCTATTACATATCCAAAGCACAGTGCCGCCCTTATCACTTATGACTATAAAAAAGGTGAAAGCTCACAGACTATGTCGGGCGCATACAATTACGACGCTGTGGTCGATGTACAGTGGATGTTTGGCACAGGACTAAGCTACACTACATTCAAGTATGACAATCTCCGCGTAAACAAACCCGAATTCAAGTCAGGCGACTCACTTATATTCAGTGTTGAGGTCACCAATACAGGAAAGGTTGCAGGCAAAGAAAGCGTATTGTTATACTCAAGCGATCTCGTGGCTTCTACATCCCCTGATGTACGCCGCTTGCGTCAGTTTGAAAAAATAGACTTACAGCCGGGTGAGACAAAGACCGTCAGCTTGACTGTTCCCGCCAATGATCTCGCTTTTGTAGGCTATGATGAAAAATGGATACTTGAAAAGGGCGACTTCCGCATTCAGGTAGGCGACCAGGTAATCAATGTCCGGGCCACAGAGACAAAGAAATGGGACACCCCTAACCGCGATTAACCCATCTCCCCACTACAGAAATAGCCTCCACCCCGGAGGCTATTTTTTTTGCAATTCCTCTTCCTTTTATCACATATCAGCAAGTTATTCCTCTTCCTTTTATCACGTATCAGCAAGTTACTCCTCTTCCTTTTATCACATATCAGCGAGTTATTCCTCTTCCTTTTATCACGTATCAGCGAGTTACTCCTCTTCCTTTTATCAGAATAACTCTATAATTTATTGTTTTTCAGAAAATAATGATTATCTTTGCAACATCACTATAAAACGACAAAATAAATGCCATATTTATCTCGAAATATAGACTCCGCTTTACTGGACTGGAAAAATACTCCGGACCACAAGCCTCTATTGCTCCGTGGTGCGCGCCAAGTCGGGAAATCAAGTTCACTCAGACACCTCGGCAGTACATTCAAGTACTATATAGAGATAAATTTTGAGAAACAGCCCGAAATGCGGGAACTCTTCAACACCACGACAGATGTAACCCAACTTACGGAAGCACTGAGCAGATTGACCGGAACTCCTGTAATACCCGGACAAACGTTTCTATTCATGGATGAGATACAGGCATGTCCCGAAGCCATGAGAAGACTCTGGTCTTTCAAGGAGGACTTAGCGGAGCTACACGTGGCTGCGGCAGGTTCCCTACTCGAATTTGCTATAAAAGAGATGGCTTCATTCGGTGTAGGGCGTGTAAGATCGCTGTTCATGTATCCGTTGTCATTTAGCGAGTTTCTTGAGGCTCTTGGAAAGCATGATTGGGTTGAGGCTATAAATGAAGCTGACTCAGAGCACCCCCTGTTTAATGCGCTTCATGAAGAGTTGGTGAGGACATTCCGCATGTTTCTCGTAATCGGCGGAATGCCGGCAAGCGTAGTCGCATGGCTTAAATACCACGATTTCAGGAAATGTGCCGACGAACTTGAAGACATACAGCAGAGCTACTATGACGATTTCGCGAAATACGCGCGTGAAGTCGAGCCACGGCTATTACGCCTTACCCTACAGAGCGTAATAGCCCAAACCGGCGGCAAATTCATATATAGCAAGGTAGGTGAAAGCTACCGTGCCGAAGCGGTAAAAAAAGCACTTTCACTGCTTGTAAACGCAGGCATAGTAAAGGCCGTATATCACTCATCGGCACGCGGAATGCCACTTGGCGCGGGGGTCAACGAGAAATTCTGCAAATACCTGTATCTTGACACTGGACTGCTGCTGAGAATACTCGAACTCGATTTCGACGGGGTCTCGGCAACAACCGAGTTGATACTTGCCGGGACTGCGGCAGAACTTGTCAACCGGGGAGGTATAGCGGAAATGGTCACCGGACTTGAATTGGTAAAATCAGGAAGTCCCCGCTCTCCCCATGAACTGTTTTATTGGGAAAATCTTGATAAGGGTACCACTTCGGAGGTCGATTACCTTATAAGCCGCAATATGAAGATAGTGCCGATAGAAGTAAAGTCGGGGACAAGTGGCAGAATGAAAAGCCTGCGGCTCTTCATGAAAAATAGGGGCATAACCGAGGCAATAAGGCTATCGCTTGAAAATTTCGGCAGACTCGTGATAGATGATGACGGCACAACAAGAACCATAGACATAGTGCCGCTATACGCAATACCAAATCTACGTAAATAAAAAAGGGAAAGGTCAATTCCTCTTCCTTTTATCACGTATCAGTAAGTTATTCCTCTTTCTTTTGTCAGAGAGGGTACTCGTCAAAAGCGTAAAGTACTGTTGACAAGTAGCGTTCACCCGTGTCGGGCAAAATGGCAACAATGGTCTTGCCATCATTCTCCGGACGACGGGCAATCTCCATGGCTGCATAAAGAGCGGCACCGGATGAAATACCCACCAACAAGCCTTCCTTGTGTGCCATCAGGCGCGAAGCGCGTATCGCCTCGTCATCTTTAACCTTTATCACCTCGTCGACAACCGAAGCGTCGTAATTATCCGGTATAAATCCGGCACCTATTCCCTGTATCTTATGTGCGCCTGACTTTTCTCCCGAAAGCACAGCCGAGCCGTCAGGCTCCACGGCAACGGCTTTCAGCGACCCGTCAAGTTCTTTAAGCCGACGCGCCGTGCCGCAAAGCGTGCCTCCCGTGCCTACCCCCGCAACAAGGAAGTCGACCTTGCCGTCAGCGTCACGCCATATCTCTTCCGCTGTGGTTCGGTAGTGCATATCGGGATTAGACCGGTTTTGAAATTGCTGTGGTATGTATGAGCACGGGGTCGCGTTTTTAAGTTCAAGAGCCTTACGGATAGCCCCGCTCATCCCTTCCGCACCGGGAGTCAACACAAGTGTCGCGCCGAGAGCCTTTAACAGGTTTTGCCGCTCGAGGCTCATGGTCTCCGGCATAGTAAGTATAAGTTTATATCCTTTCGTAGCGGCAACCCAGGCAAGCCCGATACCGGTGTTTCCGCTCGTTGGCTCTATTATCGTTGCACCCGGTGACAGTTTGCCCTCCTTCTCCGCATTTTCGATCATGGCAAACGCTATACGGTCCTTTACGCTGCCTCCCGGATTGAAATATTCAATCTTCACGAGTATGCGCGCATGAAGACGCTCCTCTTTTTCAATATTCACCACTTCCATCAATGGTGTGTTTCCGATAAGTTCGGTAAGTGACTTGTAAATTTTTGCCATAGTATTACAGTGTTATGTTATTATTGTTGAATCGAGGTTACCTCCACGCGGTAGGTGTCGTAAATCACCGACCTGCCTCCAAACTCCTCCTTATGGGCGACCATACCCGCGTTAAGGAATCGGCCGGCATCTTCATTGGATGTGCCGAAATCAAAATATGCCGCACCGGGGAAACGGTTGAATATCACGTCATGATATATGACATCAGTGGCATAAATATCCTTGCCTTCCGCCGTACATGCCGCATATTGCAGATGAAGCACTCCACCGCATATGTATATAACAGCTCCGGCAACAATTGTTCCCTCACTACGGGCCGTAAAAAAGCGTATCTCCGACGGAAAACGGCTGTGCAACAATGCAAGCTCCCCGGCATTATGCACAGGGACTGTATTATGCCTCACCCGTCTGTCCTCCACTATTATGTCCCAAAACAAGGTCACATCATCGACTTCCTCAACCTCTATTCCATATCTCCGCTGCCGTTTCAACGCGCGCTTGCCAAGGCGGCTTGACGGGACAGGATTGTGCAGGTCGATCACAGTGGCAAGATTGCGCACCGTAAGTCGGGCGTCATTGCGAAACAGGGCATAAAGGTCTTCATCGGCAGGCTGACGGTGATATATATGAGGGACAGGTTTATATATTATTGCAGCAACACCAAGTCTGCGGCAATACTCCTTGACGGCATCAAACCACGCCAGCGGGTCAACCCCCGACGTACGGTCGGTCATCACAAACCCGCCATAGGTAAGCCCGGCATGCGACACCAGTTCATTGCCCCTCACCGTTGCCGGCAAAAGAGCTACGAGATTATCCGTATCGTCATAAATCATCAGTGAATGATCGGGAAACCGGTCGACATGGTAGTCCATATAGCCGCGTTTTAGCAGAAACGTTGCATTCTTGGACTTCCCGACAAAATCATCCCATATCCCGGAGTCAGCAGGCGTGTAACGCTTTACTCTCATCAGAGCATCAGTTTATATATTTCCTCAGTGTCAGCCGGAGTCAGCTTCACGTATCCCCCTATAGGATTGCCCTTATGCTCATGAAGTTTCTCCACCAACCGGGCGATGTCAGGATTTTCGATGCCAAGTTCTCCGAGGGCTACCGGCATGCCTATACCGCGATAAAACTCTTTCAGCCTCTTGATGCCCTCTTCAGCAATCTCACGTTCGGGGCGATACTCCGGTATCACACCCATCACACGCACTGCAAATTGCGCCACCTTGGCGGGATTGGTACGGCTCACATAGCTCATCCATGCAGGGTTGACCACCGCAAGACCGGCACCATGGGCCACACCGTAGATAGCACTGAGTTCATGCTCCATGAAATGCGACGCCCAGTCCTCCTCTCTGCCGGTGCCACACAATCCGTTATGAGCAAGCGTAGAGCTCCACATGATATTTGCACGCGCCTCATAATCGCGCGGATCGGCAAACACTTTGTGCGCCTCGTTCATAATGGCTGTCAACAAGCCTTCCGCCACCCTGTCAGTAGTCTCGCAACCCTCGGTATTGGAAAAATAGCGCTCAAATATATGCGCCATCATATCGACTATGCCGCAAGCCGTCTGATACGGGGGAAGGGTAAACGTAAGTTCCGGATTCATCACTGAAAACCGGGGACGCAGCGCGCTCTCGGTGCGCAGGCTCAGCTTTATAAGCCCATCTTTCTTCGTGATCACCGAATTGCCCGACCCTTCGCTGCCGGCGGCGGGGATGGTTAGCACCACGCCTACAGGCATAGCCTTCTCTACAACTTTCTTTCCACAATAGAAGTCCCAGAAATCCCCGTCATAGAGCACTCCGCAAGCGATGCCCTTGGCTGTGTCGATTACCGAACCGCCGCCCACGGCAAGCAGGAAGTCAATGCCGGTATTGCGCACCAAGCCGATACCCTCATACACACGGTCGTCAGTGGGATTAGGACATATGCCGCCCAGCTCTTCCCATTCCACCCCGGCTTCGTCAAGCGACTTCCTCACACGGTCGAGAAGCCCGCTTTTCACCACCGAGCCGCCACCGTAGACGATAAGCGCCTTGGTGCCGCCGAATTCTTTCACCAGACTGCCGGTGCGGGACTCCGTGTCACGCCCGAACACAAACTTTGTAGGACTCCAAAATGTAAAGTTGTTCATAATATTGTCTATTGAAAAATAAAGGTGCATAATCCACAGTCACTATGCATGACCATACATTATGCACCGTATATGGTATTATTGATTAGCGGCGGTTGCCTTTCTGACGCTTCTGCTGCTCGCGCAACATAGCCTGCTGCTGACGCTGAGCCTCTTCAAGGCGCGCCATGAAGCCCGACTTCTTGCGCGGCTTCTTTGAAGCCTCCGCCATCTTCGCGCGCATCTTCTCCTCATTTACCACGTGGCGGAACACATAGGTCTGGATGATTGTGATAAGAAGCGACAGGAAGTAATAGTAGCTAAGGCCTGCGGCATAATTGTTGAAGAACACAAGGAACATCAGCGGCATAAGATACATCATCCACTTCATGCCCGGCATTGCGTTGCTCGACGCCTGGCTTGCCATGGTGATCTTGGTGTAGATGATATTGGTTATGGTCATCAACAGACAGAAAAGCGATATATGGTTACCGAAATATTCTGTCACGAGCGGTATGTTGCCGGTCCATGAGATTATGGCGTCGGGAGCTGAAAGATCCTTGGCCCAGAGGAACGACTCGCCGCGCAGTTCGATGCAGGAGGGGAAGAAAGTGAACATCGCGATAAGCACCGGCATCTGCAACAGCATGGGCAGACATCCCGCCATCGGGTTAGCCCCGGCACGCGAATACAGCTCCATGGTCTTCTGCTGACGGGTCATCGCGTTTTCCTGACCGGGATACTTCTCGTTGATCGCCTGTATCTCAGGGTTGAGCAATCGCATCTTAGCCTGCGACATATAGCTCTTGTAGGTGAACGGGAAGATTATCAGCTTTATAAATATGGTAAGGAGCAGAATTATGATACCGTAGTTGGTAAACCACTTGCCGAGAATATCAAACACCGGTATGACGATCCAGGTGTTGATCCAGCGGAACAATGTCCACCCGAGCGGTATAAGGCGCGTAAGGTTCAGGTCGTCGCCCGGCTGAAGGTTGTCTGACAAGTCGGAGAGCATCGGATAAAGGTTCGGACCTATAAGTATGTCAAACGATGCCGGATTGGGATTTGACGCCGAATAGTCTACAGTGGCCACCGCATCCATCTCTTTCAGGTAATCGGGATCGAGGCGGTCAAGCACCTGCGATTTAAGGTCGGCGCGGTTAAAATGGCTCTTGGCGATAAACGCCATCGAGAAAAACTGATTCTTGAAGCCGATCCACTTTATGCGCTCATTGACCTCCTCATCGTCATTGCTTGCCTCGCTGAGATTTTCGACACCACCACCGGTATACTTGTAATATATCGCTGAGTTACGCTCCTCAAACATCTTACCCTTCTCCTGACGAGTCATCTTCTGATGCCAGAGGAAGTCCATCGTAACGACGCTTGTGGGTATCACTGACTCCATGCCTTTCTGCACCACGTCGAGCCTTACCACATAGCTGTCAGGCACGAGGGTATAGCGCAGCCCGAACGACGCACCGCCTCCGAGGTCAAGGCTCATCAATACCGTTGAGTCGCTTTCCTGGACAGGCGTGAAATAGAAGTCGCGGGTGTCAAACTCGCGGTCGGATGAATTCAGGATAAATGAATAATTGTCATTTTCAGGTGTGCAGACAACGACGTTGCCGCCACGATATGACTTATATTTTTTCAGCTCGGCACGTGTGATCGCACCGCCCTTGCTTGACAGGTCAAGTGACACAAGATCATTTTCAAGCTTCAGGTTGGTGTCAGTGCCTTGTAGATAGCGTGCAAACCCGCGATACTGTGAAAGGTCGCGAAGTTCCGACTTCACCGCCGCGATAGCCTTGTTCATCACCTGCACCGGCGGAAGCTGCGTTGAGCTCAGCTCCGGCATTGCAAGATAATTGATATTTATATCGGTGGAGTCAACCGTAACGTAACCCTGAATGTTTCTTCCGTCTGACGACAGCTTCATGTCGGGAGTGGTAAATGTGGCGCGACCCGTAGAGTCGGCTACGCCATACTGCTTTATCGCGCCTGCAAGCATGTTGTATTCTGCAATTGTCAGGCTGTCGGCCGGCGATGCAAGCTCATTGTCGGCAATGGCTTTTTCCTGTTCAGGAGTAAGCTGTTCCTGTGGCATCGGGCTGTTAGGGTCGACTTCCGGCTTGTTGAGCCACATGAAGCCGAGGATGACTGCTCCCATCAGGAGGAGTCCGAACATCGTATTCTTATCCATTACTTCTGTTTATCGTGTTTGTATGCGATTGCTGCTTTAATAAAATCAAGGAATATGGGGTTGGGGCTGAGCACGGTCGAAGAATATTCGGGATGATACTGTGTCCCGATAAACCATCGGTGGTCAGGCAGTTCCACGACCTCCACAAGATGAGTATCGGGATTCTCGCCCACACATTTCATGCCAGCAGCCTCAAAGCGCTCGCGATAGTCATTGTTAAACTCGAAACGGTGACGGTGGCGCTCCTTCACTTCAGTGCATCCGTAAGCCGCGGCCGCGCGCGAACCGGTCACAAGTACACAGTCATATGCGCCGAGGCGCATTGTACCGCCCTTCGCGGTCACCGACTTCTGATCTTCCATAAGGTCAATGACATTATGGGGCGTCGTGGGATCCATCTCCGTGGAGTTTGCATCGGCAAGACCGAGCACGTCGCGCGCAAACTCGATTACCATGCACTGCATGCCGAGGCATATGCCGAATGTAGGCACATCATGCTCGCGACACCATTTCAATGCCACAAACTTGCCGTCGATGCCCCTGTGACCGAATCCGGGGGCTATGATCACCCCGTCCATGCCGGAAAGCTTCTCTCCGACATTGCCGTCATTGAGCTTCTCGGAGTGGATATACACGAGATTCAGTTTCCGGTCATTATAGGTTGCAGCCTGGAAGAGCGATTCATTGATCGACTTGTAGGCGTCCTGGAGCTCCACATATTTGCCGACAAGACCTATTGTCACGCTCTCCTCAGCCTTTTCCATGCGCTCAAGGAAGTGAAGCCATGCCGCCATGTCGGGCTTTCCCTCGACAGGCACTCCGGTCTTGCGAAGCACTATCTCGTCAAGATGCTGATCGTGCATCTTGAGCGGCACCTGATATATCGAGGGTACATCGGGCGACTGTATCACGGCGTCGGGCGACACGTTGCAGAACAGCGCTATCTTACGGCGCATGTCGGCGGGTATGTCATGCTCTGTGCGCAACACAAGTATATCGGGCTGGATGCCGACCTCCTGAAGCTGCTTCACCGAGTGTTGCGTGGGCTTGGTCTTAAGCTCCTTCGCCGCCCGGATATAAGGCACATAGGTAAGATGGATACAGAGGGCGTTCTGACCGAGTTCCCAACGGAGCTGTCTTACAGCCTCCAGGTAGGGAAGCGACTCGATGTCACCCACCGTTCCGCCGATTTCGGTGATCACATAGTCAAATTTACCGGTGTTACCGAGCAACTTTACATTTCGCTTGATCTCGTCGGTTACATGGGGCACTATCTGCACTGTCTTGCCGAGATAGTCGCCGCGGCGCTCCTTGTCGATCACGCTCTGGTAGATGCGCCCGGTGGTGACATTGTTGGCACGCGTTGTCTGTACATTGGTGAATCGCTCGTAATGACCGAGGTCAAGGTCAGCCTCGTGACCGTCGACAGTGACATAGCACTCGCCATGCTCATAAGGATTGAGAGTGCCGGGGTCAATGTTGATATAAGGGTCAAACTTCTGAATGGTAACCCGCAAGCCGCGAGCCTTTAGCAAGCATGCAAGCGAGGAGGAGATGATTCCTTTCCCTAAGGAAGATACCACTCCCCCGGTCACGAATATGTATTTTGTTTCCATGCCGGTTGGTAGTTTTTTATCAAGCCGCAAAGTTACATATTTTAATCCGTAATCTGAAATAAAAATCATGCCTCTTGGCATGATCGATTAAACATGTGGGTGCGCGGGATTTTTTACGCGCATCTACGAAGCGCATTCATTATATGTATTTTTACGACCTATGGCGCGCGATGCTTTGCATCACGCGCCATAGGCTAACGTTGATTCGCCGCTATGCGGCGTCTATTGTACCCGTATACGTGGTTTATTCACCCCATTTCTTCGGGTGGGTGACGGTGTGATTGTTGAGGCGTTCAATACGCAGTGTATCGGTAGAGAAGCCCGGCCACAACGGAACGGGATAAGAGTTTAAGCTTCCCTCATTCCACTGTGAACGGTCATACTTGCCGTTTTTCCAGAAATCCTCCCATGCCTCTTCCTCAGAACCCGTGACATAGGGTGACAACTCGGCACCACCCGTGGCGGCGACAATCGCATTTATCTTGAAAGCCTCCTTACCGTCGGTCACGATATTCTTGTTAAGCAGACAGAAAGCGGTGATTTTCTGACTTGCCTTATCCCTGCCCTTATCGAAATACTTGACGCAAACCTTGTTTTTGGTCATGATGTAGTCACCTTCGTCAGGATGGTCGCCGCGCATGGCATAACCGTCGGGTGCCTTGTCCTTAAACTGTATATCGACAATTCCGGTCACATCACTTTCCGGAGCAAGGGCGTAATACCAATAATGATCGGCATCGTCAATCACAACCGAATAGTGATCGTCGGAAGTCTCTACGGCATATCCCTTGTAGGCAGGCGCATACTTTGTCGCCATCATCGGATAGTAGGTGAGTTGGCGAAGCTTGTCGCCGGTGCGGGGATTAGCTGCGACAAACGGCTGCGGATCACCCTGGTGGTGGTCATCCTTGCCCTTCTTCATCATGACATCGGCAAGCACCATGCGCTCCTTGGGCTGCGTCACCTGCTGATGCTCCTCGATATATGACTGCTTGCGATCCTCAAGAGCCTTAATCTTTTGGGAGAAAGCGTCATACACCAAAGAGTCGGCCTCACACAGCTTGCCGGGGATATTGTTGCGCCATGAAATCAGCAGCGACTGGGCTATCATGTCCACACCGTAAACATTTGACACACTGTCCTTGTCACACTCCCCGTAGCTTATCAGCGACCAGTTTTTGCTGTCGTCGAATCCCTCGAGCCACTTGCCCGAGTCAAGGGAGTTGGCACCACCCACGGTGTGCATGTAGCTCAGTGCTTTTGACGATTCGAAGTATTCATTCTGCATATAGCTGAAATCCATCTCCCCTGACTGATACGGACCATTGTTCTTGTAATATATGTCAGCCCACGCCTTTCCGGTATTGGGCGATACATTGCTTGAACGCTTCAGGTAAAGGTTGGCGTCAACCCCGACCTCTTTCTCATAGGTGTTTTCGGTGCGACCGTAAATGTACACGCTGTAGCCTCCGAATACACCCTGATAAATGATGTCGGTGCCCCATTCATCAAAAAAGGCGTCGGCGACAAATTTTGTGCCGGCTGCATTTCCCTGAGGCATAATCTCGTCGACAAAGTCCTCGCTGACGACCGACCACAGCGACAAGTCGGGGGCACGGTTCTCTGTCCCGGTGAAATGCTCTACGTTCAGCTTGACAATAGACTTCTCCACCTTTATGAAGCTGAGATAATACTCGTATGCCTCGCTTGTGCTTATGCTCTCCGTGCCACCAACATTGATCGAGCCGGAAATGGAAAATCCCTTATGCTTGGGAATGATATCTGTTTCATCAGGCGAAAGCTTTTCTCCCCATGACCCTTGCGTGAATTTTCCGGAAAGACCGATTTCAAGCCCCCATTGGGTCATGGTCTCCTCATACGACGTGCCGGTCAACTCGAGCATCTCCATGTCGTTCAACGTGGAGGAGGCAGTGAATATCTCCTCGCCAAGCTTGTCGATGCGGCTGTAAAGTATCACCGACCTCTTGATGTTTTTGTCACCCACACCATTCCACGGCTCTGTACCCTTGCCGATATACTCGCTATAGGCGGTGGTGACATCCTCGCCGGCGCGCCCGCCTTCGGCGGCGCCATGGTAAAGCACCACGATGATATTGCGGCTCATCTCCGGATTATGAGACGACGCCACTTTAAGCATCATAACTTTCTCACCCGTGAAGTCGGAGCGCAGCACCGGCTCGGCATAACTAACGCCGTCGACCGTGACCTGACGGAACTCAACAGGAGCATCCTCACCGACAGTAAACGTCAGGCGCGACAATGTGTTGAGTGGCAACCGGTACTTATCAAGATTATCCACATCTACATAGTGGGCAATCCGGCCGTGCACCACGTCGGTTGACGAGTTGACGAGCCTTACCGGCTCGTCAACCTCCATATCATTGTCATCGGTGCAACCTGCGATACCGCACGCAAGCATCATCGCGACACTTATCAAAAAATATTTCTTCATAAAAAAAGTTTCTTATCGTAAATTAACAGCACCTTGATTGCCGGCTGACGACATCAAGGATTGGAGTACTCAGGCTCGGGATAAGAAGTAATATTCTGCCCCCATTCATCTTCCATTGTGACATTCACATTAACATTTGCCCCGGTTTCGACAAGATAGTTTCCTTGGAGATTATATTTTACGTTAGCTTTATCAAACGTCAGACTGCTCACCGTAACCGCCTTGAATTCCACATCCAATTCGGGTTTGGCAGTTGGCGTAAGGGAAAACCCGATAGAATAATTCTGTTTCGGCAGATACAAACTTCCCAAATTCCAGTTAGGAAGTCCGGTAAAATCCTCTATTGAAAATCTAATACTGTTAAAAGAATTAATGACCTCATCACTCCATAGATTAATATATGTGTTATATTGTAAGCACACAACCTTAAGACCGGCAAGACTTTGGCTACCATATGCATCCGGCTCAGAACCATTAGTTTGAGAAAAGCGCACCATATTTACAGCACGTTTCAACGGAAGGGATACACTGGCGTTTATATCGGTTTTTTCAAAATCGACTTTCCCTTTCCAGCAATCATACAGATCATTGTTAAAATTGATTATGCTGCCGTCATCGGCCTTGGAGTTCATTGATACAGGAAACTGCGGGTAAATACCGTTCACATTCCCTACATGGGAAAATTCATATGGCACTTTCACGTCAAGACTCGTGTCACCATCCTTAACATAACTGCAAAATCCACAGATAGCATATTTTCCCGGCTCGACACCCGTGAACCTAAGGGAGGCATCTCCGGTATACATCTCCGAAAGTACCTTCATCTTGGCCTTCCGATTACTTTCATCCAATACTATATTACCATCTTGATCAAGATAAACCAGATAAACCATGCACCTAAGCCCCCAGCCATCCGGGATATCGGCACGCGACATCGAGAGATCACCGGAAGGGACCTCAACATTTACCGTCAGACATTCACCCTTGACAGACTCTTCGGGGAGAAGCGACTCCTCGACGTCGGTTGACGAACAAGACGCGGCAAGCATCATAGCCGAAGCCGCGAAAAAGCTAAAAAACTTTGTCTTCATTTCTTCTTTATATTTAATTGTTTGATTACTTTCATTACATTATTTCGGCATCTATAATTATAGTGCCGTCCCATTCGGTATCAATGGATATCGCACCCCCGACCTCATTGGTGAGAAAGTCGCCGTAGACGGTTGTCAGCCGACCACGCTTCAGCGGCACCGTGATCCCGGCGACATGCGACACCGGGATAAGGTTATCGTCATACAGAGTGAGCGTCAGCACCACCTCATTGACATTATCGTCGGCAAACAGCCAGTCAAAACCAATCTGCACCATGCCGTCGGATGCCGACGATAATTCAATGGGTAAGGTAAACTCTACATCGCTTTCATAGCCGTCGACAGCCCCTGACCATACGTCATAAGACCAGGGCATGATCTCGTAGCGGAATTTCATCGTATAACCTCCCCTTCCGGCACGCGCCTTCTCGCTGCGGGAGAAAAGCTCATCAACGTCGGTGGCGATGATGCGGTATTTTGCCTGCGGGCGTATCAGCTCCACCGGCGCGGTAACGGAGGCATTCCACCTGTCACGCCAGGGTCGCAGGTCGAGCGAGGTAACGCCGCAGAGAGATTGCCGGTCATCCATATTGCCTACATAAGGCTTCTTACAGCCCACGGAGTAGAAGGATGAAGCATCGAAGCAAATCGGTTCATGACCGTGAGCGGTGACATAGTCGCCCCACACGGCAACCTTGTATTCAAGCGCATGCAGCTTTACCGACAGCGGCAGTCTCACCTTGCCGGAGCCGACAGAAGCGGCATCGGAGAATGTCACCACCCGCTCCACGACCTTACCGTCGCGGGTAAACTCTACGACAAAGCGCATCACGGCCTCACCGCCGGAGCGCGAATGGTTGAGGGCGACAAGCGGCTCAAGCGAGAGGCCGAGGGCAAGCTCGAGGTCAACGCTCACAAGCGTAGGGTCGACACCGACCGTCCCGTCGGGATTGACTTCGGGAAACTCCCTGACACACGCCGACTGCACCAGCAGCACCATGACGGCACACATTATATATAATATCCTTTTCATCGGCGACCTCCTTTCAGCGGGATGGTATAGCGCACGGAAATACCGATGCGGTCAATACCGAAATAGTTGGTCACGCTGCGATCGATCATCGCGCCGTTAGGGATATTGTAATAGTGGTTGTAGCGCATGTTGGCCCATCCTACCCCGATTGTAAACTCCATGCCGAGGCACTCACACATCTGCACTGCATATCCATAGCTCACACCCGCGCCGATCAGCGGTCTGCCGCACCATTGATAGCGATTGTCGACGTTGCGCAGATTATACCACGCGACCGACGCGTGGACACCCGCGAAATGTCCCTGTCCGGGCTTCTTGAGCCATCCGCGGCACTCAGGCTGCAAGGCAATCGCCGTGACCGAGCGACGCGAACTGATATTCCACGGACACCACATAACAGGCACCTGCACCGACAGCCGACGAGACACCTGCAACTCCGGGGCAAGGTTGACGAGCATCGCCGACCACGGCACTATGTTGCTTGATATGGAAAAGTAGGGATAGGGGAGCTCCTTGCAGCAATCGCGGCATCCCGCCATGTCCCTGCATAATCCCGGCAACGGCGACAGCAGAAAAAAAGCGACAAACAGGCACAACCTGAATTTTCTAATATTTTTTAGGTAATCCATTAAATTAGGGAATGTGACAGTTGGTATTGCTGCAAATTTAGCAATAAGGCGTACAAAATGGCGATTCTCCCTATAGATGGTCTATAGATTTTCAATATCTGGCATGCACATGGCGCTTGTTTTTCATAGTACATGTGTTAATTTTGTCATGAAAATCAATGTCTATGTCAATACACGATATTATTTTTCGATCGGCGGCAGCCACCGTAACATTACTGCTTTTCTGCTGCGGAAATCCGAACGACACCTCAGGCACCCCACCCGAAGTGAGCGCCAACGTGCGTGCCCGCGAACTACGTCTTAACGGCGCACCCGCGAGCGCCTACCTCCCCCTGCAGGAGCAGGCGGTCAAGGAAGTACGTGAAGGGAAGTCAACCGACGACCCCGTCGACGTGCTTTCACAGATGGGATATTTCCTCACCCGCACAGGTGACTACCTGCGAGCGATAGAATACCTTCAGGAAGCCGCCGACTCCATAGGCGGCAACAGAAAGAATCATGATATCAGGGGCGATATAACGCTTTACGGCAATATGTGTACATTATATGCCCGGCTCGGTATGACCGAAGAGGCGCTCAACGCCAACTCCAAGGCCATCGACATAAGCCGCGCCAACGGCAAAGTGCTGTTGAGCGACCTTTACAGCTTCCGTAGCGCTATATATGACCGCGCCGGAAACACTGACTCGTCATATTATTACACACATAGGGCAATCGACGTGATTGACAGTATCCCTCTTATCGCCACAAAAGAAGAGCTTGTCGACTTTTATCTCCAGAACATGTACATAAGCCTGATTGAGAACTACAGGCAATATCCCGACTCGCTCGACAATGCCATCGCCATGCTCGAAAAGATAGAGAAAGGAGACAACGGTAACGCGACATCACGGTTTGCCATCGGACTTGGATATGTAGAAAAAGGAAATCCCGGCAAAGGAATACCAATGATGGAGGCAGCAGCGAGGGAGTTTGAGGAGCAGCAATGGGGTGAAAGCATCCATTGGGCTTACAAGCTGCTGATTGGCGTATACAGCCGGCTTGGCATAACCGACAAAGCCACGGCGCTATACCCGGAATACAACCGGCTCAACGACTCCATAACCGCCGGCGAACGCTCCAACGCGGTGATTGCCGCTGACATCCGCTATAAGGCGAGCCGCAAGGAAGCCGAGATAAAGCAGCTCAACGCCACACTAATGTCTACCCGCCAACGGAGGATACTCATGTGGGTGTCAATAGTGCTTGCCGTGGCGGCTATCATAGCCGGAAGCTGGTGGATAATACAGAAAAACCGGAACAAACGCCGGCATCTCAATAATCGAATAAGCGAGCTGATTGTGTCACAGGAACAGCTCAATTCTCGTCTGCAGACCCTTGTATCGGAAATTGACAACAGCAGCATCGAAAGTGCCAAAGGTATTATCACCCCGTCGCTGGTCAAAAATGAAGATGTAGGCAAGTTCCGCCGCTCATTTGAAGCATTATACCCGGAATGGCTTGGGCGTCTACGCGCACAGGCACCCAACCTCACTCCTAACGACGAACTGCTGTGTATGCTGCTATATCTGAAGCAGACCCCGGAGGAGATATCCAACTGCCTGGGGATAACACGCATGAGTGTAAACTCCGCCCGTTACCGCGTACGCACCAAACTCTGTGTGCCCAAAGAAATCGACCTTGACCAATATATCCGGTCGCTGTAAAAAAAATTAGCCCAATTGGACTAATTGGACTAATTTTTACTTCGCGCCTGTTATTTTGCGGCGGGAGGCGTGATGCCCTCGTCAGTGGCGCGCTTCTCCATGCGCTCTATACGCTTGTCAAGGTCGGGATGGGAAGAGAAAAGCTGATTGATCTTACTCTCCTTTTTAGCACCCGCCTCATCCTGTAGAGACTTCAGTTTCTTGAATGACAGAGCCATCGCCCACGGATTTTTGCCGTGGCTTTTAAGGAACTCATAGCCATAGTCGTCGGCTGCCTTTTCCTGTTTCTGAGAATAAGTTGCGCCTGCAAGTGCCTCGCCGAGGTCGCCGAGCTGAGAGTCGGTAAGCGCGGCGGCCGTATTTCCGGTCGAGCCGATGCCGTCTTTAAGCGCCGATGTGAGCAGCGACTGCTTGAACGCCTTCTTTGAATCATGGTGAGCCACATGGCCGATCTCATGACCGATCACACCGAGCAACTCTTCATCGCTCATGATATCCATGAGAGCGGCAAACACACGCACACTGCCGTCGGCACATGCGAAAGCATTCACGTCGACCACCCAATACACCTTGAAATTCAAGGGTATTCCCTCAACCGAGGTAAGCCCCTTGGTAAGGCTGTCAAGACGCTGGGTGTAAGGATGCTCCGGCTCACACACCTTGTTGTGGGTATCCATCCAGTCGATATACTCCTTGACATATTCAGTCATCTGCGCGTCGGTCAGAGTGACAGCCTGAGCCGCCTTGGTAGCCGCACCGACCGCTTTTTTAAGGTTAAACTGCGCCATTGCCGGCATAGAGCAGGCAACACACGCAACCATTGCAATAATCTTTACAAATCTGTTCATAACTATTTCGGTTGTGTTTTCAAAATTGCTGCAAAGAAAGCCAAAATTATGCTAACTTCAAAATTGTAATCGCCGTTAACAAATCACTACG
Source organism: uncultured Muribaculum sp. (assembly GCA_910587665.1). Lineage (GTDB taxonomy): Bacteria > Bacteroidota > Bacteroidia > Bacteroidales > Muribaculaceae > Muribaculum. Next base: position 175,835 of record CAJUMZ010000001.1, read on the forward strand.
GGAAGGTGTTATTAGATAAATGACTAATTTATACCGATATGATGAAAATAAAACTTGGTACAGCGTCATTGCATGTGACCTATACCGACGATGAGCTGAAAATAAAGGTGCTCGGCTATATCGACGCCCATGACGACGGCGTGGGATTCCGCGACATTTGCGACAATATACTAACCTTTGCCGAAGACGAGGGAAAACTCAGCCAATCCGAAAACGAGCAGTATCAATGGATGGAACTTGACCGCAGCGACATACTGCGCATAGACCGCATACTGCACGATGCGATAGCCGCCGGCAAGATAATGATCGACTTCAACACAACCCATTATCAGGCCGCTGACACATATTTTATATCAATCAATTAGACTAATTAAAATCAACCGCGACAATGAAGAAAATAGTCATTATGGGTGCCACTTCAGGCATAGGGCTTCATCTTGCCGAGGCATACGCCTCCATGGGCTGGATGGTAGGAGCCGCAGGCCGTAAGGAGACCCCGATGAAAGAATTAAAAGAGAAGTTTCCACAACAGGTGGAATGGATGAAAATCGACGTAACCAAGTCTGACGCCCCGCAACGGCTGCTGGAGCTTATACGCAAACTCGGAGGAATGGACATATATCTCCACACGGCGGGTATAGGATATGAAAACGCCGATCTCGACATAGAAAAGGATGTAGCCACCACGCAGACCAATGTAGTGGGTTACACCCGCATGGTCGACGCCGCCTACCGCTTCTTCCGCAAGATGAGCGAAAAAGGCGTCGGCGGACACATCGCCGTAATATCGTCGGTGGCAGGCACAAAAGGTATCGGAAAGCTCGCAAGCTATTCGGCGTCAAAGAAATATCAGGCAACCTACCTTGAGGCTCTCGAACAGTTGTCACGGAGCGAGGGTGTCGATCTCGCCTTTACCGACATACGCCCCGGATGGGTGCGCACCCCGCTGCTCGAAAATGACCGCGTCTACCCGATGACGATGGAAGAGGAGAAAGTGGTTCCGCTGATAATCAAGGCTATAAAGAAGCGGTCGCGCATAGCCGTGGTCGACTGGCGATGGGCTGTCGCAGTGGCTTTCTGGCGGCTTATCCCCGGATTTCTGTGGATAAGGATGCCGTTGACCATCTCGCGTGAAGCCACTCCCGAAGAGACGGAAATCGACACCGAGCTCGCCAACAGCTGATAAGGCAATTTAAAAACACACATATAATAAACGACGGCTTCCATTCGTTATGATAGAGTAATGAATGGAAGCCGTACATATAAGCTGCTTGCAATGGTGATACTGACGCTCATAGGGGCGGCAGTGCCGCTGTGTGCACAGCAGCGCAACGACAAGCTGCTCAACCGCCCGTATTCCGACCTGCGCCCGTGGCATCTCGGATTTTCGATCGGCGTGCATACCCAGGACCTACGGTTCACCCACAACGGATTTGTCACCGAGAACGGGGAGACATGGTTCATGGAGCAGCCGGCATTTTCACCCGGCTTCTGTGTCAACGGACTTTTCGACGTGCGTCTTAACACATATTTCAGTATACGCTTCACCCCCGGCATGTATTTCGGCAACCGCGTCGTGAAGATGCACGACACCACCGGCGGAGGCATTCAGCAACAGAATCTCAAGACCAACCTTGTAGTGATACCGGTCGACATAAAGTTTGCGTCGCAGCGTTACCACAACGCCCGCCCCTACCTTGTAGCCGGCGCGATGGTGACCTTTGACGTGTCGAAACGCCGCCCCCGCGACCTGCTCCAGCTGAAAAGCACCGATTTTTTGCTCACCGCCGGGTTTGGCTGCGATTTCTACCTGCCGTTTTTCAAGCTCTGCCCCGAACTGAAATTTTGCTTCGGGCTTACCGACGTACTGAGACATGACCGCCCCGACTTTGTCGACGACCCCGACGGGTTCAAGTTTACCCAATCGTTAAAAAAAGCCACCACCCAGATGGTGGTGCTCACCTTTTACTTTGAATGACCCGACCTATGGCACGAATATCACGTATATCGCTTTTACTGCCTCTGCTGCTTGCCTTGCTCCTCCCGGGGCGCATGGAGGCGCAGGTCGACGCCCAGTTCACGCAATATTTCGAGGTGCCTTCCTACTATAATGCCGCCGCAATCGGCACCTCCGACTTCATAAGGCTGCGCGGAGGCTCTCGCCTGCAATGGGTGGGCATACCGAAAGCGCCAAAGACATTTCTCATCACCGGCGACATGCCCCTGAAGATACTTGGAAAGAGGCTTGGCGTAGGTCTTGTGATGCAGCAGGAAAGCATGGGTCTTTACAAAAACATGACCATAGGCGCGCAGGCGGCTTACAAACTGAAGCTTTTTAAAGGCGAACTCGGCATAGGATTGCAGCTCGGGTTTATCGACGAGTCGTTCAAAGGCTCGGAAGTGGTGCTTCCCGACGGCGACGACTACCACCAGGGCACCGACGAGGGCATCCCCACGACCGACGTGCACGGCACCTCATTTGACCTCGGACTCGGTGTGTGGTACACCCACCGCTACTTCTGGGCGGGACTGTCGGCAACCCATGTCAACGAGCCGTCAATCACCATGTCGACCGACGGCACCGACGGCAAGGAATATGAGTTCAAGGCGGGGCGTGTGGTTTATTTCATGGCGGGCGGCAATATTCCGATAAAAAACACGTTATTTGAAATACAACCGTCACTTTTGGTAAAAAGCGACTTCACATTCACTACCGGAGAGGTCACGGCGCGGGTGCGCTACAACAAGTTTATCACCGCCGGACTCGGTTACCGCATCAATGACGCGGTGTCGCTGATGCTGGGTGCTGAGTTCAAGAACTTTTACCTTGGGTACAGTTACGACTACGCCACTTCCGCCATATCGAAAGCGAGCAACGGAAGCCACGAGATATGGGCGGGTTACCGCCTAAAGCTCGACCTTGGAGAGAAAAACAAGCATAAGCATAAAAGCATACGCATAATGTAACCTACAATATGAGAAGAGATCTGAAACATCTGTTTTTAACCATATTCGCCTGCACCATGCTGGCGTCATGCGCCGTGGGCGGCAGGAGCAGCTCCGGCGGCGAAGTGACCGGAGTTGGCGGCACATCATGGACCGAGCCTACCCCGTATGGCATGGTACTTATCGACCGTGGCTCCATGAAGGTTGGGCCGTCGCAGCCCGACAGCGCATGGAATCTGCGCGCCGACGCCCGTGGAATATCGGTCGACGGCTTCTGGATGGATGAGACCGAAATCACCAACAGCAAGTACAAGCAGTTTGTATACTGGGTGCGTGACTCCATCATCCGCGAGCGACTCGCCGACCCCGCCTATGGAGGCAACGAGGCTTACAAGATCGAAGAGGACAAGGAGGGCAACCCTATAGGTCCCTACCTGAACTGGAGCAAGCCTATTCCCTGGCGCAATCCCGGTGAAGACGAGGCGCGCGCCATCGAGAGCCTGTATCGCACCAATCCCATAACAGGCGTAAAAGAGCTTGACCCCGAACAGCTTACCTACCGCTACGAGGTGTACAACCATACAGAGGCGGCAAAACGCAAAAACCGCCTTAACCCCGCCCGTCGTGAATATGACACCGACAAGCCGGTGCCGACCGAGCTTCCCATAATATCAAAGGACACGGCTTATATCAACGACGAGGGAGAAATCGTGCGCGAGACAATCACCCGCGCCCTCACCGGCGACTACGACTTCCTCAACACATATATAGTAAATGTGTATCCCGACACGACAGCGTGGATCAACGACTTTGACAACGCCTACAACGAGCCTTACGTAAGACTTTATTTCTCCCATGGCGGCTATAGCGACTATCCTGTAGTAGGTGTGAGCTGGGAACAGGCCAATGCGTTCAGCAACTGGCGCACCGATTACCTGCGCCGCTCTCTCGGAAAAGACGGCATCTACATAGAGCCTTACCGCCTGCCTACCGAGGCGGAATGGGAATATGCAGCGCGTGCGGGCAAAGATGAGAACATGTATCCCTGGGACGGCGAGCTGCCCCTTACAGAAGACAAGGGCTGCTTCTACGCCAACTTCAAGCCGGCCGAAGGCAACTATGTGAGAGACGGGCACATAATCACCTCACGTGTAGGCACATATGCGCCCAACGATTTCGGACTGTATGACATGGCGGGCAATGTGAGCGAATGGACCTCTACCGCCTATACCGAAAGTGTTGGAAAGCTTACAAGCGACCTAAATCCGGAGTACCGCTACGATGCGGCGGTTGACGACCCCTACCGCATGAAACGCAAGATTGTGCGCGGCGGCTCGTGGAAAGATGTGGCACACAATGTCAGGAGCGACATACGCATGTGGGAGTATCAGAACGAGCAGCGCAGCTACATAGGCTTCCGCAATGTCAGGACCCAGATAGGATTTGCCAAAGGACAGAAGAAATAAAACAGTTACCATAGAAGAGCAATGGGAAAAATCAAAAGATATAAGAACAGCGTGGAGCGTTTCCTCTCGGGCGAAAAGGGACAACGCTTCTTCAACTTCGCATATTCAATCGGCGCCGCCATCGTGATCTGGGGTGCTCTGTTCAAGATACTCCACCTGCCCGGCGGCAACATGCTGCTGTCGATAGGTATGGGCACGGAGGTGCTTATGTTTGTGCTTACCGCATTTGACCGCCCCCCGCGCGAATACCATTGGGAAGAGGTGTTCCCGGTGCTTTCGTCGAAAAATCCCGATGACCGCCCCGACTTCTCCGGAGGAGAAATCATAGGAGGCATAGCAACGGGTCAGGCTACCGTAGCCGGACAGCTTCCCGGCAATGCGGCGGGAGCGCGCCCGGCAGTGACGGAAGTCGTGATACCCGACAACGCGACCCCGTCGGAACGCTATGCCGCCCAGATGACCGCACTGTCGGAGCAGATGGACCAGCTGCGCAAGACCACCGAGTCGCTCAACCATGTGTCGGAGGTGCTTCTGGAGTCATACCGCGCAATTACCGAAAACTCCGAAAACATCACCCGCAGCTCAAGCGGATATGTGGAAGAGATGCAGTCGCTCAACCGCAACATCGCGGGGCTCAACACCATTTACGAGATACAGCTGAAGAGCGTAAGCTCGCAGCTCGACTCAATCGACCGCGTCAACAAGGGCATCAAGGATATACGCGACATGTATGAAAAATCGTCGGCAATGAGCGAGCGCTACTGCGAGGAGACCGAAAAAATGGCACGCTACATGCAGCAGCTCAACCAGGTGTATGAAAAGATGCTTCACGCAATGACTATCAACATGTATCGCCCGATGGGTGGGATGCCATCCGAAGGCGCCACGGTTTCAAACGAGATAAATGGGAAGTAACAATACACGCGGACTGTCACCCCGTCAGAAGATGATCAACCTCATGTACATCGTCTTGACGGCGATGCTTGCACTTAACGTGTCGAGCGACGTGCTCGAGGGGTTCAGTCAGGTCGAGGAAGGACTTTCGCGATCCAACAAAAACATATCGGAGCGCAACGAAGTGCTCTATCGCCGTCTGGAAGCGTTCAACGAGCAGAATCCGGGCAAGGGCGGCGTGTGGTATGACAAGGCGACCGACGTGCGCAATACCACCGACCGTCTTTACGGGCTTATTGACTCGCTGAAGCTCGCCATAGCCGTGAGAGCCGACGGCAAGGAAGCCGATATAAAGAATATCCGCAACCAGGATGACCTCGAAGCCGCATCGGTGGTGATGCTCGGAGCAGTGTCACCCAAAGGAAAACACCTAAAAAAAGAGGTGCAGGAATATTCTGACTACATAGCATCGTTCATGACCGACTCAGTCAAGAGCGGCAACATACGGAAAGCGCTCTCCACCGCCGACGTCACGAGAAAAGGCACCGTGATACCGGTGTCATGGGAAGAGGCGATGTTTGACAACAAGCCTGTGGTGGCGGCAATAACCCTGCTCACCAAGCTACAGAGCGATGTGCGCTACGCAGAGGGCGAGGCTCTCGCCACACTGCTCTCCAACGTGGATGCCGGCGACGTGCGCGTCAACGAGCTTAATGCGTTTGTCATCCCGCAGTCGCGCAATGTGATGAGAGGAAGCAGATACTCCGCCAACATCGTGCTCGCCGCTGTCGACACCACCCAGCGACCGGTCATATTCATCAACGGCAAACAGCTCGACAATGACCACGGACTGTTTGAGACCGTTGCCGGCTCCACCGGTACATTTGACTACAAGGGATACCTTGAAGTGCCTCACGGCGACGGCTCCGTAACCCGCCACGACTTCGAGTCAAGCTACACCGTCATAGAGCCTACAGCTACTATCTCGGCTACGATGATGAATGTACTGTATGCGGGTATCGACAACCCGATGAGCATATCAGTGCCGGGAGTGGCTCCGGGAGCGATTTCGGCAACCATGACCAACGGCACCCTCACCCGCCACGGCGACTCCTGGACAGCACGCCCCGCAAAGGTTGGCACCGACGCGGTGGTTACCGTATCGGCAAATATCGACGGGCGACAGCAGACAGTGGCAACGACCACATTCCGTGTGCGCAAGTTGCCCGATCCCACCCCCTACATAGCCTTTACCGACCAAAAGGGCAATCCCGAACGCTACAAAGGCTCCAAGCCGTTTGCCAAGACATTGCTTTTGGCCGCCCCCGGCATAGAAGCGGCAATCGACGACGACCTGCTGAATGTAAGCTACAAGGTACTCAGTTTCGAGACGGTGTTTTTTGACTCTATGGGCAATGCCATACCGGAAGTATCGGCGGGAGCACAATTTTCACAGCGTCAGAAAGACTCATTCCGCAGGCTTTCGCGAGGGAAACGGTTCTACATATCACGCGTCAAGGCGGTGGGTCCCGACGGCATAGAGCGCGTTCTCGCCCCGATGGAGGTAATTGTTAACTAAGCATATAAATAAATTGTCATGAGACTTTTACGACATATCCTTTTTATACTGGCGGTAACCGCAACAGCCGCCACGGCAATGGCGCAGCAGTCGTCAAGCTCTTCCGTCGTACGCAAGGGAGGAAGAGACTCGAAGAAAGACGCTACGGAAAAATCGGCGCGTGTCACCGACCGTATGCAGCAGTTTTTCAACGAGCCGGAGCGCAGTGACGCCGATGCGCAGTGGATGAAAGTTGTGTATCGGCAGATCGACCTTGAAAAGGTCAAAAATGCGCCGCTCTATTATCCCGAGGAAGTGATTGACGGGCAGGAGAATCTTTTCCGCATCATCCTGCGGCTTCTTGCCGACGGCGAACTGTCGGCATACGAGTATCTTGACGGAAGGGAAGTGTTTACCGACCAATATAAGATAAATGTGCGCGACATGCTCGACCGATTCCATATCCTGTATACCGAGGCAAAAGGCTCGACGGAGAAAAAGCCGAAGTTCAGTATTGAGGAGAGCGATGTGCCTGCCAACGAGGTATTGTCCTACTATCTGCTCGAACGATGGGAAGTCGACAAGCGTTCCAACCGCATGCGCACCACCGTCGAGGCGATATGCCCGGTGCTTCACCGTTCGGGCGACTTCGGAGGCGAGGCGGTAAAATATCCGATGTTCTGGATGAAAATGGATGCACTCCGCCCCTATCTCACCCAGCAGTCGATATTTATAGATGACGACAATAATCTCGCAAAATACAATTACGACGATTTCTTCCAGCTTGCACTGTATGAAGGCGACATCTACAAGACCCGCAACCTGCGTAACAAGTCGATGATGCAGCTTTATCCCGATCCCGACTCGCTGAAACATGCGCAAGACAGCATACAGAATTATCTCGTAAATTACGAGAAAAAGATGTGGGTGCCCACGCGCGAGGAGATTATCGCACAGCGCGAGGAGCGTGAGCGCCTTGCTGCGGGCGACACTATAGCAACCCGCGAGGATAACGCGTCGGTAAAGAAAAATTCCGCTCGCTCGTCAAGGGCAAGGAAAGCCACCAAGACCAAGGCTCCTAAAAAGTCAAAGGTCAAGGAGGCAAAGCCGAAGGCATCGCCCTCAAGTTCAGCCACGCGTTCTGTGCGCCGCCGCAAGTAACCGCGATAATAAAATTACACGATTCAGCTTCAGCGTAAACAAAATTTACGGTCAGGTGTTTGCAAATTATAAGCAAAAGTCTTAACTTTGCCACAACCAATTGAGGTGCGTTAGTTCAGCTGGTTAGAATACGTGCCTGTCACGCACGGGGTCACGGGTTCGAGTCCCGTACGCACCGCCAAGCAGCCTCTCAACGGGGCTGCTTGATTTTTTTGTATATGCTTTCATCGGTTGAAATCATGGACAATCTACAATCAGCGGAATTTACGGTAAAAAAAAGCGAGCGGCTTTGGAACAGGAATTATATCAAGGTGATGTGCAGCAATTTCCTGCTGTTTTTCGCATTTTATATTCTGACACCACTGCTCCCGCTCTATCTCAACGAGCAGTTCAAGGCCGACAAGGACATGATAGGCATAGTACTGTCAGGATATGTGGTGGCGACCCTCCTTATCCGCCCGTTCAGCGGATTTTTTGTCGACAGCTTCAACCGCAAGAAAGTGCTGATGATATGCTTCTTCTCATTTTTCATACTTTTTGCCGGCTACATCGGCGCAGGCACGCTACTGATGTTTGCCATAGTAAGGACCATGCACGGTATCCCCTTTGGCGCCGCCACCGTAGCCAACAGCACAGTGGCAATCGACGTTCTCCCCTCGTCACGCCGCAACGAAGGCATAGGATTCTATGGGCTCAGCAACAACCTTGCAATGGCTGTCGCCCCCTCCGCAGGCATATATATCCACTCCGCCACGGGTAATTTCGAGCTGCTTTTCTGGATAGCCCTCGCACTCGCCCTTGCGGGATTCTGCTGCGCTTCGTCGGTAAAGATACCGCAAAGGGAAATCATCCGTAACAAGCCCAAACTAAGCCTTGACCACTTTTTCCTCGGCAGGGCATGGCTCATGGCGATAAACATCTGCCTTTTCGGACTCTGCTGGGGAATAATGAGCAATTATGTCGCAATATATGGCAAGGAAAGCCTCGGAATCACCGACGGTACCGGTATATTCTTCGCAATCCTGTCGATGGGACTGTTCACCTCGCGTCTTTACGGCTCGCGGGCGTTGAAAGCGGGGAGACTCACGCAAAGCTGTGCCGGCGGCGTAATCCTGTCGCTTGTGGGGTATACCCTTTTCGCCCTCTCCATCAACCAATGGACATTTTACGCATCGGCTCTCTTCGTAGGGCTCGGCAACGGGCAGATGTACCCGGCATTTCTGAACATGTTCATAAAAGTGGCGCGGCATGACCAACGCGGCACAGCAAACTCCTCGATACTGATATCATGGGACCTCGGCATGGGAATCGGCATACTTATCGGAGGATTTCTCGCCGAATATATCAGTTATTCTGCAGCCTTCTGGGTCACCGCCGCCATGCAGGCGGCAGGCGCGCTGCTATTCCTCTCGGCGACCCGCTATTTCTATCTGCGCCGCAAACTGCATGACGATTGATAAAACCAACTATTTTAATATCGTATTATACCCTTGTTAGAAATTTTTCGTAACTTTACGCGGAATTGTTAGCAACACTTAAATCCGGGTCTATCATGAAACGAATAGTTTTAATCCTGATGGCGCTTGCAGCCATTATCCCGGCAACCTGCCGGACACGTGTAATCGAATTTGAAAATCCGTCAATGCGTGTATATCTGCCTGACTCCGCAATAGCTACAGGAAGGGCGGTCGTCGCTTGTCCCGGAGGTGGTTACACCCATCTCGCCAAGGATCACGAAGGCTACGACTGGGCACCGTTTTTCAACGAGCAGGGTATCGCCTATGCCGTAGTATGCTATCGTTTTCCGCAGGGCAATCCCGACCTGCCGGTATCTGACGCATCCAACGCAATTAAAATAATGCGTGACAGCGCCGAGGTGTGGGGCATAAATCCGCATGACATCGGTATTATGGGATCTTCTGCAGGCGGACATCTCGCATCGACAGTAGCCACTCATGCCAAGGGTGATTATCGCCCCGATTTCCAGATACTTTTCTATCCGGTGATAACGATGGACAAGAGCTACACCCATATGGGCTCACACGACAATCTAATCGGAGCCGACGCCACCCCGGAAACCGAGTTGCTTTACTCCAACGAGAAACAGGTGACCGACACTACCCCGCGCGCTTTCATCGTATTCAGCGATGATGACACGGTAGTGCCGCCGATGAACGGCATAAACTACTATGCCGCGCTCCACAACAATGGTGTCCCCGCCGTAATCCACATTTATCCTTCCGGAGATCACGGCTGGGGAGTAACCGACGGGCTAAAGTACAAGGCAGAGATGCAAGCCGACCTCAGGGCATGGCTAAAAAGTTTCTGACGAATAGCACCTACAATCCAAGACCATGAATTTCAACATCATAGTCGCATCATTACTGATGCCGACAGCCATTTTTGCCGTCGCTGAGACAAAAACGATCACAGTGACAGCAGAAAATCGTCTTCCTTTTGAAAAGCTTGCCCAACCCGTCATTGTCAGGCTTGACAAGCATGCCGCCGGGATGAACGTAAGCAAAGCCACAGCTATGATCGACGGCAAAGAGATTGCATCTCAGCTTGACGACCTTGATAAAGACGGAATTGCCGACGAGCTTGTCATGACAGTAGATATCCCTGCTAAAAAGAAGGCGGTGATAGAAGTCACGCTTGACACAGAAGGCACACAGGCTGAGTATGAGCCTGCGACAAATGCCTACATCAAGCTACGCGATGAAAAGAAGACCCATGTAAAGGTCAACTCCGTTGCCTTTCCCGGCGATATCAATGTAAAGACCACCTACAATTCGATATACGGACATGGTGCAGTGATGGAAGGATTGCATAACGCCATCCGCATCTATATGGACAACCGGCAGAGCATTGATCTGTACGGGAAATCACAACCACGCCTTGAGCTTGAGGTGACCGGATTCTATACTACCCCGGAACAGCTTGCCGAAGGCTACGGAAGAGATATCCTTTGGGCGGGAAAATCAGTTGCCGCCGGGTCGTTCCGAGGTTATCAGAACGGCTCGCCATGCACGATCGATACCGTTTCATCCCGCGGTCAGGAGGTGATTGTCACAGGTCCGGTACGTTCGATTGTCGAAGTTACCGACAGGGACTGGATTTACAACGGGAAACACCATCAGATGAAGCAACGCTATGCCATATATGCCGGTCGTCATGACTTTGACGTCGAAGTGACCATAAATGGGATAACGGATGGCGACAGATTCTGCACCGGCATCCAGAAACTTGAGACCGATAATCAAGGCTTCATAGAGACTGACGGGCTTGCCGGTAGCTATGGGAGCAATGTCCCAGAAAAGAAATTTCCCGAACTGACCGAGACACTCGGGCTTGGACTCCATGTACCCGCAGTAAACAATGGCGGCATGATGGAAGATGAGTATAATTATCTTGCCATGCTTGTCCCAGATACCCACGGGAAAATATGGTATTCGGTAAATGTCGGTGCCGAAAGGGAAGCCGGCGGATTCAAAAGTGCGGAAAGTTGGTTTGACAACCTGAAGCGTTGGCACAACGAATTATCCAATCCATGTGTAATAACAATAAAATAGCCTGTATATAAATCATCTAAATCATCTAAAAACTATACTGCAATGGTAAATTTTTCATTAGAAGGGAAAGTGGCACTTGTAACCGGGGCCGCTTATGGAATAGGACTCGCTATCGCCCGCGCTTATGCAGAGGCAGGTGCAAAAATATTGTTTAACTGCTCCCGTCAGGAAACAGTGGACCGTGGCATGAAAGCCTACAAAGAGCTTGGAATCGACGCCAAAGGCTATCTTTGCGACGTGACCGACGAAGAGGCGGTAAAAGCCATGGTAGCCGACATTGAAAAGACAGTAGGCACAATCGACATTCTTGTAAACAATGCAGGTATAATCAAGCGCATACCGATGGAACAGATGGCTGTGGAGGATTTCCGCAGGGTGATCGACGTGGATCTCGTAGCGCCTTACATCTGTGCAAAGGCTGTCATACCCGGCATGATAAAGAAAGGCCACGGCAAGATCATTAACATCTGCTCTATGATGAGCGAACTCGGAAGAGAGACCGTATCGGCCTATGCGGCGGCAAAGGGCGGATTAAAAATGCTCACACGCAATATCTGCTCTGAATATGGCGAATACAACATCCAGTGCAATGGCATAGGCCCGGGCTACATCGCTACCGAGCAGACCGCCCCGCTTCGCGAGCTTCAGCCCGACGGCAGCCGCCATCCGTTTGACCAGTTTATAATCTCAAAGACTCCCGCCGCACGCTGGGGTACACCGGAGGATCTAATGGGGCCCGCCGTGTTCCTCGCTTCCGACGCATCTGACTTTGTAAACGGTCATGTGCTTTACGTAGACGGAGGTATACTCGCTTACATCGGAAAACAGCCTAAATAATGGAACAGGTATTTTCCTATATCATCGGCCTGGGTGCGGCGGTGATGATGCCGATCATCTTCACCGTGCTCGGTCTCTGCATCGGCATCAAGTTCGGCAAGGCACTAAACTGCGGTCTTAAAGTCGGCGTCGGCTTTGTGGGACTGTCGGTAATCACGGCATTGCTCACCTCCTCGCTCGGTCCGGCGCTCAACAGTGTCGTTGACATTTACGACCTGCAACTCAAAGTGTTCGACATGGGCTGGCCAGCAGCCGCAGCCGTTGCCTACAACACAGCCGTAGGAGCATTCATAATCCCCGTGTGTCTTGCAGTCAACATAGTATTGCTGCTTCTCAAAGGGACACGCACCGTCAACATCGACCTCTGGAACTATTGGCACTTCGCCTTCATCGGCGCGGTGGTATACTTTGCAAGCGGCTCCATACTGTGGGGATTCTTTGCAGCAATCATATGCTACATAATCACCCTTGTAATAGCCGACATGACCGCCGGCAAGTTCCAGTCATTCTACAAGGATATGGAAGGCATCTCGATTCCGCAGCCTTTCTGCGCCGGTTTTGCCCCCTTTGCCTGGGGAATCAACAAAGTGCTTGACAAAATCCCCGGCATGAACAAGCTTGAGATTGACGCCGAAGGTCTTAAAAAGAAATTCGGACTTCTCGGAGAGCCGCTTTTCCTCGGTGTCGTAGTCGGCATAGCTATCGGATGCCTTACCAGCACCTCCGGTGCAGAGCTTGTCGACAAGATACCGTATATACTCGGACTTGGCATAAAGATGGGCGCGGTCATGGAGCTGATACCGCGTGTCACCGTGCTTTTCATCGAGGGGTTGAAGCCGATATCCGACGCCACCCGTGAGCTTATAGCCCGCAAATTCAAGGGCGCGGAAGGTCTCTCCATAGGTATGAGCCCGGCGCTTGTCATCGGACATCCCACAACACTTGTGGTTTCGCTGCTGCTTATTCCCGTCACTCTTTTCCTTGCCGTGATACTTCCCGGCAACGAGTTCCTGCCGCTTGCGTCGCTTGCCGGCATGTTCTATGTATTCCCCCTCGTACTCCCCTACACCAAGGGCAACGTGGTAAAGACATTTATCGTGGGACTCGTGGTGATTGTGCTCGCACTGTTCATGGTAACCAATCTCGCGCCTGAGTTTACCAAAGCTGCCGAAGACGTATATGCCAACACAGGCGACAGTGCAGTGGCTATTCCCCGGGGATTCGAAGGTGGTAGCCTCGACTTCGCCGGCTCACCTCTTGCTTGGATCATATTCCAATGCAGCTACAACCTGAAATGGATAGGAGCCGGGCTTCTCACAGCCGGGACTCTTGCACTTGTGGTGTGGAACCGCATCAAGATTATCAATGAGCAACGCAAGGCAGAAAATGTATAATGACAAATAATCACCTTGATTTGAATAAAATGGCATTTACATCCGGGATAAACGTCCTAACTTTGCCAAAACAAAATTTTAGACAATGAAAAAAATAATATTATCGCTATCAATCGCAATGGCTACACTTGCTCTTTCAGCCCAGAAGCCTGAATATACAATCCAACGCGCATGTCATCCAGAAGACGTGAAACATTACGACACCGAGCAGATTCGCTCACGCTTCGCCATGCCCGAGGTCATGAAGCAAGACAAGGTGCTTCTCACCTATTCGATGTATGACCGCCTCGTGTTCGGGGGCGCAATGCCCGTGACAAAAGAGATTGTACTTGAAACCATAGAGCCGCTCAAATCGGAATATTTTCTCGAACGCCGCGAGCTTGGCGTGATCAACATTGGTGGAGACGGCATAGTCACTGTCGACGGCAAGGAATACGAGCTGCATTTCAAGGATGCCCTCTATGTGGGCAGAGGCAACAAGGAAGTGAAATTCCGCAGCAAGGACTCCGCCAATCCTGCAAAGTTCTATCTAAACTCCACAACCGCCCACAAGGCATACAAGACACAGCTGATCACAATCGACGGTAGAAAGGGCTCGCTAAAGGCGAACTCATTTGCAGCGGGAAAAATGGAAGAGAGCAATGACCGCGTCATCAACCAGCTTATTGTAAACAATGTGCTTGAAGAAGGTCCCTGCCAGCTTCAGATGGGGCTTACCGAGCTAAAGCCCGGAAGCGTGTGGAACACCATGCCGGCTCACACTCATGACCGCCGTGTGGAGGCATATTTCTACTTCAATGTGCCGGAAGGCAACGCCATTTGCCACATCATGGGCGAGCCTCAGGAAAACCGCATGGTATGGCTTCACAACGAGCAGGCGATCATGTCGCCCGAATGGTCGGTACATGCAGCCGCCGGGACTTCCAACTACATGTTTATCTGGGGAATGGGTGGCGAAAACCTCGACTACAGCGACATGGACAAGATCACATATCTTGAAATGAAGTAATATAACTATTAATCCATATTGTTACACTTATAAATCAACTTATCACATGAAAATCATCACTTTAGGCGAGATTATGCTCCGCCTTTCACCGGCGGGCAACAACCGCTTTGTACAAGTTGACAACTTCAACGTAATCTGGGGTGGCGGCGAGGCAAATGTTGCGGTAAGCTGTGCCAACTATGGTCACGAGGCTTGCTTCGTAACCAAGCTTCCCAAGCATGAAATCGGACAGGCTGCGCTCAACGCCCTCCGCCGTTATGGTGTAAATACCGAATATATCGCACGCGGCGGTGACCGTGTAGGCATATACTATTGCGAGACAGGTGCTTCAATGCGCCCGTCAAAAGTGATCTACGACCGCGCCAACTCTTCAATCGCGGAAGCCGATCCGAGTGATTTCGATTTTGACGCCATCATGGAAGGTGCCGATTGGTTTCACTGGAGCGGCATCACCCCGGCCATCAGCGATAAGGCGGCAGAGCTTACCCGCCTTGCCTGCGAGGCTGCCAAGCGACACGGCGTGACAGTGTCGGTTGACCTCAACTTCCGCAAGAAGCTGTGGACTAAAGAGAAAGCACAGTCAATCATGCGCCCGCTCATGAAATATGTTGACGTATGTATCGGCAATGAAGAAGACGCCGAGCTTTGCCTTGGCTTCAAGCCCGACGCCGACGTGGAAGGCGGCAACACCGATGCAGAAGGCTACAA
Source organism: uncultured Muribaculum sp. (assembly GCA_910587665.1). Classification (GTDB taxonomy): domain Bacteria; phylum Bacteroidota; class Bacteroidia; order Bacteroidales; family Muribaculaceae; genus Muribaculum. The sequence goes on from CAJUMZ010000001.1 coordinate 191,380, forward strand.
GGGCATCTTCGCCGCAATGATGAAAGAGTTTGGATTCAAGTATGTTGTCTCAACCCTCCGCGAGTCGTTCTCTGCAACCCACAACGGATGGAAAGCAATGATCTACAACGGCAAGGAATTCTATCAGAGCAAGCGTTACGACATCAACCCGATCATCGACCGTGTAGGCGGCGGCGACTCATTCTCCGGCGGTCTTATCCACGGACTTCTCACCAAGCCTAACCAGGGCGAGGCACTTGAGTTTGCCGTGGCGGCATCCGCACTCAAGCACACAATCAACGGCGACTTCAACCTTGTATCGGTAGAGGAGGTTGAGTCACTTGCCGGAGGTAACGCCAACGGCCGTGTGCAGCGATAAACTTCAATCATAAAATTATTACGAATAACAATGGCTAAATTTGATAAGCAAGCCGTATTGGCTAAAATAGGCGAGACCGGTATGGTTCCCGTATTCTACCACTCCGACGTGGAGGTGGCAAAGCAGGTCGTAAAGGCATGCTACGAAGGCGGTGTACGCGCGTTTGAATTTACCAACCGCGGCGACTTCGCCCACGAGGTATTTGCCGAAGTGGTTAAATATGCGGCAAAAGAGTGCCCCGAGATGGCTATGGGCGTAGGCTCAATCGTTGACCCCGCCACAGCGGCTCTTTACCTGCAGCTTGGCGCATGCTTTGTAGTAGGCCCGCTCTTCAACCCGGAGATTGCAAAGGTATGCAACCGTCGTCTCGTACCCTACACCCCCGGATGTGGCACTATATCCGAGGTAGGTGCCGCGCAGGAAGTAGGCTGCGACCTGTGCAAAGTGTTCCCCGGCGACGTACTCGGTCCGAAATTTGTCAAGGGGCTCAAAGCTCCGATGCCCTGGTCAAAACTCATGGTTACCGGCGGTGTTGAGCCTACTCAGGAAAACATCACTTCCTGGATCAAGGCAGGCGTGTATTGCGTAGGCATGGGCTCAAAGCTCTTCCCCGGCGATCGCGTCAAGGCACAGGACTGGCAATATGTCACCGACAAATGCCGCGAGGCTATCGGCTACGTAAAAGCCGCCCGCTCATAAACCCGGCATTCCCGGTATAACAAATAAAAATAGGATGTATCAAATTTTGGTACATCCTATTTTTATTGCATCTATATAATGCTCCTACATAAACAACCAATGACAAGAAAGGCGGTGCCCATCAGACACCGCCTTAAATCGTAAAAAGTTACTTAATGTCAGTTTTTGATAAACTTGATTGACTGACGCTTGTCGCCGCTTTCAATTACAAGCACATACACGCCGGGGGCGGCATCTTCCGTCACAATGGAAGGTGTGCCATAGGCCTTTGCAACCACTATACCGGTCACTGCATCTATCAAGGTGACGTCGCCTTCGGTCAGGTTGGCGTTAAAGGAGATGTCATCTATTCCCGAAGGATCGGGCATGCTTTCAGCATAACGCTTGGCAACCTTTGACGCGCTCATAGCACCTTCGTAGATAATGAATTCGTCAATTTCGCCGACAAACGGATTGTTGAAGTCAACATTTACATTGCCAATCACCATATCCTCATTATTGTCAGCGATAGCCGACGTATTATCTGCGGCATCACCGGCAAGCACTCCGTCGATGTAAAGCATCAGCTGCTTGGTAACGCCGTCGCGTACACACACTACATGATGCCAGTTGCCGTCGAAACACTCGCCGGCGGCAGCGGAAGCCTCGCTCTTCGACTTGTCGTCGTCGATTGCAAAACGGAGATTGCCGTTCTTATACTCGATGCCTACCCAGTTACCGGTAGCCCCGGTTGTCGTATTGGCTGCAAGACTTCCCTTGTGGAATATATACGCACCGGTAGCCTTTGACTTGAACCAAAATTCTATAGCGAAATCACGGTTGCCAAGCTGAATCTTGTCGTAAGCCGCCTGTTTCAGATAAGAGCCTCCCTTCAATGACAAGGCATTTCCCTCGACTCCTGTTACAAGCAATGCGGAACTGCCGACAACGGTTGCCCCACCCTCTATTTCATTCGGTGTAGTCTCGCCGAGCGATTCGAAAGCGAACTTGGCAAGCGGGGTAAGCACCACCTTTGCCACGACCTTAACCGTACACGTCAGCTTTGCCTCAGTATTTTCCTCCCCGACAGCAGTAAGGGTAATTTCGTAATCGCCGATTTCCGAAGGAGTGCCCGAAAGCGTGAATATCCCGGTATTGTCGTTGAAATCAAGAGTCATGCCTTCGGGAAGACCGGATGCGGTAAGTGTATTAGTGGCGATAGCCTGTCCGGAAATCTCCTGAATCGGGTCGCCCACCTCGATAAGCTGTTTAACGCTGCCCGACTTGACTGTGATGCGGGGTGCATTGGAGAAGCGGTCAGCAAGATAATATCCGAGATGCGGAGGCTGGTTGTAAGCCACATTCTGCCATGCGATAGCCATGCGGTAATTATGGTCCTGCATAAGGCATGGCACACGATATTCTGAAGGAATTGTAGTCGTAAATACAAGCAGGTCGGTACTGTTGTCACCGTCCCAAAGCACTACTTCCTCACGCCAGTCACCGAGAATATCGGCGGTAAGACAGGGAGTAGCCTTGGTGGTGTTGCACGACTGAGCCTTCCACTTGCTAAACGCCATCAGCGTGGTGCTGCTTGTAAGAGTAGAGTTACGTTTTTCAATTACAGGGTAAGAAGTTCCGTTATCCTTATTATATTTCCCGTCAAACAACTCATCAAGGAGATCTCCGTCCCAATAAATACGGAAACAGCTTGAAGGCACTTTTCCGTCGGCGGCAATCTCGCCCTTGCAATCAAATGTCGCATTAGCCCTCGCCCCTTTTACATAACGCGAGCCTGGCCACACTTCATAGCCACGCCAATTTTCCGACAAGTCACCGACAAGTCCACGGCCTATGTCGTTGCCTGACTGTGCCTCACCCCAGATGATTTCACCGGTCTTTGCATCACGAAATTCGCAGTCCCACTTATAAGGAGACTTCTTTTCCTCATGCACCATAAACACCTCAAGACCGTCACGGTCGGGATCAAAGTCACCGAGATGAAGAGCATCGCCGTGACCTGCACCGGTACGGTAAAGCAGTTTTCCGTCATGGTCGATACAAGCTGATCCATACACGATCTCATCGCAACCGTCACCGTCTACGTCACCGACGGTAAGCGAGTGGGCACCTTCGCCATATGCACCTTGACCCTTGGTCGTCGAGGCATGCAGCCAACGCTGTTTCAGCTCCTTGCCGTCAAAATCCCATGCACAGAGGTAGCTGTGGGTATAATACCCGCGACAAAACACCGCACTCGGCTTCTTGCCGTCAAGATAAGCCACGCAGGCAAGATAGCGCTCACATCGGTTGCCATAGGAATCGCCCCAGCTACTGCTGCTCTGCACCGAACGCAACGGCACATAGCTTGTCGTAGCCATCTGCTCTCCGGTAAGACCGTTGAACACGGTGAGATATTCCGGACCTGACAATATGATACCGTCTTTATTGCGGTAGTCATCGGTCACTTTATCTTCGCCCATGAGCACGGCATTTCCCTTGCCGTCTATAGTGCCCGGGGCTGTCTTACACATTAATTCCGCCCTTCCGTCGCCGTCAAAGTCATAGACCATAAACTGAGTATAGTGGGCACCCGCGCGTATATTTCGCCCGAGATCCACACGCCATAATTTAGTGCCGTCAAGCTTGTAACAATCTATATACACATTTCCGGTGTATGCCTTAAGGGAGTTATCCTGTGAATTGGTAGGATCCCACTTTACAAAAATCTCATACTCCCCGTCACCGTCTACATCACCGACCGAACAGTCATTCGGGCGATAAGTATAATCATCTTCCACAAGATTCGCGACTGCACCGGTCTTCTTGTCGTAGGTGGTGAATTTGCTGTTTCCTTCAAATGTCCCTCCCGCCGGGCGGTCAAGCTTTATACGCAGATACGGGTCGCCCCATACTGATGCCTCCTTGCTTGACTCGCCATTGTCAAGACGATTCACCACATACTTTGATGTCACCGTACCCTCGGCATCAATCAGATTGGTACCGCCCTTAATCGGAGTTTCATTTACTTTAACGCCGTCACGATACACATCAAATGTAGTAGACTTACTGTCATCGGCAAGACTGCGCCATGACACAAACACGCCGTTGTCGGTCTTTACGGCGACGACACCACGGTCGAGCGACTCCGACTGTTGTGCACCGACACCTAACGCGGCACAAAGGAGCGACAAGACTAAAATCGATTTTTTAATCATAGTGTTTATTGGTATAGATTACAGTTAACAATATGCAAAATTATGCTATAAGCAAAGTTATATCTATAATCATCCCTTGAAATGGATTTTTTCTCAAAATTCAGTCAAATTTTACATCACCTTTCTTAAAAATCATGGAAGCAATAATATAATGTCAATTTTTACATTACGAAAAGCAAATATTCCACGTATGGTTCAAATCATATTCAATAACTTTGTTTGACTAATACCGAATTTTAACTTTAAACCATACTACACATGAAATTCATCTCATCACTTGTGCTCATGCTGGCACTGCCGCTTGCCATATTGGCTCAAGAGCACACCGATTCGATAACCGTCTTCATGATAGGCGACTCCACGATGGCCAACAAGCCCCTGAAGGATGAAAATCAGGAACGCGGCTGGGGACAGATGTTACCTATGATGTTACAAGGCAAAATACGAGTCGACAACCATGCCATGAATGGCAGAAGTTCCCGCTCATTCATTAATGAAGGGAGATGGGATAAGGTGATCGAGCAGATACGCCCCGGCGATTATCTTATAATCCAATTCGGACACAATGACGAGAAACCGGGAGAAAAACGTCACACCGATCCCGGAAGCACATTTGACGACAACCTCCGCATGTTTGCCCAGAAAGCTATTGACAAAGGCGCCACGCCGATATTGATGAATTCAATTGTGCGACGCAATTTCCCCGCAAACGTCTCGGAAAAAGCGGAGGACCGCGACGACAACCCGCCGAGCGCTGTCGGTCCCACCAAAAACGCGGAAGAGGGCGATATCCTCGTGGACACTCATGGCGCATACCTGATATCACCCCGCACTGTAGCCGAAGAACTCAGCGTACCGTTTGTGGACATTAACGCGCTCACACACAATTTAGTACAAGGTCTTGGCAGGGAAAAATCAAAGGAACTTTTTATGTGGATTCCGGCAAATACGTACAAATTCTGCCCCGACGGTAAAATCGACAACACACACCTCAATATCTATGGAGGCAAAGTCGTAGCCGCAATCGCCGCTAAAGCGATTGCGGAGGAAGTTCCCTCAATGAAACAGTATATAAAGCCGGGCATTCAATCGCTCCCTCAAATCAGATAAACCACGATATAACCGCAAAATATCATGATACACAGCTTAAATCTTCGCAAGACCATTGCGACAATATCTATTTTTTCTGCAATAGCGGCAGGCGCGGCTGATTTCAAAATCACCGATTTCGGAGTGTCGACCGACAGTACCATAGTCCAGACAAAAGCCATCCAGGCTGTCATTGACTCCGCCGAGGCGGCAGGAGGCGGCAGAATAGTGATACCTGAGGGTACATTCCTTTCGGGAGGCCTGTTTTTCAAGCCCGGCACCAAGCTTCATCTTGAACCCGGCGCCGTGATAAAGGGTTCAGACGACATAGCCGATTACCCCCTCTTGCCATCACGCATGGAAGGCAGAAATATATATTATTATGCGGCTCTCATCAACGCATATTATGTCGACAATTTCGAAATCACCGGCCCGGGTACGGTCAACGGCAACGCCCTGAAATTCTGGGAAGAGTTCTGGGCACTCCGCAAGGTAAAGCCCAAATGCACCAATCTTGAAGTGCACCGCCCGCGTCTTGTGTTTCTCTGGGGATGCGACAAACTGCATATCGACGGCCCGACCTTCAAAAACTCCGCTTTCTGGACCACTCATCTTTACCAATGTAACGACGTGCTTATCGAAAACACCCGCATGGAGGCACCACGCGAACCGGTCAGGGCACCGAGCAGCGACGCGCTCGACCTCGACGCATGCCGCAATGTCACTGTGCGCAACTGCTACCTCAACTGCGATGATGACGGTGCCTGCCTGAAGGGCGGCAAGGGCGTGTTTGCCCACATTTCGCCCGAAAACGGCATAGTTGAGAATATCCTTGTCGAAAACTGCACATTCGGTCCTAATCTCCACGGAGTGCTCACGCTCGGCAGCGAGTGTATCCATGCAAAAAATGTGACCGTGCGCAACTGCACCCTTAACACACGTTGCTCGATACTTCGACTCAAAATGCGCCCCGACACCTATCAGACCTACGAGAATATTACCGTGCAAAATATTACCGGCACATGCTCGACCGTAATCGAAATGCGCCCCTGGAAACAATTTTTCGACCTTGAAGGCACCGATGAAAAGCCCGTAGGCATAGTGCGCGACATTCTTGTCGAGAATATCGACGTCGACTGCAAGAGCCTCGGTCACATAGCCGGTAATCCGGATGACACGGTGAGCAATTTCGTGATACGCAATGTCAACATAAAGGCAACCGATCCCAATTTCGTATGTGCCTATCCGCAGATAGTGTTTGACAACGTAGTTATCAATGGAACGCAAGTAAACAACAACTCCAAATAACCAAATTTAATAACCAAAAAAACGCCAATCATTATGACCAAAAGAGTGTTACAATTTTTATTTTCATTGATGTGTCTCGTGTGGCTGCTACCGGCAAGCGCGAGTGCAGGCAAGAATGTCTCTGTAGTATGGGATTTCAACAGCGCGGAGACATATGCCGACGCCACAATCTCTGACCCGGATGCAATATCATTTGCATCGTTTAATCTCGGAAGCGCGACTGTACCCGGCACGGAAAAAGGCTCTAACGTGGATGTCACGTTTACCAAAGTTCAGCCGGCTAACGGACAGGATGACACCGTGGAATGGCTTGTAAAACCCGCCTCGGGCGTAACATTCACTCCCACCCGCCTCAGCGCTTACATACAGCGTTTCGGAACCGACGCAGAAGATGGAGTTAAAGTGTATGCCAAGCTTGCCGACGGTACCCTTGATCTCCTCGGCACCTATACAGCAGCACGAAACAAGAAGACACAATCAGAAGATAAATTCGGTTCAAAAGAAAACTATACCCAAAAGTTTGATATAACCCTGACCGAGGAACAGCAGACAAAATATGCCTCCAAGGAAGGATTCACACTGGTGGCGACTATCGGTGTTCCGGCAGGCAAACAGGGAGGATTCTGCGATGTTCGCATCGAAGGTATTGCCGAAGGTCTTTTCCCCGGCACAACCCTTACCAATGAATCAGCAGAGGTAATCTGGGATTTCAATACCGCAGACTTTGCCGATGTAAATTCCGTTAGTCCGGAAGGGGCATTTGCGATCACAGCGTTTGACATCAACGGCAACACTTATGAGAAAGTAGAGAAGAGCGTTGAGCTCGCCGAGCAGGGACAGGAAGTAAGTTTCGCAGAAATAAAGCCGGCAAACGGAGCTTCCGACTATGTAACCTGGTCGGTAAAACCGGCAAAAGGTCTTACATTCACTCCGACCAAATTAAGTGCTTATATTGCACGTGTTGGCACCAACGTCAAGAGCGGTATGAATATTTCCGCTCAAACAACCGGAGGTGAAATTTCCAAGCTCGGCACTTTCACCGCACATCGCATAAACAAGAAGAAAGCTGATGATGACTATGGCAACGAAGCTGACTATGCAACCCGTTTTGACTTCGAGCTCACTCCCGAACAACAAAAAGCGTTCACAACAGGTGAGACATTCACTTTGATCGCCAATCTCGGCGTCGGAGCAGGCAAATCGGCAGGATTCAGCGACGTACATATCGCAGGTATCCTGAACGGCACGGTAGAGGCTGTCGCAAAACACTCCCTCACAGCAGAAGCTGTACCCACCGAGGCTGCGACAATTTCCCTTAATCCCGATATCGAGCTTTACGATGAAGGCACAGAGGTGAGCGTAAGCGCCACCCGCAACTTCGGCTACCAGTTTGTCAACTGGACCGACGGCGACGGCAAAGTTGTGTCGGAAGAGCCGACATTCAAGTATACGGTAAACTCCGACAGCAAGCTATATGCCAACTATAGTGCGATCAACACTTACGAGTTGGCGTACAATGTCGTAGGGGGGGCTAACAGATATATGGTGCAGCCTACACCCGCCCCCACGGTTGTAGACGGCAAAAACATGTATGAGGAAGGCACGACGGTAACCCTCACCGCGTCAAGCAACCCTGTCGTGACATTCACCAACTGGAGCGACGGGCAGTCATCAGGCGAGATTACCATAGTCATGGATGGCGACAAAAGCATCACTGCAAACTATTCAGCAATCGACTATGTAGCGGGCTGGGACTTCTACCGTCCCGGAAGCAACGGCCGTGTAGCCGACTACTATTCAGCCGACAATGACGCTGCGGCACTCAACCTCCGCAACGCCGAAGGCAAGATCGAAGGCTGGCTCGACAAGAGCCAGGAGGCGGCAGGAGGTTATGAAGGTCGCCCCGCAGCCGTAAACTGGCGCACATATGAGCTTGGCGAATTCTATTGGGAAACCAAGGTCAACGCTTCGGCATTCACCGACATGAAGCTCATTACGGCGATGCTCTACAACTATAACGCATACACTACCTATAATGTAGAATATTCGCTCGACGGCAAAACATGGGAAAAACTTGGCGACATCGTGATGGAAGGCGCAAAGAGCTGGACCGATGTAACCCTGCCTATTCCCGCTGCCGCCAACAATCAGCCGGAACTGTCCATCCGCTGGATAGCCGACAAAAATTCAACCGTTGCCGGCACTGACTCGAAAAATGACGGCGCAACACTCGGCGCATCATTCATCACCGGCACAGAGAAACTTATCGACGACGGCAAGGCCCCGGTACTCGTATCGTTCATTCCAGAAGAAGGCTCGACAAGCGCGTCTATCAACGGAAAGATTGTCCTGACATTTGATGAAAAAGTAAAAGTAGCCGACGGTGCAAAGGCGACCATCAACGATACCGAACTTACCCCCGAGGTAACCGGCAAGACCGTACTGTTCCAATACAAGAATCTCTCCTATGGTACGAAGTACACATTCAACCTTCCGGGCAACAGTGTCAGCGACCTTACCGACAATGCTGTCGCCGACGCCATAAAGATCAACTTCACCACCAAGACACGCCCGGCAGTGGCAAAGGCTGAATTTGACTTCATTGTGCCCGACGACGGTTCTATCCACGAGGCTATCGCGGCGGCGGAGAAACGCGAGGATACATCGAAGCGTTTCCGTGTATTCATCCGTAACGGATTCTACAAGCTCCCCGCAAGCACCACGGCAATGAAGACCGACCAGAACACCGGTAAGGAATATCCCGACCCCACGACCTATCTTAACACCCCGAATGTATCGTTTATCGGCGAAAGCACCACCGGGGTTGTCATCACCAACACTCTTCCCGACGTAAAGGGCGCGCTTGAAGGCATAGGCTTAGGTGACGTGCTCAATATCAATGCCGCGGCAACCAATACCTACTTCCAGAATCTGACAATGAAGAGCTCGATGGGCGACAACAACGGCCGCGACATCGTGCTCAACGACAAGTCGGACAAAACTATCGCGAAAGATATTTGCCTGTGGGCTTACCAGGACACATACGTATCCAACAATGACAAGGCCCGCTACTACTTTGAAGGCGGTGTGCTCCGCGGTCGCACCGACTACCTCTGCGGCAAGGGCGATGTATTCTACAATGCTGTAACTCTTCAGATGTGTTCAGCAGGCGGTTATCTGTCGGCTCCATCCACGCCAAAACAATACGGCTACGTATTCAAGGACTGTGAGATAACCGGAGAAAGCGAGGACATCGACGGCAACTATTATCTCGGTCGCCCATGGGGTAAAGGCGCGCCAATGGCACTGTTTATCGACACAAAGATGAGTGCCAAGCCATCGGCTATCGGTTGGAACGACTGGGGAACCAATTACCCGAACCGCATGGCTGAGTATAATTCGTTTACCGCCAACGGCACACCCATCGATCTCAGTCAGCGCAGGACTAATTTTGACAATCACACCAATAACCCGATTCTCACAAAAGACGAGGCGGAAGCCGCCAACTACTTCGCCGTGATGGGCGGTGATGACGACTGGGATCCCGCATCGCTCGCAGAACAGGCACCCGCTCCCACCAACGTACAGCTCGACGGCATGTCGCTCACATGGGATGACAGCGACTATGCGCTCTGCTGGGCTGTCGTAGAGGATGGCAAGGTAATCGCGTTCACAACCGAGCCGTCTTACCTGATCAACAATCCCGATGCCGTATATGCAGTCCGCGCTGCCAATGAAATGGGCGGTCTCGGTGAAGCCGTATTGGTAGGCTCTACCTCAATTGACGACTACTACGGTGACAGCGAGGCAGTAAGCACCGTATACTACAACCTTGAGGGTATGCGCGTCAACGACTCCTGCACAGGCATTGTGATAAAGGTCGACACACTTTCCGACGGCACGGTGGTAACTTCCAAGATCAAAAAATAATCCGGCAACCGGAATTTATTTATAACCCTTATCCGATAATCCCCGTTTCCCTTGGCGGAAACGGGGATTATTTGTAATTTTACTACCTAAACCATAAAAACATCATCACAATGCAACGCTATCTCTATACGGTAATACTCTCATTGTTTGCTCTCTTCTCGAGTGCCGACGACAATCTGCGGTTGGTATCGTCAACCCCCGCATCAACATGGGTTGAAGCTTATCCTATCGGCAACTCCCGCCTCGGGGCAATGATCTACGGCGGCGTCGCCTCCGACGAAATACAGCTCAATGAGGAGACATTCTGGTCGGGAGGTCCCTACGACAATAACAGCACCGAGGGATTGAAGCATCTCGGAGAAATACGCGACCTTGTGTTTGCCGACCGGTTCAGTGAAGCGGAAAAACTTATCGGCGACACATATTTCACCGGAGTTCACGGCATGAGATACCTCCCTGCGGGAAGCCTGAGGCTGAATTTTACGGAAACGGGCGAAGCGAAGTCATATAGCAGGGTGCTTGACCTTAACGACGCCGTAGCCACTACACGCTACACCATAGGCGACGTCACTTATGAACGCACGGCTTTCGCACCGCTCAATTATGACGCCATAATAATCCGTATCACTGCAAGCAAGCGCGGGGCTCTTGATTTTAAACTTGGCTACACCTCGCCTCTGAAAGCGGAAGTGTCGGCAAAAGAGAACACGCTTGTCGCAAAATGTGACGGGGCTGACCATGAAGGAATCAAATCGGCGCTTCACGCAGAGACACGCATAAAAGTGACTTCCGACGGCAAAGTAAAAGGTAGCAAGGGTGAGATCTCCGTAAGCGGGGCTACAGAAGCTACCCTCTACGTGACCGCAGCGACAAATTTTGTCAACTACCATGACGTAAGCGGAAATCCGACAAAGAAGACAACCGGCGCGATAGCCGCCGTTGCAAAAGTGCCCTACGAGTCACTGCTCGCCGAGCATATCAAGGCTTATACCGCACAGTTTGACAGGGTAAAGCTTACACTCCCCTCCACATCCGACGTTACCGAGACCCGCGACCGAATAGTCAATTTTGCACGTGACAACGACCCGGCACTCGTGGCACTGCTCTTTCAATACGGCAGGTATCTGCTTATATGCTCGTCGCAACCCGGAGGTCAGCCGGCAAATCTCCAGGGCATCTGGAATCACAGCGAACATGCGCCCTGGGACAGCAAGTACACCATCAACATAAACGCAGAGATGAACTACTGGCCGGCGGAGGTCACCGCTCTTTCGGAAACCCACGAGCCGCTTTTTGACCTTATCGAGGACCTATCGGTGACCGGCGCTAAAACGGCGAAGACCCTTTACGGGGCGAAAGGCTGGGTAGCTCACCATAACACTGACCTGTGGCGCGCCGCCGGACCGGTCGACGCCGCCCGATATGGCATGTGGCCTAACGGAGGGGCATGGCTTACCACACACCTCTGGCAACATTACCTGTTTACCGGCGACAAGAAATTCCTTGCGCGCTACTACCCGGTGATGAAGGGAGCCGCCGATTTCTACCTGAGTCACCTTACCGAGCATCCCAAATACGGATGGCTCGTTACCGCCCCCTCAATGTCGCCCGAACACGGTTACGGCAAATCGTCGATCACGGCAGGTTGCACCATGGACAACCAGATAGCACTCGACGCCCTGTCCAATGCTTTGCAGGCCGGCGAAATACTCGGTGTAGCCGACAAATCTTACTCCGACTCCCTGCGCGCCGCCATATCAAAACTGCCACCCATGCAGGTAGGGCGTCACGGACAGTTGCAGGAATGGCTCGTTGACGCCGACGACCCTAACGACCAGCACCGCCACGTGTCACACCTCTACGGACTTTATCCCTCCAACCAGATATCTCCCTACTCCACACCCGAAGCCTTTAAGGGCGCGGAAAACACCCTTACCCAGCGCGGCGACATGGCCACAGGATGGAGTATCGGATGGAAAGTCAACCTGTGGGCACGACTGCTCGACGGCAACCACGCCTACAAGATCATCCGGAATCTGCTGTCGCTGCTCCCCGATGACAGCAAGGCGCAGCAATTTCCCGACGGCAGGCTCTACCCAAATCTGTTTGACGCCCACCCGCCGTTCCAGATCGACGGCAATTTCGGACTTACCGCCGGAGTGGCCGAGATGCTTCTGCAGAGCCATGACAATGCCATACACCTGCTTCCGGCTCTACCTGACCAATGGAAATCAGGCGATGTGAAAGGATTGCGCGCCCGCGGTAATTTCGATGTCGACATGACCTGGGAAAACGGTCAGTTGCTTTCAGCCGACATAACATCGCGCTCGGGAGGCGTATTGCGTGTGCGCTCCTATGTACCGCTGACCGGCGAAGGTCTTACCGAAGCCAAAGGCGGGTGTCCCAACCCCTTGTATGCGCGAGCCGACGTCAAGACGGTGAAAGTCAGCGACGAAGCCCATAGACAATGGCCGGTGATCGACCGCGTGTATGAATATGACATAACCACCGTTCCGGGACAGATTGTAAAACTTTACCGCAAATAATCCATGAGACTCCCTATCGTAATAACCTCTGTAGCGGTGGCACTGGCTGTCGCCGCCGGTAATGACGGCATTCCACGCGACACATCGTTCACCGCACGGTCGACCAATATCAAGGTGCTTAAGTCCCATCCTGAGGCGCGGCTTGTGGAGCCGGTGCTGCCTGCGGGCGTGAGAGCGGAAGAAAATGTAGTGTACCGCACCTTGAAGAATACTCCTTACGGTGACCGTCAGCTGCACGTCGACATCTACCGCCCCGCCGATGACAAGCGTTATCCGGCAGTGCTGATGATCCACGGCGGCGGATGGCGTTCAGGCTCGCGCGAGCTGCAGCGTCCCCTTGCCATGCACATCGCCGCGGCAGGCTATGTAACCGTGCCTGTCGAATACCGACTGAGCCTTGAGGCAAAATACCCCGCCGCACTCCATGACATAAAGGCGGCGGTGAGATGGTTGCGAGCAAATGCCGACAAATACGGCATCGACCCGGAGCATATCGCCGTGTCAGGCTGCTCGGCAGGCGGACAGCTTGCCGGGCTTACAGGCATGACCAACGGCTCCGCCCGTCATGAGGGCGACGGAGACTATCCAGATGTGTCAAGCGACGTTCAGGCGGTAGTCAATATCGACGGCATAGTCACATTCGTCTCGCCCGAAAATATTGCCGATGCCGAACAGCGGTTGCAAAAGAAAGGAGAAATGCCGGTAAACGCATTCTGGCTCGGCGGCATGTACGGTGACGCCACCGACCATTGGGAAGAGGCGTCGGCCATTCTGTGGGTGACCGACCGTTCCGCTCCGATATGCTTCATCAACAGCCAATTGCCCCGTTATCATGACGGCAGGGACTCTATCTACGAGAAACTCGACCGCCACGGAATCGCCCACGAGACTCATGAGCTCGACTCCGACATACATCCGTTCTGGTTTTTCGAGCGATGGTTTGAGCCGACTGTGCGCCATGCCGTCAATTTCCTTGACAAGCATCTGAAATGACACCGGATCAACGCCACCGCTGCATGGCGGCTATACGCAGCAGGGACACGCGACCGGAAATGATCGTTCGCCGCTTCCTGCATGCCCGCGGTCTGCGCTACAGGCTCAGCGACCGGCGTCTCCCCGGCACACCTGACATTGTCCTTAAAAAATACCGCACCGTGGTATTCATCGACGGATGTTTCTGGCACGGGCATGAGGGGTGCAGCCAATTCAAAATGCCGAAAAGCAACAGTGATTTCTGGCGGCACAAAATCAATATGAACATCGCACGCGACTATCGCGCCAACGTCGAGCTACGCCTGCTCGGATGGCGCGTGATAAGAGTGTGGGAATGCGAGATCAGCACCGTCGCCAAGCGTGAGCAACGCCTCGAAGCCCTATACCGGCAGATCATAAATCCCGAATACGCCCCCTGCGCCCAACAATCCACCGCCGCCGACCCCGCCGCCCCCTACGACACACCCCGATAACCACCCTGCACCTCCCCAGCGCATCACCCACGCCTATACGCGGTCGACCTCCCGGTCGACCCTACATCTACCTATATATAACAGGATATAAGCGGACAAAACGTAGGGGCGACCGGGAGGTCGACCGCCGCACAAAAGGGATGCTATATTTTATTAATGGATTTTTCATAGAGTGAGGTATTAAATTGTAGGATTCTACGCAAAATTTGTTTAATTTTGCAATCGGGCTCATGGCTGTGCCGAGCGGTAAATCGGATTAAGCGTCTGTCAGTCCAACCATTACGGATGAAAGAGTATTGAAATAATGGTCGTATTCAACTCATATATGAATATTCCCCAGATTGATTACTGGCGGCAATTATGTTTGCGTGAGGGTGTCACCTGGCATTACGAGAAAGGTGATTACTTTTTCCGGCAGGGAGAGGTGGCAAAATATCTCGGTCTCGTAATGTCGGGCACATTAGTATACTCGGTTATGGATAGTAGTGGCACAGAGCATATCATCGGACTGGAATATCCTGACGAATTTGTATCTGATTTTCCGTTTTCTTTATCAGGCACTCCCGCTCGCGCTTCGGTCATCGCACAGTCGTCGTGCGAAATTCTTTGCGTACCTACGCAGATCCTGAGAGAGCGCATGCGAGACGATGCAGATCTCAGGGAGATCGTAAGAGTTACTACCGAGGCAGTTTTTGGGACCGTTTACGACCGCCTGATTTCATTCTACACAAAGACACCCGAAGAACGCTACAGTGATCTGATTTCCTTTGACCCACAGCTGTTTCAACATTTCTCATTGAAGATAATCGCGTCTTTACTCAAAGTCACACCCACCTATCTCAGCCGCATCCGCAAAATTCGGTGATTGACGGCAATATGTTATCATTTCTCAAACTTGTTTGAGAGTCAAAACCTTTTTTTCACTTAACTTTGTGACATCACATACATTCATCAAAAAACTTACGCTTATGAGAACAAGACTACTTGTCACGATCACATGCATTCTGTTTGGCTTGCAAGCCATGGCAGCAGAAAATGCTCCGATAATGTATCCGCAATCTTATACGGTCAAGAAGGATATGCCGTTTGTATATCCGCTCGAAAAAATTGGTGTCAAGTTTGACAGGGCAATAAAACTTATAGATGCCGCTGCGGAGCCGGTTGTGGTGAAATGCGACGGCGTTGTAGTAGCGCAGGCATCAACGCTTGAAATCATCAATCAGGAAAGCAAACGCTCTGTCGAAGGAATACTGAGCGTTCACTTTGAAAAACAGAATCTCCCCAAAGGTGCTACCTACGAATTGTGTATCCCGGAAGGAATCATCGGCTGGACCGAAATTAAGGATGGCACACAGCTCGTCAATGCCGCCACAAGTGCCGAATTTAGTGTGCCGGCTTCACTGGGAGCGACATTTGGTACACCGGAAGGCGATTATATCCGCGACTCAAATCATTTCATTACTGTATATTGGAGCTATGAGACAAAAGCTGTCGGAGAACCGAAGTTTCATCTATATCGCGAGAATGAAAAAATCGCGGAATTACCGGCAGATGTGGCTTGGGATTGGAATTTAGGGCAGGCACGCCCTGTTTTCAACGAATATATGGCATTCGACAAGGGTGTTAACTATCGGCTTGTGTTGCCCGCAGGCAGTGTAAGCTCGGAATATCGCGAAGACATAACCAATGATGAGGTTGTAATTAACTTTATAGGTAATTACACGGATGATTCGCTTCCGTTCACATACACATGGTGCAGTCTGTATTCCGACCATTCCGGTATTCTAGGGGAGGTTTCATTCAGATTCGATCGCCCGATAGCGATTGCGCCCGATGCAAAGATTCAGCTATACGAAATCTATCCCGCCGAGCAACTCATCATGGAAGTAACCCCTTGGCTTAATACCGACGTGAACTGCTGGCTGCTGATGTGTGATTTCGGTGGTTATCAACGCGATGACGAGTGGGGATTTACAATAGTGATTCCCGATGGCGCAATAGTAAGTGCCGATGGAAAAAACGTAAAATGCGCACGCAGCGAATTCAAGGGCGGCACCGCCGGGATTGAAGACATAACAACAGATGCAGCCAACTCTCAGCCTTTCTATAATCTGCAAGGTATCAGAATTGATAATCCGAAAGCCGGCAATATCTATATACGAAACGGCAAGAAATTCATCTATAACTAATCTACAACGGGGTGTGTCAAATCAATTTGATGCACCCCGCACACCTGTCTATCAACACCTTACATATTATCCCCTTCTTCCATTTGGATTTCACTTATGCAGTTATCAATTTCAGGTCGAAGAATAAAATACGGCTTTTCAAAGCCTCATCGGCGGATATGCTAAATGCATACTTCTCTTTGGTCAAAATATTGACCCGAAATAGTGATTTTACTGCGCTTTATCGGACATATAATTTGTGGCACCCCTTGACTTTTTATTCTGTCGGTGTAGAAATATCACAATTTATATGTACATTTGTACTTAAATTCCTAAAAACTATGGTGTAGACCTCGCGCATTTGATTGGAGAAGCAACCGAATATGATAAGAAAGAACGGCTTGAAATTAACAGGCCAAAAAGCTGGTGCAAGAGTGTATCTGCCTTTGCAAATGGACGGGGTGGCTATTTGATTTTTGGTATTGCCGATGATGACACCGTAGTAGAATTAGAGAACCCGCAATTTACAGCTGATAAATTCAGTGAGATTGTAAAGGCAAAAATGGATCCGGTACCGGAGTTTTCGCTTTCCTTCGATAAGAAGGATGGGAAAACATTGATGATAGTCCATATTGAGTCGGGAAGTATCACGCCATATTATTATATCGGTGACGGACAACAGATAGCTTTCTATCGTCTTGGAAACGAAAGTGTTCCGGCGACAGCCAATATGCTCAGGGAACTTGTGCTACGGGGTACCCATCAGTCGTATGATAGTCTTATGACAGACCACAAGTTTAATAATTATGCCTTCACCAAACTCCGGTCGGTTTTTCATGCCCGTACCGGGAAAGAGTTTACCGATGCTGATTATGAATCATGGGGCATTATAAATCAGGACGGACTACTAACAAACGCCGGGGCACTATTGGCAGATGAAAGTCCTGTCCGTCATTCACGGCTATTTTGCACTCGTTGGAATGGTCTTGATCAGGCACACGGCATAATGGATGCCCTTGATGATATGGAAGTATCCGGCAGTCTTGTAATATTACTGCAGGAAGGTCTTGATTTTTGCAGACGCAACTCCCCAAAAATGTGGTACAAGACACCGTACGGGCGTGTGGAACTGCCCGGTTATCCGGAAGAAAGCATCCTTGAAGGATTGGTAAATGCGCTAATACATAGATCCTATATTGAAATTGGCGGAGAAGTTCATATAGACATATTTGATGACCGTATGGAAATTTCCTCTCCCGGAGGAATGTATGAGAACAAACCGGTACAAGACTGCGACATCATGCGCATAAAGTCACGCCGACGCAATCCTATCCTTGCCGATATATTCAGCCGTCTTAAATATATGGAACGCAGGGGTAGCGGATTTAAGAAAATATGTCAGGATTATAGCCTTCAGTCTAACTACCGTAAAGAACTGCGCCCTAAGTTCTATTCAGACAACTACGATTTTATACTCACGCTATATAATCTGAACTATGGCGTTGGAAATGGGGAAATAGATATAGTTCCCCAAAGTTCCCCAAAGTTCCCCGATCTTGTCGGAGCAGTTATCTAATTTCCTTAAGATGCTTCAGAAATTCCCCGGAGCAACGATAGTTCACTTGGCTAAAGAATCCGGTGTTTCCGACAGGATGGTGAAAAAATACCTAAAATTACTTCGAGAACAAGGCTATATTCATCGTGTTGGAAGCAACAGAAAAGGTTTTTGGGAAATCAAGCAGTTATAGTAACCAAGATAAAACCCATCGACAAAAATGTATGGATGGGAAGATAGGGGCACATGGCCGTACATCGGGGGTAATCAAAAAAAGGTCGAGCCTCTCGGCTGGACCTTTTTTGAGCGGAAGACGAGGCTCAAACTCGCGACCCTCAGCTTGGAAGGCTGATGCTCTATCAACTGAGCTACTTCCGCAATTATAATAGTAGTAGCGTGGGCGAAGATGGATTCGAACCACCGAAGGTAGAAACCAGCAGATTTACAGTCTGCCCCATTTGGCCACTCTGGTATTCGCCCATTCCCTTAACGGGATTGCAAAGTTAGTTATTACTTTCTTACCTTGCAAGCAAAATCTATCATTTTTATCGCAGCCTCTGCCGCTTCGGTGCCCTTATTGCCAAGTTTGCCGCCTGCGCGGTCGATGGCATCCTGCTCCGTGTCGACGGTCAGCACACCGAATATGACCGGGGTCTTGCCTTTAGAGTTCAGGCGCGTCACCCCCTGCGTCACGCTGTCACACACATAGTCGAAATGAGGAGTGCCGCCACGTATAACGCAGCCAAACACAATCACTGCGTCATACTTTTTCACCAGTGCGGCCGCACCGTAAGTAAGTTCCACGGCACCCGGCACATGGTAACAATCGTAAGCCACCCCCTGCCTCTCAAGCAGATCCACCGCACCCGCGGCGAGAGCCTCGGTAACGTGAGAGTTCCATTCGGCGGTGACAATAGCCACCTTGGTATTCGGGTCAAGTGAGGGCAGTTCGCCGTGAGGCGCGCCCGTAGATAGAGCTGTTGACATATTTTAAGTTTCTTAGTTTCGTGAAAATATTTTGTGCCATCCGGCAAGGAAATCCATCAGCAACGTATTGTTCTCATCAAGGAGATATTCAATCTTCTCCACAGCCTTACCGTATCTCGCCTTTTTGGCGTCGACAAGAAGAGCCTCAAGCATGTGGATTCCTTTCTGCCGTGTCGAAAAAGTTTTGACCAACGCCTCTCCGAGCATCACCGACAGGTCAATCTTGCGTGAGGCAGGCGCGCCGTCGAGCTTTTCAAGATATTTTAGCGCCCGTTCGAGATAACGCACGGCATCGCGCGGCTTGCCAAGCTTAAGCAATGTCTCAGCCTCCTTCACCAGCGAGTCGATCAGATTGCTTACCGCTGCCGACGCACCCCGCCCCGCCATCGCAAGATAAGTCGAGGTCGCCACCTGATAGTGAGCCAGGAGATTAACCTGCCTTATCCTTGAGCGATATACAGAGGTCGCCACATTCAGGGCATGCACATGAGCCGTGGCGTAACGTTGCGGATCGACCTTAGCGAGGAAATCAAACAACTTTATAGACTTTTCTATCGTGCGCTCGGCGGCGTTATACTCCTTTCGGAGCGCATGGAGGATGGCAAGGTCATAAAGCAATGACGCGAGCACACTTCTGAACGGGATGTCCTTTCTGTCCGACTCCTCGGAGAGAAGCCGCAGCGTGCCGGCGATCCCGGTCAGCGCATCGTCGATGTCGCCGGTCTCTATCAATGCCGCCGCCACGACCTGCATCAGCGCGGCGTGCTTCACGCGGTTGCCGCCGTCGCGCCCCGCAAGCGCGGTCATAAGACTAACCGCGTCAGAGGCAATACCCCTGTCGAGTGCATCACGCATGTATAGGCTAACAAGGTCGTAGGCCTCTTCAAATGCCAGCGCGTCAAGCAGATTTTCCGCATCGACAACACTTTTGCCCGACAACCGGGCGACATCGGCCGTGCGGCACACAAATCCTGATTCAAGCGACGTACTCTTCATCGCGACTACTTTTTCACCGGGAGCAATCCGTCAGCCGAATTTGCCGCGATACCCGCCATTTCAGCAGCCTCGGCAAGCACTTCCGACATCGTAGCCTCACTTATCCGCTCATTGAGCAAGTCGCGATTGCCCTCAAGCTGCGACATCAGCCGGGCCACAGGCTGCCCGGTCTCGCGGGCGAGTTGGGTAAGGGTGTGCATCACCGCCTCCCCTTCCCCGCTGAGGGTAAACCGGGTAATATCTTTCTTGATCATCGCCTCTATCACTCCGGTAATCGCGCCCACGCTCCATGCGAAGCGGTTGCCACCGGTAGCCACGCTCATCTCCACCATCTCCTTGTCATGATAATAGCGCAATCTCGCATTATCACGGTCGATGTTGATAAAGTCATGGACATAGAAGCTTATATTGTTCTTGTAAGCCACCCCGTCGTCAACGGTGCGGAATATCGTGTCAAGGTCGCGGTTGCGGGTTATCACCATGTCGGCGATCTCGAAATTCTCAAGTATCGCGGGCATCACCCTGGTTATACGCGGCTCTTTTTCAGGGGCGAATCCCGGCACATAGAGTATTACCGCCTTGCGCTCGGAAGCATGCTTCACGATCTCAAACAGATGGGGGCGCACACGCGGGTCTATGGCATAGTAGCCGCCGAATATCAGTATATCATCCTTCTCAATGCGCGGCCACACCACGTCGAAACTGTCATCGTTGTTACGCCCGTAGCGCACTATCTGAGGCACGCCGTCATTGTCGCGGAATATCAACGAGGCGGGGGTCACACCCTCCGTATACCGGTCGATATGGTCGACCGACACATTGTTGGCTTTAAGCGAATCGACTATTATATCGCCTACACGGTCACGCGCCGTCTCACCGACAAAACTTACCTCCCTTCCTATGCGCCCGAGGTTAGACGCTACATTCAGGATAAGACCGCCCGGCGATAAAAGCCGCGGGGCGTCACCGTCAAACAAGATATCGAGCACACACTCGCCTATCGCTATTATCTTTCTCATAACTTTGATGTTATTATGATTCCTCGCTGCGCGACTTGCTCCCCAGATATCCGCCGTGATGACGCAGCGCATACTCCCGGCGCGTGAATCCCGAAAGCCTCATTACATTCACCACAAGCACGTCGCCTATCACAGTCATCATCGTAGTGGAGGTGGTAGGCGTAAGCCCCAGCGGACACACCTCCGGCGAGCCGCCGGTGGAGAGAGCCACGTCGGCAATAGTAGCAAGCTCGCTGTCAGGATTGCCGGTGATCACGATAAGCGGCAGTCCCGGATAAAGGTTATGAGCGAGGGTTACAAGGTCGATTATCTCGCGGGTCCTGCCCGAATTGGAGATCAGCAGCATCACGTCATTGGGCTGTATCACGCCAAGGTCGCCGTGTTGCGCCTCGGCGGGATGCAGGTTGACGGCAGGCGTACCGGTGGAGCAGAATGTAGTGGCGATGTTCATCGCAATCTGCCCCGCCTTTCCCATGCCTGACGTAACCACCTTACCGCCACGTCGGTGCACATGTTCAAGTATCAGTTCCACTGCCTCGTCATAAGCCGGTGTAACGGGGATATTGGATATGGCGCGGCTCTCGCTGTCGAGTATGTCGCGCATGGATCGCTGTATATCGGTCATATGTTCAGAATCATTTCTTATGACGCAAATTTACGAATAAGTAAGGGCAATGCAAAATATAATTTAAGCAATGCCAACAATAAATTGAGCGGTGACGTGTCAAAAAAAACAAGGGAGCGGGTTATTCTTCCGGGAGGATTTTTACGTTGCCGCCGGCATTAATGCGGTAGCGCGCCGAAGTCTTGTCAGCGAGATTAGTCACGCGATACACATAGTCCTCGATATTCACGTTGGCGCGCTCCGAGCCTTCATAGGCGTTGCGGATCGCCTCATCAATCGTGTGGAAGCCTGAACCTTCGTAGGCGTCAATCTTTTTACCGTCGAAATAAAGCTCGACAAGCACATCATCAGCGGGGTGTAAACGATTTGTTGTCATGGTCGTAATAGTTTATAGACTATTAACACATCAGACCAGATAAAAGTTAGCCGGAGTAGGAGTGAAGCGAGGTCATGGCATTGACGCCGAAATAAGTCATCAGCACGACAAGGAAGGCAAAAAGCATGTAGGCGTGGAAAGCGCGGGGCGACCGCAGCGGCCTGACACTGTGATGGACTGCAACGGCATACACCAGGAATGTGACCAGTGCCCAGGTCTCCTTGGGGTCCCATGCCCAGTATCTTCCCCACGACACGTTGGCCCACACCGCCCCGGTGATGATGCCGAGTCCGAGCAGATACAGCGCGGGATAAAGCAGCACCCTGTCAAGACGCATCAGCGCTACCACCCGGCAGGGCGAGAAAAATGCTATTAAACTGCATGTCACGGTAAAGGCAAAAAGTGAATACGCTGCCATCACAAGCGTCACGTGGATGCTCAGCCACGGAGAGGAGAGTACCGGCATAAGTGGCGTCATCACCGGGTCGGAGCCTATGAGGTGAGCAACAAGAGCTAACGCGCCGGCAATCAGCATTCCTACGGGGAGCAGGAGCGGCGACGAGCGGCGGAACAGCAACAGGAGCGGCAGAAGTATCAGCAGCAGAAACTGCATCGTCTCCCCGGTCCCCGCAAGGGGGATATGGGAGGCAAGATACCACTCCAAGGCGTAAGCGACCACCTGCACAGCCAATGCCGACCACAGCAGCACGACGGCAACCCTACCCGCCTTCCGCCACCAAAGGGAGGAAAAAGCCGCGGCTGCGCCAAGAAAAAGCAGCATAAACACAGCCGCAGACAGCGGCAGACGATTATAAATCAACTCGGCCTCGACCCGCGCGGGCGAAAGCGGCACGATATCATCGCCAAGCGACGCAATCAGCTTGCCCGACAACAGAGCCATGACGAGCCCCACTTTTTCATCCACTTCCTCTATCCCTCGGTCAAGCTTGCGGTCTCCGTTGCCGTAGATCGCGCCAAGACGATAGTCGCCGGTCTCGGAAAACAGGTCGTCGAGCGACACCCGGTCGCCATCCACTCCGAGACGGTCACGCAACCGGCTATCTTTCACACGTATGGCGCGCTCACTGCGCCACCTCTCAGGATAAAGCAGCCATGACGCGATAAATTGCTCTGCCGACAGTTCCCTGTAAGTAGATTTTCCGGTAATTTTTATTGTAAAATCGCGGGCAAGCGAATTAAATGTCATTACCTTGCCATTGTAAACTACCTGCTTGCGAGCAAGCGAATCGGCTTGCTGACGCGGCACACCGGCGATAGTCTCCGCAGCCTCGATGCCGAGTCCGGAAGCCGCGACAATCACCCCCACGGCGGCAAGACGCCTCAGCCCCCTGCGAAAACCTGACCAGCGCGACAGCAGCAGCCAAAATCCCGCCACGGCAAACAACGCGTAGCCCGTGTAAGTGACCGCGATCCCGACCGGATCACGGTTGACGCCGAGCACCGTGCGCCCCGCGCCGTCATACGACATCTGGCAGAGGCGATAGCCCCTCTCCGACACTATATTGTTGACCGAGACGACCCTCTCTTTCCCGTCGATGCGGATAACGCTAACAAAATCTCTCGGCACCTCCCCGCCGGGGTAATAATCAATCCTGAAACTGTCAAGCGACAGACTGAACGGGAACTCCCGCTCCGCTCCGTCGACCGAGCGGTAGGCCGTCACTGACTCTCCAGGTCCGAGCACCACCTGCCCGCGGTCGCCCGTAAGCCATGTGATCACACCCCCGGCGACAATGACAGCAAGGGCCGCGTGGAGCAGCCACGCCGGCTTAGAAAGGCGCATAGTCATTGCCGGCAAGGGGTCGCACAGCCATGCACTCCATCTCGATCAGCCACTCCGGGCGGCACACCGGCGCAAGCACAATCACGCGCGGCACTCCTGGGAAACGCTCCTCAAACATCCGGTTGACCACCGCGTAGTCGGCTATATCGCGAAGATACACAATCATGTGGCACACGTCATTCCATCCGCTCTCAGCCTCGGCAAGCAGCGCGCCGACATTCTCCCACATCCTGCGCGCCTGCGCCCTGACATCGCCCTTGTTCACCACCTCGCCGCGGTTGTTGATGCTCGCGGTACCGGAGATAAACACATGACGCCGGTCGCCGTAGTCAACACACGCGCCGCGCTCAAACGCCACGCCATACTCATACGTCGGGTTAAGGTATTCCCGCGCATAGAGATAGTGCATCTGCCCCGCGGCGATCCCCTTGACGGCATAAGTGTCCATCTCGACGGTGACACGCGGGTCAGGATGACTTCCCCCGATGCCCGTGCTGGCGATGAAATGGGTGTCGGCGGTAAGGTTGTTGGTCGAAAACATCTCGTTCCTCCCCTTCACCATACCGGCATAATTCACGTCGACGTCATGCACGAAAAACCATGTGCGCACACAGTTGTCGGCAATCGAGCACCCCTCGTCTTCAAGCCGCAGGGCGTAGTCGCAGAGCAGCGCACGGGTGGCTACCTCCGAGCGCACATCGGGCGTGCACGCACTCCCCTGCCAGAAATGAGTGTAGACGCCGTGATGCACAGAGAAAAGCCCGTTGTACAGGTTGTTGACCGCGACACCCTCCTGAAGATAGGCCCATAGCGCCACCTTGGTGCCGTCGAGTGGCGACTGCTCCACGATCGACACCGCACACTCCTCCTCTCTCGGGAGCTGAGGCTGCTGATTGGCGGCGTCGCTCAGGAAATAACGCTTGAACACCGGCACCACCCGCTCTCCAAGTCTCTCGCGCAGGTGCTCATAGGCGGCGGTCACAGTGGCGAGCTGCACGTCAAACGGCTCCCCCGGGGCGGTCGAGCGTATTATCGCATGATATTCCGAAGCGCCGCTTCCCTGCATTGACACCGACACTGTCGTGGCGACGTCGTTATTATAATATGTAGTCATTTTCCTTTGTATTTCTTTGAGTAACATGGCTGTCATTTTTTCGCACCTCCGCCGATCCAGTTTTTCACAAGGTCGACCGAAGTAGTATTTGTGATAATTGTATGATGGTGGTAAGCCCATCTTTCCGACAATCCGGTCGCGAGAGCGAGCCACAGCACACTTGCCGACGGATCTCCCGGCGCAACGCGCATTTTATCGGACGACTTCACCGAAGCGGCGTTGACAAGTCCCGCATAGCTTTCAAGGGAGGTAAGGTTAAGCTGCGCCGCCGAATGGTTGCTTCCGCCGTGACACTGCACACACGCAGCATCAAACACCGCCGTCTGTATCGCGTCATACATCCCGGCATTGACCTTACCCACATCAAAATGTATGTGCCCGTCGCTACCCTTTACAGCCTCCGTGGAGGCAAAGGTGGCGACACGCTTGCGCAGGCGGTTGATGACACACAGCTCTATCGCGGTGATATCGCCCGTAATGCCACCCATCTCCAATCCGGTGCCGGAGACAGGCTTTGACACCTCGGCATAGTCGCTGTCGCTAAATCCGGCAACTACCACCGCATAATCGCCGGTCCAAGTGTCAATCCCCGTCACGTCGCCGCTGAACATTACCGTCGCGGCGCCCTCGCTACCGGCATCCGACGCCAGGTCATCATATATCTTCCCGTCGTCACATGCAGTGGCGGCAGTCAACATCAGCACCGGCAAAATAATTTTCCAATACTCTCCCATGGCGTCAGAATGTATATTGAAGGAGAACTGTCGCGGAGTGCATCGCAAGACCGAGGTCGTCATTGTCACGGTCAAGCTGCGTGGCATGACCCGTGCGCCCCATGTATTGATACATAGCCTGCAATTTCAGGCTCGCCCCCATGAAAAAATAGTTGACTCCGACGGCAGGCATGTTGAGAAGACCGCCGCGATCCAGGCCGTTCCTGTCAAGCAGGTCGTAACGGAATGCGCCCTGCAGGCGGTCGGTTATGAAATATCCCGCCTGAACGTATCCGCCGAGATAGCTGTAAGACTCATGTATCTTCTGCCGCTTGGTAAAGCCCACTCTCATATAGTATGCCTCGGCACCGAGATACCAGCGGTTTTTAATCCAGGCAAACTCCGCCCCTGCGCGGAAATCGTTGGTGCTCTCGTTTTCGCTCTCGACATTGATCGACGCCGACACTCCGACAAGCATCTTGTCAAGGTTGAGCTGACGCGGATTGCCCTGTGTGGCGGGCATCACTCCCTTTGGCTGATAGGTAAATCGCCCCGAGTATAGCAGCGAGGGTATATGCCAGTCGTCGCTGAATGTCTTTGTAGCGGTATTGACCGAAGCCCCGGTACCGTTAAACACCCCTGCCTGATAGCCCCATTTCCCGCGAATCATGCCGTGCAGCTCCACTCCGAGGTCAAAGCCTGTGCCGATATGCGGCGTGACGGCGTTGAGCGAGTGGGGCATTATGACCGAAGCGGTAAGCGACACCGGCAAGGAGGGGAAAAGGGTCTCCCCGAGTGTCGTCAGGTAAGCATGGGAGAAAGGTGTCTTGAACTTGCCTATCCTCACCGCAAACTGGTCCTTCACCTTTACATCGGCCCACGCCTGCTGTAACAGGTTGCCTCCCGAAGCGGCGGCGTTGAGCGACAGGTTGTAGGTGACGATGCCGAATGCCTTGCCCGTGAAGCCGAGTACGGCGTAAGGGATTGCAAAACCGCTGTTTGCCACATTGTCCTGATTGTAGGCGGGGTCAAGCCCCTCGCTGTCATAATAATTGAAGTTTGCCGATGTCTGGGCGAGAAGATATGGCTTAAACACAAAATCGCCATTGCGGGTGCTCCATGAGAATCCGTCGCGCCCTGCAAGTGACACGACACCATTCTCCGTATCGGCCTCATATTGAGCCGACGCTGCAACCGGAAGTAGCGAAACCATCAATATTGCTGATAAGGTTGATTTTATTATTGACATAACAAAGATAGTGAATAATATTGAATTTTAGAGGTCATAATGATTTTAGAAATGCCACAAGTGCGTCGCGGTCGGCTTTGGTCATCTTGCGGAAGAGATTTTTCGAAGCCTCACCCTCTCCGCCATGCCACATGATAGCCTCGGTGAAATTGCGCGCACGACCGTCATGGAGGAAATAGGTGTGTCCGTTGACCTTTTCCTGCAAGCCGATGCCCCAGAGCGGGGTCGTACGCCACTCATTACCCTGCGCCAGTCCCGACACATAATTGTCGTTTAGCCCGACACCCATTATCTCAGAGCCCATATCATGCAGAAGGAAGTCGGAATAGGGATGGATCGTCTGGTTGCCGAGCCAAGGCAGCTGGGTGCCGTTGAGCAGGGTCGAGCCACGCGGGCGCGTGTGGAGCGTGGTCACATGGCAGAGGTGGCATTTCGCCTCGTAAAACATCCGTTCGCCACGCCTTACCTCAGGGTCATCCACATTACGGCGCGCGGGCACACCGAGCGACTGTAGGTAGAAATCCACATTTTCCATCTCCTCGGTCGACACGTCGAGCTTGTCGTAGAGCAGCCCCATCATCGAGCCTTGCGACATCTGCAATTGTCCACGGCATATCTCCTCCGGATACCGGCTGTTGGTCACGCCCATGTCGCTCGAGAAGCCGAGTTCCACGGTAAGGTCGGCGTGCTGGGCCTTGTTGCCGGAAAGGCCAAGCGACCTTACGCCCCGCTCCGTGATATAGTTGCACCGGCCTGAGATACCCAACTCCGGATAATTGCTCTTTGCGGCAAGAGCCTCTATCTCGGCAGGATCGAGCGACATCATCTGCCCCATGCCGACATGGCGCAGCGGGATGCGCACCGTGCAGAACAGGTCGCCGGGGTCGACCGCGTCGGCATACCAGTCGGTGATCGTATAGGATGGGCAGGCAAGCTCATATGGCTCGCCGTCGGGAAACGTAAACGACTCGTAGCGCCAGTCGACTTTCAGCTTTCCCTCGGCGTCGACGCCGTAGATCGACTGGTCGTGGAGCACCCTGCCGTAATCCTTGAAAAACGCCCCGTTTTTGCGGGTCACATACACGAGCATCGCCGAGAAGCCGTAGTTTCCGGAACCCCCGTCGGCCCAGAGCGCGGGCTTGGTGCGCCCGGCGTTGCTGTGACAGCTTCCGCAGGAATACCCGGCATATACCGGACCGAGACCGCCACCGTAGCCGTTGGATGATGTACGCATATCGTCATACAGCTTGTCGCCACGAAAAAAGCGGGTGGAGTTGGCTCCGCTCACCCAGTCGGCTTGGGTATCAAATGCCTTCGACGAGTTGAGAAATATGGTTGAGGTACCTGCCGACAGGGCATACCCTTGCGGCACCTCCACATCAAGCACGTCGAGACCCTCCGTGTCACATGACACGAGAGGGCCTGCGGCTACTGTAATGAATAATGCTATATATAAATGTGTAGGTTTCATTTCACTGTTCTTGCCTTGCCGTCTTTAAAAAGAAGGAACTCAAGGGTGTGGAAGCCCCGGACATTCTGCGCGCTCTCCACCGTGACATCATCGTCGCCGTCGCCCCACACAAGGTCATCGAGGTTGCCCGACGTGAGATGGTTGACGATGGCATCCTGGTCGAGAGGCCAGCTGTCCATGTTGGGGTCAAGGCCGAGCGCGTCGACCGGACCGAAGAGAAACGCCTCGCTCATTTCCCACGGGCCACGCGCGTCAAGCCATGCCTCGCATGCCGCCTCAAAAGCAGCGTCGGTGCGCTTCTCGCCGAGGTCGCGCACTGCGGCAAGGAGAGCTGCATTTTTATCGCGCAGGTCGATATAGGTAGGAAGTATCACATAGTCGACGTAATCATTGACGATGGCGTCGAGCTTGCCGTCGTGACCTGAGAGAGTATTGAAGAATGATTTCAGATCCTTGTCAAAAACCTCCTCAAGGGCGGCGCAGGCATCCATTGCCTCGCGCGCTTCCTGCGAATTTATATTGTTGCGGAATGGTGAGGGAATGGCAAGTATCGCAGAGGCGGCTCCGTCAATCGCAGCATTGACTTTTGCATCAAGAGCGGGGTCGATGCTCTTCACAAGAGCCGACATGGAGTGGTCGCCGCTCTTGCCATTGTAAGTACAGGCATAGGAATTGCGTATTGAGGCGATATTATTGGCATAATCCTCACGTGAGTGCCAGCTGTACCACGACTCGACGGCGTATAACGCCTCCTCATGCTTTCCGCTCATGTACAGATTATAGGGGTCGCCTATTTTTGCATTGCCCACCTCGTCGGCAATCGAGCTGCAGCCGTCAAGTATCTCCTCGATGCAGTTGATCGCGCTGGCATAGGTGGAATTGTTGTGGCGACGGAAAGTCTCGGCATAGGACTCACCCCCGTTATAGGACACATTCCATGCCTCATACAGGCTGTTGGCGTCATCGACAAGAAGCTTTGCCACTCGGCTGGAGTAGTTGTGCCATGCGTTGGCATTGGCTGTCGAGTAGTCGAGATTCTTTGTATCGGCTGTATCGCCGGAATTTTCATTTTTCGGGTCGTCGCTGCTGCAGGCGACCATGGCGCAGCACATTGCAAGGGCTGCGATTGTTGAGTAAAAATTCTTTTTCATAATTATAAGATTGTTAGTGACTTTAAGGTCGTTAATGATCCTATTTTTTAATAAACCAGCCGATATAGGCTATCCCGACCGACACCTCGTTCTCGCTGTTGTAGCGGCCTGAGCCAAACGGGTTGGAGGTGCCTATCTGACGGTTGGAGTAGTCGGCTTTCACCACAAGATTGGGGAGGGCATACCAGTTGACGCCCGCGCTCCACTTGCTCACCTCAAGCCGGCGGTCGGCAGTAGCGGGAGTGGCTACCGATTTCTGCGGGTTGAAATACTCATACCTTACAAAGGGGTATATGACCGGCATTCTCTTGATGCCTGCCACATTGCCGAGGTTGAATCCCGCCTCCACGCCGTAGCTGAGCGCGTTTTTAGCCACCGGTAACAGCCGGCTATAGGGCGACGCGCCGGGAAGCTTGTTGTTTTTGCCGTTGACCGACTCCGTATTGCCCACGTGCCCGTACACCACATCGCCGCGAAGGGTCACGTAGCGGTTGCGGTACTGCGCGTCAAAGCTTGCCATCGCCACCGGGATACGGCCGTCGGCGGCATATGTCTGCGACTTGTCGGAGTTGGCACCCGCGTCATGGCAGTAATACATCGACACTCCCGCGCGCAGCCCCTTCACACCACGGTAATCTACACGCGCCACATAGCCGGGCGACGTGAAATTGTCAGTCTCGAAAAATCCCTGCTTGCCGCCGGCGATCCAAGTGTCACGGTCAAAGCCGTTGGCATTCAGCCCCGCCACCACCATAGCCTGCCAGTCAAACGTGGCGTGTCCGCGCCCGACAGTACCGAAAAATGCGAGACCGGTCTCGTGCCATGTACTCGGAAGCATCACCGTCTCGCTCTCCGGGCGCACTGTCCCGAAAAAATTGACAGGCTCGTGGTGGGTGTTGGTCAAGCCGAAAGGCACTATCATATGACCCGCCCTTACATTGAATCCCGGCACTATCAGGCGTGTGATATGGAACTGCTCCAACGCTACCTCGCCGCCTTTCTCTACCTCGGTCTCATACTCGCCGTTCTCACTGTTTTCAAGCTCATAGGCGACGCCGGTGCCTCCCGCCTCAAATTCGATCTCCGCCCCGAGTATCCACTTGGGGGTAAACTTGTAGTCGATGGCAAGCACGAAGCGCGGGATGGCTATCGTGTTGCGTCGCTCCTTTGTCGCGCCATTCTTCTGGAAACGGTTGATACCGTAATCCTTGAACGATGCCACTATCTCTCCATAGCCGCCAAACCTGAATCTTGAATAGCCCGCCGTGTCAGCCGCTTCCTGCGCCATAGCCGGGCCGGCGGCAACCAGCATCAACAGCATGCCTGTGATTTCACTTTTTCCTTTCATGAATTTTTGGTTAAATTTTACTGATGCAAAATTACTGCCGCCACACCACCGCCCGCAATACCCAAAAATGGGACTTTTTTAGATTCATTCCAAATAGGGAGTTGTCGGGTTGTCGAGTTTTCTAGTTGTCAGGCTAATGGGTCTAATTGGACTAATTGGACTAATTGGACTAATTGGGTGTTGTTGGGTATCGGGTTGTAGACAACCCGCCAATAAGTGTTAACCCGACACTTAAAACGCTGACGATTAGCAGAATTACCCCCCCCCGTTTAACATATGTTAATTAACACATTTATTCATGCTTTTCGTTGTCGAGTATTAAAATTTAACCTACTTTTGTATTTACTAAACACGCGAAACCACTGATCAACCATAAATCAGGCGAATTAATACCAATTTTACCGACTCGCGAAAGCCTGCCGATAACTAACATAAAAAAGGAAAAAGTGATTATTAAGAAAAATATGTACCTGAAAACGACGAGAGCAAGGTTAATTGCAGCACTGTCATTCCTGTTCATTGTAATCTCCTTTGAATCACAGGCTCAGGATGTTGCATTAAAGACCAATCTTCTCTACGACGCCACCGCGACCATCAACGCAGGCGTGGAAGTCGCCCTTGCGCCGAAATGGTCGCTTGATGTGTCGGGCAACTTCAACGCATGGAGCTTCTCCGACGGCAAGCGGTGGAAACACTGGCTCGCCCAGCCAGAGCTTCGCTACTGGCTGTGCCGGGAGATGGGCGGACACTTTTTTGCCTTCCACCTCCTCGGCGGCCAATACAATGTGGGGCATGTCAACCTTGACTTCCTCAGCTTCCTCGGCTCCAACTTCAAAGATTTCCGCCATCTCCGCCATCAAGGATGGTATGGCGGCGCCGGCATAGGATATGGATACTCATGGCTGCTGTCAAAACACTGGAACATCGAGGCGGAGATCGCTGTGGGCTACATCTACTCCCGCTACGACGTGTACGAGTGTGCCGGATGCGGCAAGAAGATCGACTCCGGTCGACACAACAATTACGTAGGCCCGACAAAAGCCGCCGTCAACCTGATTTACGTATTCTAAACCTCCCGCACCCATGAAACATCTGTTATCCGCCATAATACTCCTCTCCGCCACAACCGCCATAACCGCCTCAGATAGGGGGGATTACAACCCGACTGTCACTCATGACGGGTCGACACTGAGTGTCGACATGACCTTGCGTCTCGCCGACGTAAAGGTCAAGAGCGAGCAGCAGCTCACAGTGACTCCCGCCCTCGTCAACGGCGACAACCGCCTCGACCTCCCCGACGTCACGGTCACAGGTCGTAGCCGCTCCATCCGCGACGCCCGCCAAGAGCTTCCCCTCCCCGCAGGCTTTGCCTCATACCGCGCCGGCAAGGTGCCCGCCGAGATCCCCTACCACGCCGAGGTACCTCTCGCCGACTGGATGCTCGACGCCGACCTTATTATCACCGACTCCCTTTCGGGATGCAACTGCGCCCCGCTCACCGACGGCAGGCAGCTACTCGCCACCCTCGACATGCGCCCCCGCATCTTCGCCCCGGAGTATGAATACATCGCCCCGACAGCCGAGGCGGTAAAGATACGCGAGGCCGCCGGTCACGCCTATATCGACTTCCCCGTCAACAAGACCGAGATCTACCCCGACTATCGCCGCAATCCCGTCGAGCTTGCCGCCATACGCGACACAATCGAGCTTATAAAGGGTGACCCCGACTACACGATCACATCGCTTACCCTGAAGGGCTACGCTTCGCCCGAAGGATCATATGCCAACAACGAGCGTCTCGCCCGCGGCCGTACAGAGGCCCTGCGCGCCTACATCCGCGGTCTCTACGACTTCCCCGCGCAACTGCTCACCTCCGAATGGGAGCCTGAGGACTGGGAGGGGCTGATAGCCTACCTGCGCACGAGCGACTTCCCCGAGCGCGACGCCATGATAGAGATATGCACCGACCCGGCGTTTGACTCCAACCCCGACGGCCGCGAATGGCGTCTCAAGTCGCGCTATCCCAAGCAGTACGCGTTCCTCCTCAAGGAGGTGTACCCCGGACTGCGCCACACCGACTACTCCGTGCGATACACCGTGCGCACCTACACCGACGTCAACGAGATAGCACGCGTCATGAAGACTGCCCCCGGCAAGCTCTCGCTCCGCGAGATGTATCTGCTCGCCGAGACCCTCGAGCCGGGATCGCCCGAATACAACGAGGTGTTTGAGACCGCCGTGCGCCTCTACCCCGCCGAGCCGGAAGCCAACCTCAACGCAGCCCTCGCCGCCCTCCGATCGGGCGAACTTGATCGCGCAGCCGGCTACCTCGACCGCGCAGGCGACGTACCCGAGGCGGCATATGCCCGAGGCATCCTCGCCGCAAAGCGTGGCGACTACACCACAGCCCTCCCCTTTCTTGACCGCGCAGCATCCGCCGGCATCGTGAAAGCCGCCGACGCCAAGACGCAGCTCGAAGAAATTATAAAACGCACGCCAAAAAGCCAACAATAAAACCCTATCATAGACACCGGAAAAGTGATATTTAACTAACTAAACTAATTATATACACATGAAAAAAACAAAACTATTTTTAGGAGCACTCTCCCTGCTGGCTTTCGCCGCCTGCTCCGACGACAAAAATGCCGATGCGCCCGACATCACGCCTAACGACAACAAGTCATATGTGAAAGTGTCAATCGTATCTGCGACACCCGGCGGCAGTCGCTCCGACGCGCCCGACAAAGACCAATTCCAAGATGGTACGGATGGGACCGGTAGCACTGTTAATGAAAACAAAATCAAAACCTTGCTTCTTGTATTTTATGATGCAAACAGAAACTATATCGGCGACGCTACTGTCACGGAGAACGACATTGAAATGACATCAGGGAATCCTACCGGCGAACCGGACAAAAACGTAGAGGAATATGGTACCGGCGTTGCGGAAGTATCACTCGGTGGCGTGACGCCCAAATACATGATGGCGTTTGCCAACCCTATCAGCAGCGGAGACTGCAAGGCTGCAGTGGATGTTGTCAAGAAACAGATAAGAACCAAATACAAAAACGATGCCGATTACTTTACGATGAACAATGCCGTATATTTTAAGTCCGGCACGATCCAGAGAGAAGTCCCGGTAACAGAAGACCATATATTCACGTCAAAGGAAGCGGCAACAGAGTCTACCGACTCAAAAAAAATCATCACTGTCTATCTCGAACGTATGGCGGGTAAAGTCACCCTGTCAGGAAATACCGGTACTGAAACATCTTTAGGCAAACATGAAGGCACGCTCGATAGTAAAAAGTTGGAATTTGTAGTCGATGGCTGGGGACTCAATGCTACAGCAAAACAAATGTATCTGTCAAAATTTTATGACATCAGTGGCACACAGACCTATGAGTCCATAAATTCAACTTTGTCCAAGTATTTCTATTGGAATGACTCTGATCGCCATCGCAGCTATTGGGCTTTTTCTCCTGACTACGGTATGCCGGACAACAATACCGGAGTAGATTTCCCATACGTGTCCGACCAAGTGACTGACGCCTCAAAATTCAACTATGTATCATTTAAGTCAATACTCTCCGAAGGCAGCAACCATCATGACATAGGCACTACAGCCTACACGCTTGAAAACACTGTGCGCAGCTCGTTTTATGCAAAATCAAACGACTATCGCAATTCCGCACTCGTTTCGGCTGTTGTCGTAGGACATTATAAAGTCGATGGAGCTGAAAACACCAATTTTTATGTACGCAACGACAAGATTTATCTTGAAGAAGACTTGAAAAAGGAAATGGCTATCATCGCCGGCGGATATCTCGTTGACGCAACTACAGGAAATGCGCTCGACAATAAGAGCTATACCACAGGGCTGTTTACAATTTACCATCCGGAAACTACGGCAGATAAACTACTTGAAGAAGGGCTAACAACGGCAGATAAGAAAATCCAAGAAAACCGTGTAACCGTCGAATTGACAAGCGTTTCAGCAGCAAGTGGTCTTAAATATAAAGCTGACGCTAATACTGAAGCAGTTCCGATCACCGACGATAATATCAAAGCTGTCAATCAGAAGCTATATGAGACATGTGGATTGAGCTACGCCTACACTAAAGGCTATGCCTATTTCAATATTCCTGTAAAGCACCTTGGAGTTACTCCTTCAAATGAAGAAAATCCGGGAGCCGGCTCCTACGGAATCGTGCGCAACCATCACTATCAGATCACAGTAACCGGCTTCGAAGATCTCAATTACTCCACCCTCGGCACAGGCGTATTCGATCCTGAAGAGCCTATTGTTCCGCCTACCGACCCGAGCGACAAGGTAGCTGTAAAGGCTGAGATGCGAGTGCTCTCCTGGCGTCTTGTACCGCAGACTGTAACCCTCGGAAAGCAATAATCCCGCTTCGCTAAGGAGCATCGGGCGAGCTTCCGCTCGCCCCTACAGCCGGCACAACCCGCGGCAAACACCGCAACCCAGTATCGCGCTGTAGGGGCGACCGGAAGGTCGACCGAAACCCGCCCGCCACGGCAACCCGAAGCCCCCAACCCCCAATTAGTCCAATTAGACTTATTAGCCCCATTAGACCCATTAGACCCATTAGACCCATTAGACCCATAATTAACCCCAACAACCCCCGACAACTCCTCTTCAACTCTCACCTCGCCCATTAACATTGACATTACCGAGACCCCACGGGTCCACAACATAAACCCCAACCCAACCTGATCATGACCTTGACCAACTACCTACGACGCGCTCTGCTCAGCCTTGCCGCCCTCACTGCAATGGCGGCTTGCGACAGCGCCATCTACGACGAAGAGGGCGACTGCTCCGTGAAGTATCGCGTCAAGCTCACATACACCAAAAACCTCAAGTGGGCCGATGCCTTCCCCGCCGAGGTGACTCACGTCGCACTATACGCCTTCGACACCGACGGCAGCCTCGCATGGTCGACCACCCGCACCGCCGAAGAGCTGCATGCCGCCGACAATTGCATCAACGTCGAGGTGGAGCCGGGGCGATATGACCTCATAGTATGGGCGGGCGGCACATCGACCGAGCCCGACGCCCTGCGCTGGGCCCTCGCCGGCGGCGACAACCCCGCCGTGAAAGCCGACCTCCTCTGCCGGCTCGCAGTCACTCCCGGCGACCGCGCCGGAAGCGTGGTGTCCGACAAGGATATCCACCGCCTCTACCACGGCTCGCTCACCAATATCGAGATGCCGGAGGGCTACGGCACCTATGACTACACGATCGACCTGACGAAGGACACCAACTTCGTGCGCGTCATCCTCCAGCATGCCGACGGTGACCCTGTCAACCCCGAGTGGTTCACCTTCTCGATCACCGACACCAACACCGCCCTCGACCATAACAACGACCCCGCGTCGACCGACATAGTGACCTACCGCCCCTGGGCTATAGTCACAGCCGCCACCGAGACCCCCGACCCCGACAAGATCGCGGGAAGGGCTGCCCCCGGACACTCCCGCGCCATTACTAACATCAGTTCCGTTATAGCCGAGATGACAACCTCGCGACTGCTCACATCATGCCGCCCCACCCTCGAAGTAAACTGCACCCAGCCCGGCAACGAGCACCTTGTGGCGCGGCTCGACCTCATATCCTATTTCCTAATGATAAAAGGCTCGGCCAACCGTCATGTCGAAAATCAGGACTTTCTCGACCGTCAGGACGACTACTCGATGATGCTCATCCTCGACGACAACAACCGCTGGAATCTCAACCTCGGCCTCTACATCAACTCATGGCGCATCGTCAGGCAAGAAACAATAATCGGCAAATAACAGAAACTAACCAATTAGACCCATTAGACCCATTAGACTCATTAGTCCCATTAAGCCCAACAGTCAATGAAATTTGAATTACGACATATAATTCCGATTCTCATACTCGCCACCATAATGACGGGCTGCTCCGACTCGCCCCTGCCCGACGCGGTTCCCGATCTCCCCACGCGCCCACTCTCCTTCTCGATCCCCTCCGCGACCCTCGACCCCACCTACCCGCATTCCCGCGCCACCGACCACGACCTGACCGAGGAAATCGTGCTCTGGCAACGCGAGCAAGTATTTCCCAACAAAGGAGAAAGACTAATCTTTGAAAACAGTTACTTTATTAAAAATAAGCCCGCTGTAGGAGGCACAATAACTGTCGAAGTCAAAGACCTGAAAGAGCTTGAAGATGACGAAATCGACGGCAATCCACAAAAAAGTCCGAGAATCAGGTTTATTTTGGGAAATGGCTTTGACTATTGGTTTGACAATAGGATTGATAATGGTCAGACCCCCAATTGGGAGGATAATGGATTTTCCTACTATCAGATAACCATTAATGAAACTATTGCCGAAAAGATGCAAGAATTAGACTTGAGAATACAGGTAAACTGCTGCACTCTTACAAAAATCACCTACACGGCAATGAGAACGGGCGGGCTTATCTACGACGGACTTCACACCCAATTTATCGACGGCTCACTGCTCGGCTGCGTCATCGCCTACAAAGATCCCTCAGCCGAAGGAGGATACGCCTACAAGGCAAACTCATGCTGGACATGGCATGAGGAGGGTCTTATCCTGACAAAACTCTTTGACACCGACAACCGACAACTTGACATCTCCAACAACACCATAATCCGCCACTTCACCGACGAAGAATGCGCCGAAATCGACAAAGCCGACGACCCGCTAAAGTCCTATTTTATCAAGCTCCTCGACGAGACCGCCGAATACACCTTCTTCTTCTACTACCCCTACGTCGACGAAGAAATCATCACAAAAGCGTTTACATCAAGTCTTGGCGAAAAGGTTAACGACTGGGATCCCAATTGTTATAATATCTCTTCAATACCGTACCCACTGACCGACTACAACGACATAACAAAGTATGGGGATGTGCTCTCGGCATCTGACATCAATAACCGTGCATTGATCCGACCACTCAGTCAAATGGAATCAGTCGACGACAACACTAAACTATATCGTGCTGCATGGACAGCCTATCCCGTAGCAACTCATACCGACAATTCACTTGGCGACAAAAAAGCAAGGCTTCATAATGTCGACTTCATGTATTGTAAGGTCACATCGACCGACGAAAGCACGCCAATCAGCGCGGCAACAGCAAAATCTGAAATCAGGGTGACTATGCAGAAAAAGCTCGTCACAATGGATCTCTATGTGCTGCAAGATGTCTCCGGAAGTTCATTGAAGCTTAGACCCGGCCAGAGTTCCGACTACACTCCGGCAATGAGACGTATAAAAAGGTTTGATCTCTGTCAAGGAAGATTCATTGATGACTTTGCCTATAACAACGATAACATATTTAATCAAAATTCCCGATTCTCGACCGATATCATCCCCTGCAAGATAGGCACCTCATCCGAGATGATCAACGGCGAGCCTACCGTCTACGACGTATACCGAGTGATCCTACCGCCGCAAGACGCCTCGCAGTTTCGCTGCTCGCTTACTTTCAAAGTCAAGGGTGATGGAAATGAAAGAGAATTGACTCTTCACGACATGCACCAGAATTCCGGTATAAAGTCGCTCCTGGAGGGACACTACTATAAACTGAGATTCACAAAGCTCAACGAGCAATACGGATTTCATCTCGACATTGACGACTGGGAGAAAGGCGACGAAATAACCATCGACCGACCCGACTAAATCATATACCACCATGAAACGATTGTCACGCTATATAACCTACATCCTGCCGACACTGCTTCTCGCGGCGTGCACCGACGAGCTTCCGGTAGCGAAATCACCGCAGCAATATCTGCTTGACGGCGACTACTACTTCGTGCTTGAAAGCGACGGTGAGCCACTGTCGCGCATGACATATGAAGGCATAAAGCATTCCGAATTTTCTACCGGCGACCGCATAGGCGTGTTCGCCCCTCAAAACTCCGACAAGTCGCAGATACCCAACGACGTGTTCAGCGCGCGCGACATGTCGGTCAACCCACCGTCGGGACCGACACAGGTGCTTGTACCAGCCGATGATGAAATCAAGAAAGAGGTGCCTAAGAAAGAGCCGGAGTATCTGCTCTACTATCCCTATCGGGCGACACAGTCACTTGAAGGGCTATCCAACGGCACAATGAGCCACACCGTCGCAAAAGCACAAGATGACAAAGATGGACTCGTAGCTTCCGATCTGCTATGGTGCCACAAGCTTATGACCGACGAGGAAAAAAATGCCGATTACGTGACTATCCATATGCACCACGCAATGGCTACGATCGTGGTGAAGGTGGCAAAAGACAGTATCGATGTAGAAGCCGGCGCTGTACTCACCGACATGCCCTTGACAGCCAAAGGCATCAAGCTCCGCGACGTAAATCAGGAGATCACGCCCGAACGAATGGTCTATACAACCGACATTAACGGGGATCGAGGCAACATAGCGATGTACAGGCTTCCCGATGACACTGATGAATACAATTACGTATACCGCGCCGTAGTGCCCGCCTGCCAGACCCTTGCCAAAGACAAAGATATCCTAACCGTATATCTGAAGGACAAAAAAGGGGAAAAGTATGAGCATATCACCTATAAGCTTGCCAGAGATATAGAACTCCAACCCGGCAAATACTACACCTTCAACCTCCGCTCCGGACAAAAACCCGCCATACCCGATTACACGGATGATGACTCATGGGTGCTTGAGGTATATAATCCTGACGGAAAAATGGTAGGATTGCTATGCCGCGAATACATCTATTATGAGCCGGCAGGACTTTCCAACTATCGTAACGATGAAGCCAATATATCTAATGATCCTATGGCGACATTCAAATTTGCAAAACCTCTAAACGGGAATTTAGGAAGAGGCGACCAATATGTACCGGCGACTTTCCCCGCCTCTGACGACATAAAAGCTCAGCTTAACATGTCAAACTTTACTGAAAGCGACATGAAACTTGCCGTTAATTCCCAGGCATGGGTATTCTATAATATGAAAGCTGACGGCAATCCCGACTTGACATGTGGCACAGTCCTACGATTCATTTTTGACATTAAATGTGGAGCTGGTCCGACAGGCCGTACACCAACAATAATCGAAAAATATATGGGAAATAATGTCCAGGCGGGATGTGACAAAACTTTAGACGTTTGGCCTTACCCTCATAATACAGACGCACCTCCGGGAGCACAAGGGATGTTCAAAACCCGCCATGGTCATGAACTTATAAATGCCATAATGATCAATGGCGCATCGTCGGCATATGCCTATGACTCGCGGGAATATCTCGAGTTTTACATGCATGGGGGCAAAGTTATATGGGATCCGGAGAACAATATTGTCGATGAATTCACCCTCCCTTATAAAGATGGAGAGCTACTAAGGGTGAAAAACATCGATGCAGAGCAATACGGGCACATTGCATTCAACGAAGCTACGGGCGAGGCATTTGTGTCGTTCTCTCCATTTGATCGTCTTAACGGCAAAGATGAAGATGGTAATGGGGTATGTACAACCATTGAGAAAAAACTTAATTTTGCCGGGGAATATTATCCTTTGAGAAAAATTGGTTTCAATCACTTTTGGATAGCTAAATCGCTTCATACAAAAGTCGACATCGATGGCAATCCGCTTGAGTGCTTCAGTACGGGTATAAGTGCCGGAAGCGTTAACTATGACGCCTATATAGACCCGGAATGGGGCAAAGATGACGAGATAGTGCCGCCAAGTGAAGGCATGAAATACAGCCGCACCGATCTACTCCCTGCCGGATATATTTATCCGAGCGTCAAAAAAGGTGATGATATAACCGATCCTAATAATCTTGGCATGACAGATACAAATTTTCCTGAAGATTATGACACATATAACCATCCGGAATCATGGGATAATATTGCATTGCTCTACAATCTCACGTGTATAGCTGACAAGAATCTTATCCCAAAGGGAATCGCAAATGAAGAATGGAGAATTCCTACATGGAAAGACATGGCAATCATGCGCCGTTACGGAGGATACGCATTTGCAGCACGATGGATTACTGATGAAATCAGAACCAGGGTGAGAAAAGGAGTATATGCCGAAACAATATCGCATGCACTTGAAAAAGGATGGCTTATCGGCACTGTAGCCTACTGTGCCAACATTTCCGGTCTTGATCTGAAACCTTTTGGTTGTAAGATCCCTCAATCCGATATCGAGGCCGGTCGCGGCAAAACGTCGGATTTCGGCGTACGCCCCCACTTTTTCATTGATTCGGAAACAGATAACATTTTTGACGAAGGGAAGCAAAATAGATTATGGTTTGAAATATTTAGATTTAGTCCATGGGACTGTTGGGAAAGCAATCCGATGGCTAATTATCGCACGATAGGCCATACAACATCAACAAATCAAAATGATGAATTACTTGCAAAAGGCAATAGCAGGGTCTTTGCTCCTGTAAGATTGATCATGAGCTATAAAAATCCTGTTGGTCCGGCGGCTAACGATGCGAGGATGCAGAAAATGCACAATATGAAGAAAACCTTGCCACTGGGTCATAGCAGTTCCAAAGTGATTAATGTCAATATTATTAAATCGGCATCAGAAAAATGAGATATCCCGTTAAATATATAAGCATTTTGCTGGCGCTGCTGGCGGCGACGCTCGGGGGCTGCGTCTACGACGACAGCCCTGCGAGATGTGGCGATGCGCGGCTGCAGGGCGATGTGCCGGTAAGGCTGACCCTGAGGCTCGACGGCTTCGGAGAGGAGTCGCGCGCCTCAGGAGTGTGGAATAATGAGCATTATCCGGAAATCGGTACACGCTACGACAGTCAGATCAACCGCCTTCATGTAATGCTCATCGACGGCAGCGGCAATCTCGCCCACACCACTCTGCGCAACTACATGTATGACGCCGACGACAAGGGCTACACCTTTGCCGGCAATATCAACTTCCCCGGCGAGGGATGGGCGACGGGAGACTACCGCGTGATGGTGCTCGCCAACTGCGGTCCCGCGCAGCTCGGTGCCAAGACCCTTGACGAGCTGAAGGTAGAGATCGACAATGTGATGTGGAACAACCCCGACGGCTCTCCCCGCAGCGGCATCCTCATCCCCATGTGGGGCGCGACCACCCATACATTCACCTTTACCGGCAACAACGACGCCCCGGAGGATATCGGCTCGATCGACCTGCTCCGCGCCGTGTCAAAGGTGCAGATCATGCTCGACCCCTCCAAAATGGGCGGCTATGAACTTGTAAGCGTTAAGATAAGCACCGCCAACGCCTACATCAACCCCTTCCCGACAGGATGGGAAGCCGCGACAGCCACGATCGACAAATCCCTACGCTTCGGAAGCGCGTTTAACCCGGTCAGCAGCGCGGTGACGGGCGGCACATTCGTGCCCGACGCATTCCCCGATGAGGCGCGAGGCTCGATAGTGTTCTACCTGCCTGAATATGACTCGGCGACCACCGAGGCGACAATCGACGTCACCCTGCGCCACGAAGCCACCGGGCAGACCTTCACCTACCCCGCCGCAATCCACTTCAACGACGGCAACATCAACAAGACAGGCTCCGACTTCCCGTCTGACCCCGATTACCCGGGCAAACGCCTCCCGACCGACATCGTGCGCAACCACTACTACCAGTTCACAATCGACGGCATCGACTTCGGCACCCTCACCTACAGCGTCAGCTGCTGGAACTACATCCCCTCCACCCTCGGCTGGGCCGTAGACGACCTTGACTACACATTTGACTCAACCGACAATGAAGGTATTCACGGATATGTCACCTACCCATGCTATGACGGCTCCACAATTACCTACTACTATCTCAACAGTAAACAAGAGGTGAAGTCGGAAAAATTCAAAAATTACAAACTGACTAATAAATCTACTGATGCCGGCTATCTGTTCACTCTTAGATCTCCCGAAGGAGCGGTATGGAAAGCTTTCCTTGTCAATGCCGACGGCACGGAATATACGGGAAATGTATTTGAGTTTGCCCCAGGCAACGAAGACAATGACAACTATCGCTCGGTATCCACGGGTATAACCAGAAAAGATCCCTATCATATCAATATCCGCATAAAGACTGCCACCGAAAATATA
Source organism: uncultured Muribaculum sp. (assembly GCA_910587665.1). GTDB lineage: Bacteria > Bacteroidota > Bacteroidia > Bacteroidales > Muribaculaceae > Muribaculum. The sequence goes on from CAJUMZ010000001.1 coordinate 234,657, forward strand.
TGGGGCGAAGTTGATACCAATGTTGGAGAGCCGGGCACGACGGGTACATATACCATGCCTGTCACAACTGGCTCCTACCCCTCCCTAAGCTTGGGCTCCGCAGCCGAGGCAAAAGATGGCGAATGGTGGCATATTGACGAAGACAAAATTGTAAGTAAATCTGACAAGACCTCTGATAAATATATCACGCAAGTCAAAAAATATCATCTTACGACAGCGGGACAGTCAGCTAAAAGTAATGGAACAGTGCCCGAAGTATATCTTTCAATCAAGATTTCTCTTGACGGAGGCAATACATTTTCCGAACCGCTTAAGATCAACCCGGTTGGTGGAAATGATAAGTTTAAGAATTTTAAATTTGCCGGCGATGCCACAAAAATTCAGTTGCGCCAGCTTTTCATTCCTTTCTCCGGAGTACCGAGCGATGAACTTATAAAAGGAAACAGCGGCAAACTCCCCGCCGAAGATGTTTGGTGGACAGCACCGATGGGCCATATAAAAGAAAATACAGTTCAACCTTAACTTGACAAATGATGAAAGCAATCATAAACGTCATATTAGCAGCAACGCTTCTGATGTTGTCAGGATGCTCCGATTCGCAACCCGAAAGCCCGGAGACCATCCCCGACACACCGCTGTCGATAAGCTATTCTTCTGCGGGATTCGGCGAGGGAATACACTCTCGCGCAGAGCAGCATTACTGTGACCCGGAGCTGAATGAGGGTAAGGTGGGTAAACTCGACCTGCTGTTGGTGAACGCTTCGGGCAATATACTCGCCCGCTACACGACAAACGACACCGAGGGTGAAAACCGTTGCGACGGTATTGAACATCATCTGCTTACCGTAAAAGAGGACCGCCCCGAATTTTCACGCCAAAAGATAATGCAGGAAGGCAACAGGCTCGTGCTGATCGCCAATCTCGACGCCAACCTCGAAACGGTCACCAACCTTAATGGCATCACAAAGCTCGAAAATCTCAGCCACAATACAACCCAGGATAAATTTGTCATGACCGGCGAGGTCGCAGGATCGGTAGTAACCCAATCTGGCACCATCAACATCAAGCTGGAGCGTGTGGCGGCAAAAATCAGGATAAGGCTGTATAACCCCGCAAAATCAGATAAAAATGGGGTTTTGGTCACTATTCCCGGTTCGCAGATTCAAGAATTTGAAAGCGCGTTGTGCCATTATGTTAAGGAATCACCGGTGATGAAAGAGCCCAAGGCTCTGACTTCTGCAGGAAATACATCTACCGTACCGTGTCACGGACAGGAATGGCCCGATTTCTTTGCAAATCCCAATCCCGAATTAGTGCTTGACTGCGGCATAATCAAGGAAAATGCCCACATATTTTATACATATCCCACCGACTGGTTCTACTATACATCCGACCGTTTTCCCCCGTGTGAAAGAAAGCACACAAACGAGACCAAGCATAAGGAAGGGGAAACTTATTATACTGTCAGAGATTACGATGACATAGAGCCTATTGTTGCAAACCGCCAGATATTCGTGATAGTATATGCGACATATGAAGGAAACGGCAAAAAATATTTCTATAAAGTGCCTATAAATTACCGTCTTTCCAAGCTTAATGACCGCCAATGCTTCAGCAGCAAAGAGCTTGACGAAGAAGTACTGTCGCTTTACCGCGCCGACAGGAATCATTTCTACGACGTGGCGGCGATAATCGACCGCCCGGGTGCGGGCACCCCGGAGGAAGCCATCAACAACCCCATGTTCACCGCCACGATCGCCCCGCTGACCGACGGCGGCACCTTCGACTACATCTACGACTGATCGCCCCGCCCAATTAGTCTAATTAGCCCCATTAGACTCATTCCCCCATTGTCCCCGTTTGCATTTTCTCGGATATTTTCCGTATATTTGACTTTAAAAAATTGGCTTCGCCAACGCGTACCGGCCTTTGGCCGACATCCGCTATTTTTTTCGTCGAATATTATTGCTATATTTGCACTAATTCAATCTACGCAATGGAAAATATTACGATATGTTACGACTGGCTGCTTATCGCGATGGCGGTCATGGCGGTGGTGGTATTTGTCGCGCTGCATTACATTAACGCGGGCTACGGCATAATGTACTCGCGCAGCTGGGGCGCGTCGGTCAACAACCGCCTCGGATGGGTGCTGATGGAGTCGCCGGTGTTTTTCGCGATGCTCGCCCTTTGGCTCTGCTCCGACCGTCGTGCCGAAACTGTACCGGTGGTGATCGCGCTCCTCTTCGAGCTGCACTATTTCCAACGCTCGTTTATCTTCCCGCTGCTCATCAAGGGGAAGAGCCGAATGCCGCTATCCATCATCCTCATGGGGGTGACCTTCAACCTCATCAACGCCGTGATGCAGGGCGGATGGATATTCTATATCTCGCCCGCCGACCGCTACACCGCCTCATGGCTGCTGTCGCCGCAATTCATCGCAGGCACGGCGATATTCCTTGCCGGCATGGCTATCAACATCCACAGCGACTATATCATAAGGCACCTGCGCCGACCGGGTGACACACGCCATTACATACCGCGCGGAGGTATGTTCCGCTACGTGTCGTCGGCCAACTATTTCGGCGAGGTGGTCGAGTGGACCGGATTCGCCATCCTTACATGGTCGTGGGCGGGCGCGGTGTTCGCCCTCTGGACCTTCGCCAACCTCGCCCCGCGCGCCCTGAAAATCAACGACCGTTACCGGCGCGAGTTTGGCGACGAATTCACGTCGCTCCGACTGAAAAGCATTATCCCGTTTATATACTGATCCCATGGACAAACAATCACTACTTTTCACACCCGCGCAGATAGGCCCCGTGACCTTGCGCAACCGCACCATACGCTCGGCGGCATTCGAGGGAATGTGTCCCGACAACAGCCCGTCGCAGATGCTAAAAGACTACCACCTCTCGGTGGCACAGGGCGGCGTAGGCATGACCACACTCGCCTACGCCTCCGTGACCCGCAACGGACTGTCGTTTCCGCGACAGCTCTGGATGCGCCCCGAGATCATCTCCGGGCTGCGCGACATCACCGACGCCATCCACGCTACCGGAGCGAAAGCCTCGATACAGCTCGGTCACTGCGGCAACATGTCACACAAGTCGACCGCCGGCGAGACCCCGATCTCGGCGTCGGGGCGGTTCAACATCTATTCCCCCACCCCAGTCAGGAAGATGCGCGACAACGAGATAACGGCGATGGCGCGGTCGTTTGGCGACGCCGTAAGGCTTGCCCGCGACGCCGGGATGGACTGCGTGGAGATCCACGCCGGTCACGGCTACCTCATCAGCCAGTTTCTGTCGCCCTACACCAACCGCCGCCGCGACCGCTGGGGCGGCTCGCTCGACAACAGGATGCGATTCATGCGCCTCTGCATGGAGGAGGTGATGAAAGCCGCCGGAAGCGACCTCGGCGTGATCGTCAAGACCAATATGCGCGACGGCTTCAAGGGGGGCGTGGAGATCGACGAGGGACTGATCATAGCACGCGAACTCGAGCAGCTCGGCGCCCATGCGCTCGTGCTCTCCGGCGGATTTGTCAGCAAGGCGCCGATGTATGTGATGCGCGGCGAGATGCCCATAGGCGCCATGACCCACTACATGGACTGCTGGTGGCTGAAATATGGCGTCAGGATGTTCGGAAAGATGATGGTGCCCTCCGTACCATACAAGGAGTGCTATTTCCTTGATGACGCCAAGAGATTCCGCAAGGAACTGAAAATGCCGCTTATCTATGTGGGCGGCTGCTCTACCCGCAGCTCTATCGAGCGGGTGCTCGACGAAGGATTTGAGTTTGTCCAGATGGCACGTTCGCTCCTCACCATGCCCGACTTCGTCAACCGCATGCGCGACGAGGGGCTTGAAAGCTCCGGATGCGAGCATGTCAACTACTGCATCGGGCGCATGTATTCCCGCGAGATGGCTTGCCACAAGTGTGTCAACGACCTGACTCCCGGCCTGCGGCGCGAGATTGAACGCATAAAGTCCCGTCAGCAATCATGAAGTGGGCGGTGGTCACCGGCGCGTCATCGGGCATAGGGCTGGAGTTTGCCCATCAGCTTGCCGAGCGCGGCTACTCCATCATGATGGTGAGCAACCAGGGCAACGAGCTTGTGGAATGGGCTGAAAAAATCCACGAGCAATATGGCGTCACGACCATAGCCCACCGGCTCGACCTCACGGAGCCTGCCGCCATCGACAGCGTAACGGGGGTACTCCGCGCCAACGGCATTATACCGGAAGTGCTTGTCAACAACGCCGGGATATTTGACTTCAAGAAGGTGGAAGAACTTGGCCGACGCCGGCTCAACCTCTACATCGACCTCCATATAAGGGCTGTGACGCTGCTCTCGGCAGAAATCGCCATGATGATGGCTACCGAGGCTAACGGCGGCTACATCCTCAACATGTCGTCGATGTCGTGCTGGATGCCTATGCCCGGCATAGCGATGTACAGTGCCACAAAAGCCTATATCAGGGCTTTCTCCCGCGCCCTCCGCGTGGAGATGAAAGACTATGGGGTGTCGGTGACGGTAGCATGTCCGGGAGGCATTGCGACGTCGCTCTTCGGATTGCCGGAAAAATGGCGTCGGTTTGCGGTAAGGATAGGTGTTTTGGTGACGCCCCACACATTTGTCAGACGCGCCCTGCGCAAGATGTTCAAGCGCAAGGCACAGTATATCAACGGCGGACTAAACCGCCTGTCGATCGTAGCCGTGTCGATGCTCCCCGAGTGGGCGCGGCTCATGATAAAGCGCGTCGGGCTTGACCGGAAGGAGGATAAGAATAAATGAAAGATGGAGGCGTCTACATAGTCACCGGCGCCACCGGCGGCATAGGGAGGGCGATAACCGAAGGTCTTGTCAGAAAGGGCGCGGGAAAGGTGATACTCGCCTGCCGAAATCTCCGGAAGGCGGAAGATCTGATCGCCTCGCTAAGTGCGGGCAACACCATGCTCGAAGCGATGGAACTTGACCTGGAGTCGATGGACTCGGTAAGGCAATTTTCATCGGCGATAAGGGCGCGCGGTATAAGTGTCGACGGGCTGTTTAACAACGCCGGGACTATGCCGGGGGAAATGCGGATCACCGCCGACGGTTACGAATCCGCGACGCAGACCAATTGGCTCGCGACCGCCCTGCTCACACAGCTGCTTCTGCCTGCGATCGCCGACGGGGGCGGCATCGTGTTCACCACTTCGATGACTCGCCGCATAGCACGCCTGCGGAGCGACTGGCGGCAACGTGCCGTGAACCATCATCACCGGTTCACCACCTACGGGCGCAGCAAACTGATGCTCACCCACTTCGCTCTCGACCTCGCCGACAAGCTCGGCATTCGCGGCATCAGGGTAAATTGCTCCGATCCCGGCATTGTGGACTCCGCGATAATCACCATGGGCAACAAGATCATTGACTATCTGAGCGACAGACTGTTTCGCCCCGTCATATCCACCCCGGCGCAAGGAGCAGCGCCTGCCCTCGCGGCAATGGAAGCAAATGTCACGGGAGCCATATTCACGTCGCGCGGGCACTTACCGATCCCCTCGGCATACCTACGTCAACGGCTTCACCGGCTACCAACAACCGTGATCGACAATCTATTGAATGAACATTGAATAAGCGGAGCCGTCAGGCTTATACGGCAGGCGCGCGGCAATCTCTTCCACCGACAGCCGGCTTTCATCGGTCTCTACAAAAAGGCGGTCAGCAGGTATAATCTCCGCTGTTTCCCGGTTGAAACGCTCGCCGAGCGAGATGTAGAATCCTTCACGCAACAATTCGGCCGCAAGTTGCGGCTTACCGCGGAATCCATGTATGACCCAAGGTTGAGCCGGAGACAATTCGCGTCGCAGGCGCATTATTTCGGGGAACGCCTTCACCACATGCAGTATCATCGGTTTGCCCACGCTCTCGCTTATGGCGACCTGACGCCTGAAGATAGCTTCCTGCCTGTCAAGCGACGCTCCGCGCAACCGGTCAAGCCCCGATTCACCTATCGCCACAACCTCCCGCCTCGCGGCAAGACGGCTTATCTCGTCAAGGCGGCTGTCGATCTCACGGTCAGGGAGCGCGGTATCCCAGGGATGCAATCCCGCGGAATAGATCAGCCCGTCGACAGGCGTCTCTCCCGGCGCAAGATTTATTATCGCGCCCTCCCGCCCTGGATGATGGGTGTGGACATCAAGCAAATTCATGGCACAGGGTCATATCCGCTACCGCCCCACGGGTGACAGCGCAATATACGCTTCACGGCAAGCCAAAGCCCTTTGAACGGACCATGCTTGCGCAATGCCTCGACCGCATATTGGCTACATGTAGGCACATAGCGGCATGACGGCGACAGCATCGGTGAGATTGCAAGCTGATAAAAGCGGATGGGCAGTATCAGGATATTTACGATCAGTTTTTTCATTCCGTCGGGGTATTGGCGACTCTCACTTTCTCAAGAGCCTTGCGCATGGCGGCATGAATCACCGGCGAAGGGAGCACCTTGTCGGCAAGGTACACGAACGCGATGTCCAACGACATATCCACGACATCGCCAAGCACACCGCGACCGAGTCGGTAAGCCTCCCGCACACGACGACGCACCGCCACGCGGTCAACCGCATGACGGAGTCGTTTCTTGGGGACGGAAATCATAAATTGCATGCCCGACTTCCGGTTGCCGTTGTTGCGCCACACGACGCGCAACGGATAAGAGGTAAACGCAACGGATCCCCCCGTGCGGTCAAAAAGAGTGTCTATCGCCGTGACCGAACACAGTTTTTCCCGCTTATAGAGACGCCCCGAAGCTATCATTGGATCAATCTTCGTTAATCTCCTCTTTAAGGAAGAGGTCGAGGGCGGCAGTCATCGAAGGAGCCTTCACCGAGGGTGCCTCCATGTCAAGGCGCAACCCGGCGTCACGCACAGCCTTGGCGGTTGTGGAGCCGAATGTACCTATCTTGATCTCATCCTGCTTGAACTTGGGGAAATTATTAAGCAGGGAGTCGATACCCGACGGGCTGAAGAAAAGCAGCATATCGTAGTCAAACGGTTCGTCGGGACCGAAGTCATTGCTGACCGTACGATACATGACCGCCTTGGTATAGTTGATGTTGTTATGGTCAAGCACGTTAAGATCCTCCTTATGCACGCTGCTTACCACATAGAGATACCGCTCCTTGTTGTGTTTGAGCAGATAGGGAAGCAGGTCATCAAGCTTGCCGGTGTTTACAAAAAAGATCTTGCGCTTGCGATATATGATATATTTCTGCAGGTAATTGGCGATCGCCTCGGTAGTACAGAAATATTTCATTGTGTCGGGCACAGTGTAACGCATCTCTTCACAAAGACGGAAAAAATGGTCAACAGCCGTACGTGCAGTAAATATTATTGCCGTGAAGTCAGAAAGGGTTATACGGGACTGGCGAAACTCCTTTGCACTAAGCCCCTCCACCTTTATGAATGGACGAAACTCAATTTCAACTCCGTATTTCTCCGCAATTTCGTAATAGGGCGATTTGTCTGATGTAGGTTTCGGTTGAGAAACAAGTACTTTTTTTACTTTCACTCTCTTATCGACTTGTGTAGATTAGCTAATTAAGTTACAACAAAGTGAAAACGTGCCGTTAAACAGTAAAATGAGCGGTATTATTTCCACGCTGCAAAGGTACAAAATAAAATAAAGCAGAGAGGCAAAATTCTTGTAAAAAATTCTAAATCCCTTGTATATGAAGATAAACCTGACGCAAAAATAGATTGAAATGCTTGCAATCAGCAACAATTCGGTAGCAGCCGGATAAAACAGCACCGCAAGCGCAGGCACAAGTAACAATGCGCCCAGAAGAGTCTGGCTCGCATTGAATCCACGCAGCCAAAGCGATGTAGAAAATCTGTCGTAAAACACATAACCCACAAAGTTATAGGCGACAAGCTGCCATAGATAATACCCTGCGGCAATTCCGGCAAGCACGCCGGTCAAAACGAATAGTCGCGACTCCGGGATGACAGCACGCAGGCTTATTGCCGAGAGAGCGAGAAGCGCCTCGCATACACACATCAGGATTATACACACGCCGAAAGCGCGTGTCTCGTTGACGGTGCGCGTGTCAAAAAGATGATTTCTCTCCTTCAGACTCCACAGGTCATGAAACGTGGCACTGAAAAATTTAGGATATTGCCTGATATTGAACACCACCAATAAAATCATCGCCATGACGATACAGAGTATGCCGGAATTATAACCGAGCAGCTCCGGGCGCAACTCGACAGGCAACCCCTGGGCATATGGAGTCACGGCGGTGTTGAACACCTGTGTCCCCAACTCCATCGGAGCGTCTGTGACATGGCTTAATGTGGCGCGGAGCATCTTATATCAAGACTGGAAAGGGTTTTAATATTTATCTCCGGAAAGCCGATAGGCGGCACCGCCCGTGGCAAGCTCGACAGCCTCGGCAGGCGACGCGGCTACTTGCCACAGTCCGCCGGCACGCATGAAATGCTCTCTGTCGGCGTAGCGCAAGTGCTCAAGCAGCAAGTCGTAAAAGCCGAATGCGTTGGCGATCACGACATTGCCCTCATATAATCCAAGCTGACGCCATGTTATGATTTCAAACATCTCGTCAAGAGTGCCCACTCCTCCCGGGAGCGCGATAGCCCCGCATGACAACTGCGCCATGGTCAGCTTACGCTCGTGCATAGATCCTGTAGACAGCATCTCCGTGAGTCCGGGATGATTCCAACCCCGCTCAATCATGAAATCGGGCAGCACTCCTGTAACCTCACCACCGGCTTCAAGCGCGCCCTCTATCGACGCGCCCATCAGCCCGGCTCTTCCGCCTCCGTTGACAAGACGGTAGCCACGGCGCGCTATCTCAGAGCCGACCTCACGGGCGAAATCGCAATATCGGGTGTCGATATCGGAACTTGACGCCCCATATACCGCTATGCCTTTGCCATCAGCCATATCAGTCGCCCACCTCCATCAGACGCGCAAGATACTTGCCGATTATGTCAAATTCGAGATTGACACGCGAGCCTTTCACGATGCGGCAGAAGTTGGTATGCTCCAATGTATAGGGTATGATTGCCACACGGAAAGAGTCGAGTTCGGAATCACACACCGTCAGGCTCACGCCATTGACCGTGACAGAGCCTTTTTCCACTGTCACATAGCCACGCTTGGCCATCGCGGGGTCAACTGCGTAACGGAATCGGAAATAAGTGCTACCGTCTACGCTTTCCACGTCGTCACACACAGCGGTGCAGTCGACATGCCCCTGCACGATATGTCCGTCAAGCCTGCCGTTCATCACCATGCTACGTTCCACGTTCACAAGGTCGCCCGGCTTCAGGTCGCCGAGATTGCTTCGGTCAAGCGTCTCCTGAATCGCAGTCACTGTATATGTATCGTCGCCGGGAAGGGCGACAACGGTAAGGCACACACCGTTATGCGACACCGATTGGTCGATTTTAAGCTCATCGACAAAAGAGCATGTGAGCGTCAGGTGGACATTTCCGCCGTCACGCACTATCGCCACCACCTTGGCAGGCTCCTCAACTATTCCGGAAAACATGTATATAGTATATTTTTATTCGGTTAAACTTATTGTGATCAAGCATAAGCAGCCTTAAGAGCCTGCTCGATGTCGGCTATTATGTCGCCGGCATTTTCGATGCCGACGGAGAAACGTATAAGGTCAGGGCGCACACCCGCCTCCATAAGCTGCTCATCGGTCAGCTGGCGGTGGGTATGGCTCGCGGGATGCAGCACGCTTGTACGCGCATCGGCGACATGTGTAACAATAGCGGCAAGCTTCAGGCTGTCCATGAATTTTATCGCAACATCCCTGCCTCCTTTAAGCCCGAAAGATATCACGCCACACGAGCCGGCCGACATATACTTCTCGGCAAGTGCATGGTAGGGATTGTCGGGCAGCCCGCAATAGTTGACCCATGCCACCTTGTCGGATCCGGCAAGATACTCCGCAACCGCCTGTGCATTCTTACAATGCTGTGCCATTCTCAAGTGAAGAGTCTCCAGGCCTATGTTGAGAAGAAACGCGTTTTGCGGCGACTGAATGCTACCGAGGTCACGCATCAGTTGCGCTGTCGCTTTAGTGATATAAGCGCCCTTGCCGAATGCCTTTGTATATGTCAGCCCGTGATACGACTCGTCGGGAGCACAAAGCCCGGGGAATTTGTCGGCATAGGCATCCCAGTCAAAATTGCCGCTGTCCACGATCGCGCCGCCCACACTTGTGGCGTGTCCGTCCATATACTTTGTAGTGGAGTGGACCACGATATCCGCGCCCCACTCAAATGGGCGACAGTTAATCGGCGTGGGGAAAGTGTTGTCGACTATCAAGGGGACTCCATGCTTATGGGCTACGCGGGCAAACTTCTCGATGTCAAGCACCTCAAGCGACGGATTGGATATCGTCTCGCCGAAAAGCGCCTTTGTGTTGGGGCGGAAAGCGGCTGAGATCTCCTCTTCCGAGGCATCGGGACTGATAAATGTCACCTCAATGCCGAGCTTTTTCATTGTAACGGCAAAAAGGTTGAATGTACCGCCATATATCGCCGACGAACTGACAAAATGGTCGCCTGCCTCACATATGTTGAACATCGCATAGAAGTTAGCCGCCTGACCGCTCGATGTCAGCATAGCCGCCACCCCACCCTCAAGCGCGGCAATCTTGGCAGCGACCGCGTCGTTGGTTGGATTCTGGAGACGCGTATAAAAATATCCGCTATCCTCCAGGTCGAAAAGACGCGCCATCTGCTCGCTTGTGTCATATTTGAACGTAGTGCTCTGATATATCGGGAGCACACGCGGCTCACCTTTCTTGGGCTCCCATCCCGCTTGCACGCAGAGGGTCTCCGGCTTAAATTTATTGCTCATCAAATCATGATTTTTTACCGGACACAAAGTTAGTCAAACTATACAGACTTTGCAAATCTGCGACGACGCTCCCGGTACAACCGTGTCACACCTTGTCCAAAGCCTGCGACAAGTCGGCGATGAGGTCGTCGATATGCTCTGTGCCTATTGACAGGCGTATTGTACCGGGATATATCTGCTGCTGAGCCTTCTGCTCGTCGGTCAGTTGAGAATGGGTTGTTGACGCCGGATGTATCACAAGGCTCTTGACATCAGCGACATTGGCAAGCAACGAAAATATTTCAAGCGAGTCGATGAAGCGATGAGCCTCCTTTTCACCACCTGCTATATCAAAAGTGAATATAGAGCCACCTCCCGCAGGGAAATAATGCTTGTAAAGCGCATGATCGGGATGGGTCGCCAAGGAGGGATGGTTGACACGCGTCACCTTCGGGTGATGCGACAGGAAATCCACGACTCGAGTCGCGTTATAGCTGTGTCGCTCCACCCGTAGCGAAAGTGTCTCAAGCCCTTGCAGAAGTATGAACGCATTAAACGGGCTGATGGTCGCGCCTGTGTCGCGGAGCAATACCGCCCGGATGCGGGTGACATAGGCAGCCGCCCCCGCCACATCGGCAAACACTGCCCCGTGATAGCTCGGATCAGGCTCTGTGAGTTGCGGAAACTTGCCGGAATCCTTCCAATCAAACCTTCCGCTGTCTACAATCACCCCACCTAGCGATGTCCCATGCCCTCCTATGAATTTTGTAGCCGAATGCACCACTATATCGGCTCCCGATTCGATCGGGCGGATAAGAAACGGTGTGCCGAAAGTATTGTCAACGATAAGCGGTATACGATGTTGATGAGCGATCTCCGCAACCGCCTTAATATCAATAACATTAGAATTTGGATTGCCAAGTGTCTCGATAAATATCGCCTTTGTCTCGGGCCTGATCGCTTTTTCAAAATTATTCAGGTCGGAAGGATCGACAAAAGTCGCAGTCACCCCATAGGAAGGCAATGTATGGTCAAGAAGATTGTATGACCCGCCATAAATGGTGTTTGCCGCTACAATATGGTCACCGCTGCGGGTGATATTAAGTATTGCATAAGTGATGGCGGCTGCACCCGAGGCTACCGCAAGTCCCGCGATCCCACCCTCAAGCGCGGCTATACGCTCTTCAAGCACAGCCTGGGTGCTATTGGTCAACCTGCCATATATATTTCCCGGATCCTGCAGCCCGAATCGCGCGGCGGCATGCGCCGAGTCATTGAAAACGTAAGAAGCTGTCTGATAAATAGGTACTGCTCGCGCACCGGTTGCCGGATCGGCTTGTTCTTGTCCTACATGAAGCTGAAGAGTCTCAAAACGGAGTTTGTTTCTGTCAATTGCCATAGTGATGTAATTTTATAGTTTATAATATTGTTTGACACTGACAAAATTACTATCCACAGAATTTAATCCCAATGATTCGACCTGATTATAGATAATATAACTATATTTGCATACCCAAACAGAATATATGCGCAATAAACCTCCATATTTTTACTTAAAAACAGAATAAATGACAACAATACAGCACCTGGATAATATTGACTTATGTATACTCCGCGCGCTTCAAGATGACGCACGGCTCACGGTAAAAGAATTAGCATTGAAGGTACACCGTTCACCGACCCCCGTGTTTGAAAGGCTCAAAAGGTTAGAGACACAAGGATACATACGACGATATGTCGCCATTATAGATGCCGACAAGGTGGGCCAGGGATTTGTAGTATTCTGTCGTGTAAAGCTCAGCCACATGAACCGTAGCATAGCCACCGGATTCAAGGAATTTATCGCTGAGCTTCCGGAAGTGACCGAATGTTATAACGTATCGGGCGGCTACGACTATCTGCTGAAGATATACGCGCCGTCAATGAGCGCATACCAGGAGTTTCTGCTTAACAAACTCGGAGCATTTGAGGCATTAGGATCCGTTGAGTCGACATTTGTCATGTCGGAGCTTAAACATGACTACTCTCTTCCTTTCTGATCCTTTATATAATTGGACATGTCGATACGGTCATACAGATCCCACAACGAGCGGTCGGAGTAAATGCAGCCATTGGCATAAACGGCAATCACGCTGTCAAGGCAGTCATAGGCATAGCCGTGGGAATACCGACCGATCTTTTCATTGCGCTCGCTCATAATGTATCCGTTGCGGGCATACCCGATCACCTCCCAGTCGGAATCAAGTATATATCCGTTGCTATAACGCGCGACAAGTTCATTCATGTCAGAGACACGGCGCACGGTGGCACATGAGCCAAGAAGCAACACGGATATTGCTAAAAACAAGGCTTTTTTCATCAAAAAAAATAAGTATGTAGGTTACATGTCAGTTAAGTCGCGACAAATATACACATTTGCAATCACTTGTGCAACCCGTCAGTCGGCAGGCGTAGGCGATGATGCCGTGGATTCACCCGGGACAAGCGGAGGCACGGCACTGTCGGTATCCGGCATTACAGTAATCCCCGCCGCTTTTGCCGCAGCCCTGGCCGCAGCTATTGAGTCAGGATATACAGGCTCGGTTGTATAGGCAAACCCATGGTCGCCTGACGTATTCGGTGGCACCATGAAGTTGGTGACCGGGTCGTAGGTAGCCATAGCCACCGGCATGTCGCCCGTGTAAGGCATTGCCTCCGGCTTCGGATTGGCGATATTGACCACGTCGCGGCCGGTCGGCGAAGAAAATGCCGACAGCCCGAAAGCAGGCGCAGCAGCCATGATGTGCTCGAAAATGTCACTCTGAATGCCCTCATACGACACCCATTCGGTAGTATTGAGATAACAGAATATCTGAAGAGGCACACCGGTGGCGGTCTGCTGCATCAGACGCACCATACATGTAGGCCCGCCCATCGCCACATAAGGGTGATGATGCAGGTAAAGCCCCACGTAGGCACGATAGCAACCGAGGTTGGTATCGATCGATCCGTTGACCTTTATATCATCGTGCATCAGGCAGGTCGCACGCCCCTTGGCGGCATCATCCTGCATCAGCTCGATGTATTCCTTCATGAAAGGCTGCTTCTTGAAAGCCTCAAGCATATCGGGCGTCGTAGGCCGGACAGTCGATATATCGATCCACACCGACCGCTCTATCTGGCGGCGCCCGCGCTCCTTCATCTTGTTCCAGTTCTGAAACGAGGTCGACACAAGCGTGTAAGGAGGAAGGGTTACGGTGGTATTGTCCCAGTTACGCACCTTTACCGCCGTCAGCGACACGTCGGTCACAATACCGTTGGCGATAGTGCCCGGCACGGCGATCCAGTCGCCCACTCGCAGCATGTCATTGACCGAGAGCTGCAATCCGGCGACAAAACCGAGTATCGAATCCTTGAATATCAGCATCAAAGCCGCGGCAAAAGCGCCAAGTCCTGTCAGCAGGACAGCCGGGGAGCGGTCGACAAGTATCGACACGGCAATGATTGCAATGATTATCCATACCAACCCCTTGGCAACATTAAGTATACCTTTCAGCGGCAGGTTCTTTGTATTTTCCTTCCTGTCATAGTTAGCCCATATGATATTGAACATCGAGCAGATAGTCCATCCGAGAGTCACGACAAAGTACACAAGCACCACACGCTGGATAAGCTCAAGCGTATGGTTGTCGGTCTGGAACGCGAACGGTATAAGCCCGAGGAACACAAGCGGCGGTATTATATGGCTCATCTTGTTTACGATATTCTCATGTTGAAGCTCCTGGACAAATATCGTGTGACGCGAATATACCAACTTCTGCACTATCGCCACGACCGCTTTCCTCACCACCCAGCCTACAAGCAGAGCCGCCGCAAGGGCGATTACCGTATATATGATCTCCTCGGCAAGACCCGACTGTTCCAGTCCGAGCCTCGTGAGTAAACGGTCAATCTGCGTGAGTAGCCATGTAGCGACCTTATGGGTGGGTATCAGTTCGTGAGACATCAATCTATCATGTGGCATCATAAGTTGAACGTGAATTACACTTAAATATACTTATTGAATAACAAGCCTTTTTGTGTATTGGTTTTAATAAAAATGGCTAACTTTGGAGAATCATGACATTACTTTGGATCGCAATAGGCACGGTGGAAGTGTGCGTGCTGCTGTTTATACTTGCGGCGGCAGTGCTCGCCCTTGCAATACGCCCCGGAGGGAAAGCTCCGGCGGAGACTTATTTTTATGCAGGCGATCTCATGACCGCCGGAGACTCGCAGCCCGAAATCGTCATTACCATCGGCGACGATTATCGCGCCGCCATCATGAGACGCGGCATAGACAGCGTAATAGGCGATGACGGCGCGGCAAGCCTCGCCGTAACAGTCACGGCTACCGACGTAACCATAGAGGAGCGGCTGACTCCGGGCAAACCAAACATATTCAACGCGGAATCGATTGACAGCGCGATGTTTTTTATCGACTGCCTTCCGCCTAACACCCGTATTCACCTGCGTTACAACGCCTCCGCATCAAGTCGCTCGGCATCCTGCTCATTTACCGTAAAGCCTGGGTTCCGCTACAGACTGCCGCTCACGCAATAAGCAAATGCAATAGATTGTTAAATCGTTGGCAGTGATGCCGGATTTAGTTAAATTTGCAGCTATTATGAGCAATTGGGTACAAAAGAGCTGGGCATGGTGCCGCCGATACTTTTCGGTGACATTCATCTTTGTTGTCGGATTCACGCTGCTTGTACTCTTTTTCAACGATAATTCCATAATAAAGTCGATGGAATATGACGAGCGGATCAAGGAATTGAAACATGAGATAAAAGCCAACCGCGACACGATGGAATATTACCGCCGGCTTAACCACAGCCTCGACACCGACCGCGAGACGATGGAGCGCATAGTAAGGGAGCAATACCACATGCAGCGCGAAAACGAGGATGTGTATATAATCGAATAAAACTACTTTATGACTAAAAAAAACAGCAAGATAATCTCTTGGGCTACCACAATCGGAATGGTATTGATCGCAGTGGGCGTGCTGATGCCGCTGCTCGGATACAGCATTGAGGTGTACAGGTGGATATTTTCGGCGGGAGCATTAATTGCTCTCGTCGGCAGGCTGATGAACCGCTATGACGGTGAATCGCTGCGTGTAAAACGCCTTTACCGTATCGAGGTATGGTCATCCATATTTTTCTGCGTCGCGGCATTTTTCATGTTTTACCCCTATGGCGCGGGGCGTGATTGGTTTGCATTCATTCTTGCAGGCGGCATGATACTTGTCTACACCTCCATAATGATACCGCGCACCATTGCCAAAGAAAGGAAACAAGCTAAAAAATAGCATGATGCTGACCGTTAATTCATATGGAATTAGTAATTTTGTCGCGCAATGAGCTATAATCTCGTAATAGACCAAGGAAATTCAACGGCAAAAGTCGCTCTCTTTGAGGATGACAGGCTTGTCGAGCATCACCGTCATGAACGGTTGATGCCGATTCATCTTGAAGACATCGCAAAAGGGCGGCATATCGACGCGGCGCTTTATTGCTCGGTGACCCACCATGGCGAGGACATTGTAGTCTCGCTCCGAACCATAGCCGACAGGGTCTACGAGCTGACATCGATGTTGCCGCTTCCTGTCACCATAGGCTACGCCACCCCGACAACACTCGGGCGCGACCGCATAGCGGCAGTGGCGGGTGCTCACGCATTGCATCCCGGCAGAAACGTGCTTGTGGTGGATGCCGGAACGGCAATCACCTACGACAGGCTGACTGCCGACGGGGAATTCACGGGAGGCAACATCGCCCCGGGGCTGTGGATGCGCGCCGAGGCATTACGGTCGATGACAAGCCGGCTTCCCTATGTCGACGTAGAGACCGACGGAGATGTAGCCTTATGGGGTACAGACACCGTTAACGCCATAAAGGCGGGAGTAGTCAGAGGCGCTGTGGGAGAGATCACCTATTACAGGTCGCTGCTTCCCGACGATGCCATAGTCATGCTCACCGGAGGGGATGCGGCGCGTCTTGCCCCGCTGCTTGAATGTGAAGCGGAGGTTGACCCGATGCTTGTATGTAAAGGATTAAACAGTATACTGAAATATAATGAACATCACTAAAAAAATATCGGTTTTGGCACTGCTGGTAGTCAGCTGCCTGACGGCGTCGGCTCAGACGCCCTATTCAATGTATGGCTACGGTATCCTCAACGATAACGCCACGTCGGCACAGCGGTCGATGGGCGGCGTTGGCTATGCCATGCAGTCGGGCAGGCAGATCAATGTCATGAACCCCGCAAGCTATGCGGCTATCGACTCGCTCACATTCCTCTTTGACATGGGATTGACGGCGACAGCGATGTGGAGCAAGGAAAACGGCACCTCCGGAAAGGATTTCGGCGGCGGTCTCGATTACATCACCATGCAATTTCCCATCACCCGCTATCTTGGCGCGAGCATAGGACTGCTGCCCTACTCCTCGGTCGGCTACTCGTTTGGTTCAAAGATGGACAACGGTTCTGACGCCCGTTCAGGCTCCGGTGGTCTTAACCAGCTTTACGTGGGTGTGGGAGGCCGACCGTTCAAAGGCTTCACCGTGGGAGCAAACATAGGCTATCTTTTCGGGACTACTATCAATGACATATACGCCGTGCCTGAAACAGCCAACAACGCCCTTTTTGAACGCGTTGTCCAGGTAAGGGACTACCATCTGCAATTCGGCATACAATACACGCTTGACCTAAACCGTGACAACAAGCTAACCGCCGGCGTAACTTACTCACCGTCAAAGTCGCTTCTCGGACATGCCTGGCGCGTGAATTACTACAACATAGGCTCATCTGACGTACATGCCGACACCGTCGCCTACACCTCGATGCGAGACAAATATTCACTTCCCGACACCTGGGGTTTCGGCATCAACTACCAATGGCGCGAACGGCTCATGATTGAGGCCGACGTAACTTATCAGAACTGGAAAGATGCAAAATATGCGGAACTTGACCGCGAAAACGGCATGATGGAGTTTAATGACCGCCTGCGTTTCGGTCTCGGAGCGCAATACACCCCCTATCACCGTGGAAACTATCTGCAGCGCATGAGCTACCGCCTGGGTGCCTATTACAGCAATGACTATATAAAGATAGGCGCCAACGACGTCAAGGAATACGGTGTGTCGTTAGGCTTCGGACTCCCGGCTCCCGGCTCCAAGACTATGGTTAACATCGGAGTGGAATGGAAGCACCGTCAAGGAACGCCCAACCCGATGATAAAGGAGGATTATCTCGGCATAACCCTCGGAATAAATGTCAATGAGCTTTGGTTCTACCAAAACAAGATACGGTAAAAAAGCATAACACCGATTGACCTGATGTCACTTCGCAAAGCCATAAGCCGGATCGGGGCAATGCGTACACTCCCGATATTGTGGGTAACGCTGCTTGCGGCAGGAGCATGCTCCGAGGACAAGACCGACGTAGTGCACCGCGCCACCGACGGCGACAGTGTGCCCACGATGATGACCCGCGACGTGACCACGTTGATCTCCGACTCGGGGGTGACGCGCTACCGCATCACGACTCCGCTATGGCTGGTGTTTGACGAGGCCAAAGAGCCCAACTGGAAGTTTCCGGAAGGATTGTTCATGGAAAAATTTGCCCCCGACTACACCACCGACGCCACTATCGTATGCGATTCCGCCACATACCTCAAAGACAAGTCGCTGTGGCGTCTTGACGGAAATGTCAATATCCTCAACACCCAAGGCGAGAAGTTTCTCACCCAACAGCTGTTCTGGAGTCAGAGAGACCGCAAGGTATACTCCGACTCATTCATCCATATCGAGCGGAATGACCGCGTGATCGAGGGGTACGGCTTTACTTCCAACGAGCGTATGACCACCTACACCATACACAAGCCGTCCGGCATATTCCCGGTGTCTGACTTCAAGGGCAACGGAAAAAGCGACTCCACCGCTGTTGACGGTGACTCGACGTCGGTATCACCGCAAACCGTAAAGGTCAATAAAACTGTCTGACATATGAATCCTACTACCCAATGGCTCATAATAGCACTTGTATCGCTTATATTCTCCGCCCTGTTCTCCGGCGTGGAGATAGCCTATATATCATCTAACCGTGTAAAGGTCGAGATCGATGTAAAGCGCGGTGGCTTCATCGGGCATATCGTCAACCTTTACTATAAGCATCAGGACCTGTTCATATCCACCATCCTTGTGGGCAACAACATCATGCTCGTAATCTACGGCATGGGAGCCGCGGCGTTGCTTGACCCGTGGCTTAAGGATATTTACGACAATGAGGTATTTGTGCTCATAATGCAGACCCTCATCTCGACCGGGGTAATCCTTATAACAGGCGAGTTTTTCCCGAAGACAATATTCCGCATAAACCCCAACTCCTCGCTGCGATATTTCGCGCTCCCGATATTCTTCTTCTGGATTATCCTTTATCCTATATCGCAGTTCACAAGCTGGCTGTCTAAGACACTGATGAAGATGGTGGGCATCAAAAACGCCAACCATCCGCTCGGATTGCTCACCATAGGAGAGCTGAACCAATACATCGAGACTTCCATCGACGAGACCGCTACGCAGGCAAAGGTGGAAAACGAAGTCAAGATATTCCACAATGCCATCGACTTCTCGTCAACCCACCTGCGCGACTGCATGACCCCGCGCAACGAGATTGTGGCGGTAAATATCGACGAGACCTCGCGCGAAGAACTGTCACAACTGTTTACCTCTTCGGGAAGGTCAAAAATATTGGTATACAAGGATGACATTGACAATGTGCTCGGCTATATCCATGTCAGCGAGCTGTTCAAGCCTGATTCAGACTGGAAGAAAGAGATAAAGCCGGTATTGTTTGCCCCCGAGGCACTGCTTGCCAATAAGATGATGCGCCGTCTGCTTGCCGAGAAACGCTCCATGGCCGTAGTCGTTGATGAGTTTGGCGGCACTTCCGGCCTTGTGTCGCTTGAAGACCTTGTGGAAGAAATATTCGGCGACATTCAGGATGAGCATGACAACCGCCGCCTCACCGCACGCGAAGTTGAGCCGGGTGTATATGAATTTTCCGGAAGATATGAAATCAGCGACCTGCGCGACAATTTCAATCTCGACCTTCCGGAATCAGACGAATACCAGACCCTTGCCGGATTTATCCTCAGCAACCTCGGGGAAATACCTGCGCAGGGCGCAACGTTTGAACTCGCCGGCATGACCTTTACAATCGTAAAAAAATCAGCCACCCGGCTTGAGCTGATAAAAGTGGTTCTTCCACAGCCTGAAGAAGAAAAATGACCGTCAAAAAAGCCTGAACCCGGCGGTTTAACTTAATTTCTGCTTAAAAACGGACTTTCACACAGGAAGCTCGACACTCTGTCATAATGCAACTCGACTGACAACAAGAATGTTAGCCGATTGTTCGGCATTTTTGATTATTTTAGATTTATTTCAGAATCGGGTCATTGCTATCTCGCTAATATGCAGTAACTTTGCATTAGCTTGATGAAAGCCACATTACTTAGGAAAACACAGTCGAATCACTACTTAATACAAATCACTCTTCATTCTACATCTACCTTTCTCGGCTGCCGTTCCTAAGCGTTAGACGACAAGAAATATATATACTTGAATTTTGGTTATGAGGGAGTGTGCTTCTGTGAAGAAGTGCACTTTCGTTTTTTATATGCCTTATAAAACATTTGCACCCCGGATCTTCCAATCGGAAGCCGGGGTGCAAATGTCAATAAACAGATCAGATTTTTATTTCTTTTCACCTGCCTGATATTCGGCACGGGCAATATACTTGTCTATGTCGATGCGGTAAGTAGCCGCATACTGGGGATAATCATTCTTTACCGCCTGGAGCACCTTGAGCTCACCTGCATAATCCTTCTGCTCACGGAGCACAGTGGCTTTCTTCATCATGAACAGCGGAGCGTAAAGCGGATTGTCACCTGCCGACTTTATCGCCTTGTCGTAGGATGATACAGCCTTCTGGTAATCCTTAAGGTTTACATAGCAATCACCTTCAAGCGACATGGCGGCAGCACCTACGATAGCCTCCTTGGCGTCAAAATTCTTGAGATCGGCGATTGCAGCCTCATAATTGCCCTTCTTATAATTAAGGGTAGCAGCCATAAGCGCGGCACGGCTGCCTGCCTCGTAGCCATATTCATCAGCCACCTGCTGGTATTGGGCGAGAGCAAGCGAGTCGTTGCCCTGCGACATGGTGATATCAGCCTGCGACACAGCCTCGTTGGCAGCCTTGACTCCCGGCTGGCGGACTGCAAAGATATAGATAAGAACCACAATCGCTACCACAGAGAGGGCGATGATGATCCACATAAGATACTTCTGACCGAGGGTCACGTTATTTTTTAGATTCTGATTGTCCTTAGCAAGCTCTTCGAGCTCGGTAGACTGATTGTTTTGGTCTTTGTCTGCCATTTTATGTCAATTTTTTCTTATATAACAATTTTAAATCAATTCAAGTTATTCTAACGTGCAAAATTAAGCCAATTTCCCCACACATCAAAATTTCTCCGCAAATAAAACCGTCGCTGCTCACATAACAACAAAATTAATCCACCTGCCTGATGTATCGAATCCATTGTATCCCCCAATTCCGTTAGAACACCAAAATCCAATCCAATTCAAATCAAGGTCAAATCTATTGTAGCCTCCACCGCCATTGGGAAGGCTATATCCGACAAGCTCATATTGCATTTTATCAAATATCGCGTATCCCGATACTTCCGGAAGCATCACGCATATCTCGTCGGCGGTCTGATTCAAAGAACGTACCAACACACTACCGTAACCCCCATTTTCAGCAGGTCTAAGCATGAGATTAAACTTCGGATTTATACGAGGGTTGAAACGTGGATTGATGCGCGGATTAAATTTATAATTCAACCTGGCATTATATCGCGGATTTATCCGGGGATTGTATCGTGGGCTGATATACACATTATAATTCGGATTCATCTGTGTATTAAAAGCCGGATTAAGGGCATTGTTATATTCCGGATTAATCAAAGAGTTAACTCTCGGATTCTGATTTAAAGCTATTTTCATTTTCAATAAGCGCTTTTATACTGTTTACACTCCTGCATATGGTATAGCCGGAATTATGCCAATCAATCCTTGATATGGTTGATTCGTATGGATTTCCCCACTTGAGATTAAACGTGATTAAACGCTGGACTATTCCACAGAGAACTACATCCCCGTCACCTTTATCTAAAAATACCGGAGAACCGCTATTCCCATAAAATGAGGGGACATCCACTACAAACAGGGATTCAACATCATCAACAGAGCTGACTATACCTGTAGCCAGAAACGGCTTGAATGTAAACGGCTTCGCAGGGAACAAGGAGGTTGGGAAACCAAGCATATATGTCCTTTTGCCCCATAATTCCAATGAATCAGAATCCACGGGAATAGGATTCAACGGACATGAACCTTCATTTTCAAACGTGACTGCATCATCAATAGCAATAACAGCTAAGTCCAGGTCAGCGGAAACTTTCTTTTTAACCTTGGACAACTCAAACGAAGCCGTTAAAGCTGACGAAGGATAAGTATGTTGACCATGAAAGGTAATATTCACATAATTATCATGCGGAACAATACTCCTATCTTTTTGAATTTTATATAAAACATGGCAATCAGTGACAATATATTCAATCCCATTATGGCTTACGATAAACGCAGATCCACGCGAGACTCCTGCGCCACAATCCACCAATCCGATAGAATGGCTGCTATCGAGGTCTTTTAGGGTCATATCACTTCAAAAAGATTATTTGTCAATAGCCTCAAGCATACTTTCCGGGAAAAGCTCCTGCTTCAGTTCATTCTGCTCATTAAACCACGAGCAAACGCAAAACAGATCCGTGGCTGGATATTGCTCCTGCAACATCGCCATAAGCATCGGATCACTTCCGGGAATATCTTTCCCTATAATTGATGCCACAGTCATTTTGGGACCGCCTGACGCGAGTCTTACAGTTGAACCTACCGAAAATTTTGCCATTTCTTGATGTTTTTTCTTGTTATCACGCAAAGTTAAACAATACGGTTGAAAATCCATTAATTCTGTCGTAATTAATTACAGTTTATCTGTTTTATATGTTCAACAAAATGGACAGGTTATGACAGTGAATCCGGCTTTTTCACAAATTTTACACGGGATTTAGTATTTGTAAGGGCGCGATGGTGGAAAAGTGGCGCGAATTGCTTAAATTTGCGGATATTTGATTAATTATATCTGTTTATGAATTTACTTGAACTGAGCGAACAGGAGATTATACGACGCGGCAGCCTTGAGGAAATGCGCCGTATCGGCATCGATCCCTATCCGGCAGCCCTTTATCCGGTGGATGCCTACACGACAGAAATTAAGGAAACATTTAAAGACGGAGAGCCTGAGCGCGAGGTGTGCGTGGCAGGGCGCATAATGAGCCGCCGTATCATGGGCAAGGCATCGTTTATGGAGCTCCAGGACTCAAAAGGAAGAATACAGGTCTACATCAGCCGTGACGAACTCTGTCCCGGCGAAGACAAGGATTTATATAATGTCGTATTCAAGAAATTGCTTGACATAGGCGACTTCGTCGGCATAAAAGGATATGTGTTCCGCACCCAGACCGGCGAGATCTCGGTTCATGCCAAGGAGCTTACCGTGCTCAGCAAGTCGCTACGCCCGCTCCCGATCGTAAAGGTGAAAGACGGCGTGACCTACGACGCGTTTGACGACCCCGAGCTGCGCTATCGCCGCCGCTACGTCGACCTCGTTGTCAACGATCAGGTAAAGGATATATTTATCAAGCGCACAAAGGTGTTCAACTCCATGCGTAACTATTTCAACGACCATGGTTACATGGAGGTTGAGACCCCGATCCTGCAGTCAATACCCGGCGGAGCTGCCGCGCGCCCCTTCATCACTCACCACAATGCGCTCGACATCCCCTTGTATCTGCGCATCGCCGACGAGCTTTATCTGAAGCGCCTTATCGTAGGCGGCTTCGAGGGAGTCTACGAGTTCTCGAAGAATTTCCGCAACGAGGGCATGGACCGCACCCACAATCCGGAATTCACCTGTATGGAGATATATGTATCCTACAAGGATTACAACTGGATGATGGACTTCACCGAAAAGATGCTTGAGAAGATATGTCTTGACGTCAACGGATCTACCGAAGTGAAAGTCGGCGACAACACGATCAGCTTCAAGGCTCCGTTCAAGCGCATAACGATGATTGACGCCATCAAGGAGCACACCGGCATCGACATATCAGGCATGGATGAGACCCGGCTCCGCGACACCGCCCGCTCGCTCGGCATAGAGGTCGACGAGACAATGGGCAAAGGAAAGCTTATCGACGAGATTTTCGGCGAGAAGTGTGAGGGCAGCTATATCC
The DNA here is from genome assembly GCA_910587665.1 of uncultured Muribaculum sp. Classification (GTDB taxonomy): domain Bacteria; phylum Bacteroidota; class Bacteroidia; order Bacteroidales; family Muribaculaceae; genus Muribaculum. The sequence continues at coordinate 258,981 of CAJUMZ010000001.1, forward strand.
AGCCGACATTCATAATCGACTATCCGATAGAGATGTCGCCGCTTACCAAGCGCCACCGCAACAATCCGGAGCTGACCGAGCGCTTTGAGCTTATGGTCAACGGCAAGGAGCTTGCCAACGCTTACTCGGAGCTGAACGACCCCATCGACCAGTATGAGCGTTTCGTTGAGCAGATGCGTCTCGCCGAGAAGGGCGACGACGAGGCCATGATCATCGACAAGGACTTCATACGCGCCCTCGAATACGGCATGCCTCCTACCTCAGGCATGGGTATCGGCATGGACCGTCTTGTAATGCTCATGACCGGACAGACAACCATCCAGGAGGTGCTCCTCTTCCCGCAGATGCGCCCAGAAAAGGTGCAGCCGCGCGACAAAGTGGAAGCATATACCGCAATCGGCATTCCTGAAGAATGGGTGGCTCCGCTCCAGAAGACAGGGGTGATGACCGTGGCACAACTCGCCGGAGCCAATCCCGGAAAACTGTTCCAGGACCTGTGCGGCATCAACAAGAAATACAAACTCGAACTTAAAAATCCCTCGCAAGACGACATTAAGGCCTGGATAGCCGCTGTCGAAGAGAAGTAATCATGACGCTACACTCTGACACATACCGACAGATTGCAGTGATGGGCGGCGGCTCATGGGCGACCGCCCTTGCCAAACTGTTGCTTCAGAACTGCAACGAGATAATATGGTACATGCGCCGCGACGACCGCATAGAGTCGTTCCGGCGCCTGGGCCATAATCCCGCCTATCTCTCCGATGTCGAGTTTCCCATACCACGCATCAACTTTTTCAGCGACATAAATGCCGCCTGTGATGCCGCCGACACGCTGCTTATGGCGATGCCTTCGCCCTATTTCAAGAGCCACCTCGCAAAGCTGACGATCGACATATCCGATAAAAACATCGTGATCGCGACCAAAGGCATTGTGCCCGATGAAAATCAACTTATAAGCGACTACATGGAACGCCGTTATGGTGTCGACCCCTCGCGCATAGTAGTGATCTCCGGACCCTGCCACGCTGAGGAAGTGGCACTCGGCCGACTGAGCTATCTTACCGTGGCTTGCTGCGACACCAGGATGGCCGAGGAGTTTACCAAGGCTCTCAACGGCAAGGCGATGAAGACACTCGTATCCAATGACGTCGCAGGCATAGAGTATGCCGGTGTGCTGAAAAATGTCTATGCCATCGCCTCAGGCATGGTGCATGGATTCAAGGCCGGCGACAATTTTCAGGCAATACTCCTCTCCAATGCCATACGCGAGATGGAACGCTTCATCGGCAAAGTAGCCTCCGGCAGCCGCAACATCTGCGATTCCGTATATCTCGGCGACCTGCTCGTCACCTCCTACTCCCGATTTTCGCGCAATCACAACTTCGGCTCGATGATAGGCAGGGGCTCGGCGGTCAAGCGCGCGATGATGGAGATGGAAATGGTGGCAGAGGGATATTACGGCACCAAATGTATCTGGGAAATAAACCGCGATCATGGAGTAGACATGCCCATCCTCGACGCAATGCACTCGGTACTCTACAAGCAGACACCGGTGTCACTCGCCATCGAGGAGATGAGCAACAAGTTCCAATGACACATCCTCCAAAAGCATAAAAACGAATACAGTATTATCCTCACAATAACTATTATGAAAAAGATTCAAGTAAACATTAACTCTGTACTCTCTACAGTATCTGAAAATGAAATTCACGCCCTTGAGTCGGCTTCGGCAACCGCTGCACTTGAAAAGCTGAAAAGCGGTACCGGCGAAGGAAACGACTTCCTCGGATGGCTCGACCTACCTGAAAGAACCCCCGAACATCATCTTGACGAAATCATAGCTGTGGCCAATGATCTCCGCAACTCATGCGACTATGTCGTATCTGTGGGCATAGGCGGCTCATACCTTGGGGCAAAGGCTGTAATCGAGGCCCTTGCCGGAGCGTTTGACGCGTATTCACCTGTTGCATCCGGAAATCCTAAAGTATTGTTTGCCGGACAAAACATCGGCGAGGACTACCTCTACGAGCTTCAGTCATTCCTCAAGGACAAGCGATTCGGTATCATCGTGATCTCCAAGTCAGGCACCACCACCGAGCCGGCTATCGCGTTCCGCCTGCTTAAAGAACAGCTTGAGGCTCAGGTTGGCAAGGCTGAGGCATGCAAGCGTATCGTGGCGATCACCGACGCAAAGCGCGGCGCCCTCCGCCAGCTAGCTACTGAAGAAGGCTATAAGACATTTGTCATCGACGACAACGTCGGCGGCCGCTTCTCTGTACTCACCCCGGTAGGATTGCTACCGATCGCTGTGGCAGGATACGACATCAAGAAGCTCGTAAAGGGCGCGCTCGACATGCAGCACGAATGCCTCACCCCGAGCGACAACAATATCTGCGAACTATACGCCGCCACCCGCAACTGCCTCTACCGTGCAGGCAAAAAGACCGAAATCCTCGTCAACTACAACCCCAAGCTCCACTACTTCGGAGAATGGTGGAAACAGCTCTATGGCGAGAGCGAGGGAAAAGACCACAAAGGCATATTCCCCGCGGCAGTCGACTTCTCTACCGACCTGCATTCGATGGGTCAGTGGATCCAGGATGGCGAGCGCACAATCTTCGAGACCGTGATCTCCGTAGAAAAGACTGCCCATGAAAAGGTAATCCCCTCCGATGCGGCAAATCTCGACGGGCTCAACTACATCGCAGGCAAGCGCGTTGACGAAGTAAACAAGATGGCAGAACTCGGCACACGTATCGCCCATGTCGACGGAGGAGTGCCCAACATCCGCATTACCATCCCCGAGCTCAGCGAAGAGTATCTCGGACAGCTCATCTACTTCTTCGAGCTTTCATGCGGCATCTCAGGCTACATCCTCGAAGTAAACCCCTTCAACCAGCCTGGCGTTGAAGACTACAAGCGCAACATGTTTGCTCTCCTCGAAAAGCCCGGCTACGAAGAAGCCACAAAAGCCATTCAGGCAAAACTCTAAGACATCCCCAACCTCAAATAAATTGCCCGGAGGAAGGAAACTTCCCGGGCAATTTTTTATATCCTCACCTTTATATCGCCCCGGCACTCCGGAGCATCACATCCCCATAACACCCACCCAACCAAAACAGCAACCGCGCCCAAGCGCTACCCACCTACATACCAACCACTTACACTTCCCCCACTGACATCACACAACAAAACGTGACAAAAAAGAGCAAAAAACATTTGCAAAAACAAAAACCATTTCGTAACTTTGCATCGCAAAACACAAACGGTGCCATAGCTCAGTTGGTAGAGCAAAGGACTGAAAATCCTTGTGTCCCCGGTTCGATTCCTGGTGGCACCACAGAAGACCGCTAATTCTCAATGAGTTAGCGGTCTTTCTTCCATCCACGCCCCTCTGAGTCACCACAAAAGTCACCATGCAACACCTAACCTACTGAAATATAATGCTTTCTGCGTGATGTGGTGTGTTATAGATGTCGATGGCAAAGATGTAAGTGGCTGGTAATCAACATTACATTCATACTCCTTCGTATTCATTCGCCAACATTCAACACCATAAAGTCACCCTAAAAGCTTAAACTTTAACAGAGTTTAACCATATTCGAGGACTGAAAATGTGGTGACCTCGGCTGAATTTTCACCGGGTCACCACGTTTAATCGTTAAAATCCCATAAAATTTTTGTACCTTTGTGGTCGGGTTAGCACAAGTCAGCCTACGACATTTTGAAATAAGAAGCGGTATGCTCTCTTGTAAGTCGAGAACGTAGGAAATTCAAGACACTGCACAAGGATAGCATAGCGGTTCTCACGCATACGGCGTGGGCTGTTATACTACATTCGTGCATTTAGGTTTCTTGCAGAGCAAGCGCTTCGCGATGACCTACGACCGTCGACTTAGAATGTTGCATTGGTAGTCCGCGCTTCTGCATTTATAAACCGCTCCATCGGACTATGGAACAAAAAAGAAAAATGACAATGGAAATGAAATTTTGTCAGAGTTGTGGGATGCCGCTGACTGACGACAACAAAGGCACAAATGCCGATGGCTCACATAATGGTGATTACTGCATCTATTGCTACAAGGATGGCAAGTTCACGCAGGATATGACGATGGAGCAGATGATTGACCACTGTGTCCAGTTCACCGACGAGATAAACAGGCAGTCAGGACAAAACTTGACAAAAGAACAGGCTAAGGAAATGATGCGCCAGTTCTTTCCTCACCTCAAACGCTGGAAAAAGTAAAAACGATTATGAGCAACGAAATTCTATATATACTCTTGCCCGATTATGCGGCGCATGAGGCGGTGTATCTTTCACAGGCTATCTCCTCTGATGAATATGCCCTGAAAGAAAATCCGAAATATGTCAATAAGGTGGTCGCCCCGACATTGGAGTCGGTAAAGTCGATAGGGGGATTCCGCACCGTGCCGGATTATTCGCTTGACACTATGCCCGATGATTATGCCGCGCTGGTGTTGATTGGCGGTTTCGGGTGGAATACGCATGTCGCTGAACAAGTCGCGCCGATTGTAAAAAGAGCTGTTGAAAAAGGAAAGATTGTCGGTGCCATCTGCAACGCGGCTTCGTTTATGGCGAAGCATGGTTTCCTCAATGCGGTGAAACATACCGGCAATGGTTTGGATCAACTGAAAATCTGGGGTGGAGAGAACTACACTAATCCCGACGGGTATCTCTACGAGCAAGCCGTAAGCGATGGCAGAATAGTGACTGCCAACGGTTCTGCAACACTTGAATTTGCAAAAGAGTTGCTTCTGCTGCTTGAAAACGACACTCTTGAACGAATCGAAATGTACTATCAGTTTAACAAGCAGGGCTTCTGTAGCCTTTTCTCAATTGAATGAAGAGAGCCATTGTCATAGGTTGTCCAGGAGCCGGGAAGAGTACCTTTTCAAGAAAACTATCAGCAAAGACCGGTTTGCCCTTGCATTACCTTGACATGATATGGCATTTGCCTGACAGGACAACACTTTCCAGAGAAGAATTTGTAGAGTGTCTGCAAGATATAATGTCCGGAGATCAGTGGATTATTGACGGCAATTATTTGCATACGCTCCCCATGAGATTGAATAGATGTGATACGGTTTTCTTCTTTGACCTACCGTTGGACTTATGCCTGGCAGGAGCTGAAGAGCGTTTGGGTAAAAGACGTGAGGATATGCCTTGGACTGATAATGAAATGGACCCGGAATTCCGTCAATGGATTGTCGATTTTCCTGAGCAGCAACTACCGGTTATCCGTAAATTGCTTAGCGAAAGAAGAAACGATGTCAATGTGTTTACATTCCGTTCAAGAACTGAATCAGATATTTTTATCGCAAATCTTGACACTCTTATAAAATAAGATGAATTCCCCCAAAATCATGTGACTATGTTTATCGCAATTCTCACATACAAAAAGCCGTTGAGCGAGGTTGACCGATTCCTTGCCGCTCATCGTGAATATCTCGCCAAGCACTATGCAGCCGGAAATTTCATCGCATCCGGCCCGCAGAATCCGCGTGTGGGTGGTGTGATAATGATGAAAGCCTATAGTCGTAAAGAGGTCGATGCCATCATTGCCGAAGATCCGTTCTACATCAACGGTATCGCCGATTATCAGATTGTGGAATTTACTCCGACAATGTTTAGCGACTCATCACTTAATGCTATTTTAGGATGAATATTAAAGATAGGTTTGACAAAGGAGAAGTCTTTTTAATGGAAGGTGCGCTTGGCGAAAGACTTAAACGAGAGTTTGACCTCGATATTTCAGGCGAAGTGGCTATGGCCTCTCTAATTGACGAGACAAAGGGAAGAACGTCTTTAAGGCTCCTGTGGTTACAGTATTTGGCGATTGCTGAAAAATATGGCTTGCCCTTCATGGCAACAACTCCAACCCGCAGGGCAAATCGTGAACGAGTGACAAAGAGCGGACAACCAGCTACCATCATACGTGATAATGTTGAGTTTCTGAGGGAAATACTTTCAGAGATTGAACACCCGGCATATCTTGGAGGTCTTATGGGATGCCGGGGAGATGCCTACACCGGGGAAGGCAATCTTTCTGAAAAAGAGGCCGTTGGATTTCACCAATGGCAGGCAGATGAATTTGCTAAAGCCGGTGCAGATTATCTCTTTGCAGGAATCATGCCCACGCTTCCTGAAGCAATTGGTATGGCAAAAGCAATGGCAAACACAGGTTTGCCATATATCATCAGTTTTACAATCAAACCCGATGGGTGTCTGATTGACAACACTCCAATATACAGGGCAATAGAAACCATAGATGCAAAGATTAAAAACAAGCCTATTTGTTATATGACCAACTGCATACATCCGCGATTTGTCATCTCAGCTCTTGACCAATCATTCAATAGATGTATCCAAAACCGTTTCAAAGGTGTTCAGGCAAATACCGCCGCACTTGAATATTGCGAGATGGATGGTGCCACTCGTCTGAAAGCCACGTCTAACCCTCATGAATTGTCAGTATATATGCAAACATTAAAAGAACAATTCAACTTGCAGGTATTTGGAGGATGTTGTGGTACAGATCACCTATATATGGAAGAAATAGCAAAAGTAATATCTGTTTGATTATGCCATACATATCAGTTGAAAGCGGAGCATTGACCTCCGAACAAAAGAAAGAACTTATCGAGCGTCTGACAGCTATAGCCTCCGAGATAACCAATATCCCGACACAGTTCTTCACGGTCACAATCAAGGAATTGCCGGATGAGAATTTTGGTATCGGCGGCAAGTCAATAGACGAAATCAAACGCAACTACAAGCCATCACTTACCCTCAGACTATATCAGCCCACAGATGCCAACGTAATCACTACTTGGCTTAAAAGTGAATATTTTATGCGCCAATGGTGCGCCGACCGATATGAGCGGTTTCCTGTCACGCCGGAAAATATGAACTCTTATCATCAGCAATACATTGACGGACATAACTCTGTTGCCCTGACTATGGTTGACAGTGAAGAGATTGTCGGATATATCACTCTACGCACTCCGGCAGATGATTCTTCTGAACAACGCTTGGGTTTTGTTATTGTTGATGATTCAAAGCGTGGCAAAGGATTTGGGAAAGCCCTTGTCAGTAAGGCGGTTGATTATGCTTTCTCCAAATTAGGTGCCATAAAAGTTTCATTGGGTGTTTTTGAAAACAATCCGGCAGCTATCCGTTGTTATGAATCGGCGGGATTCCACCAAGTTGTTAAACCTGAGACAGAGTGCTATAAGTGTCTTGGTGAGACATGGAATTGCATTGAAATGGAACGAAATTGATGATTTAGCATACAATGAGATACGATTGGGATTAAAAGAGGATAAAATGACTACAAAAACTAAAAGAACTGTTAAGAATTTCATTGTCTTCCTTATAGGAGTCGCATTATTTGGAGCTATTGTAGCTTTGACAAATCAATGGTTCAGAAGCCAGGGGTACAATTCCACTTATATGACGGCTATCCTAACAGGATGCACATCTTATGGCTATTACAGGGCTTGGCTATGGCTATGCCGTAAGCTCGACCTTCTGGATAAAAAATCAAAATGATTTTATAACAGGCCATTGCGCCAAGCAGATATAAATCGGCAAGTCAATAGACGAAATCAAACTTAACTATAAATGAAAAATAAAATCTTGTTTATACTGCTACTGGCAATCAGCATCCTCACATCTGCCAAAGCTGAAAATTCCAATCTCGTCGGAGCCTGGCAAGGACCGAAAAATCTGATGTTAAATATATGTGCTTTACCCGAAGACCGATTGGGTATCTGTTCTTGCAGCATATTCCGAACCTTCGGTTGGGTGGATGTCGCATTGACCATTGATGGTGATTCGTTGATGATTAAGGCGAAAGATTATGGAAGCCCTCTGGTGGGACGGTTTCGTATTGAGTCAGCAGAGAGATTGACGGGAATTCTGACAATGGGCTATCCGGGCGAGGACTGGTATTTTAGTGGTCCGACAGAGTTTATAAAGCAGAAGCCTATAATGCCGGATAACCTCAGCCCAGACCTTGAAGGCATTATACTGCCGTATGATTATGGGAAACTGGCACTCGACAGGGATAAAGCATGGGACGCATTATCTACAGTCTCACCCAATTCGTATGGTTATAGAGAGAAAGGAGCAATCGAGAAATTACTTAACGCCAAGACATACCCGATCACGCCGAAAGACTTGATTGGATTCCGCCGTGTCCGCTCCATTCAGATTGATGCGAGGGATGGTATTTTCTCATATCCATATTTCAACTGCCGCTTTAAGACCGTTGACGGAAAAGTCTTTTTTGAAAAGACAACAGGTAGCCAGCGAAAATCCGGTTATGTATATCAGAACAACCCCAAGTCCCTCATTTTTCTTGGAGGTTGGAGCGTCAACGATGATCCGCAGACAGAGTATGGAAGTTCCAACTCGGTCGTCGGAACAGCCTATAAAATCAGTTCGCACAAAGCCATTATGATTTTTCCTTCGGATGGCTATAGAGTGGAAATTTATGAACTGACAAATTAAAGAATGGATTGATGAAATCTAACGCAACTATAAACCATATGGAACAATGTAATAAGAAATATATTTACTGGCTATGTACCACAATAGCAGTGATGTTCGTATTGCCGTTTGTCGTGGCAAGGCTTGCGTCCGAATGTTCCGGCATGGCATTGTGCATGATGCTGTTCTTCATCATCAATCCAATCTACTCAGCAATACTTGGTTTCAACTGCGGCAAAAATATCCGTCGAATGTGGAATCTCCCGTTAGTGTCCTCAATCGCTTTTCTCGCCGGTACATGGTTATTCTTTGACATCAAAGAGGTCTGATTTCTGGTATATGCAGCCGTATATCTTGTCATCGGATTGGCCGCTATGGGAATAAGCAGATATATAAACAAGTCAAATAAGCCTTTCCTTTTTTCAGAAGCTCCTGATACTGCGGTTATTGTTTGCTGCCACATATCCGATAGTAAAGCTCCCATATTATTTGTTTCGCATGATAAGGACGATGGCATGTGGCAATTTCTTTGTGGTAGAGAACATAGAGAGGATGAAGCCAAAATTGTTTCTTTGAAATTTGTGTTTGAATTAGACCCGACAATAGGGTTGTTGAAAGATCTGCCTTGCGGTTACTGTGCAGAAAGGAAATCGCTGAATGATAAGTGGAAAATACATCAGCAATAGTTTTTTCAATAATGAAAAAAGCCTGCCCGAAACGAGTAGGCTGAAAGACGGGATAGGTGTCTGTCACAGATGCCATATCCTGTCGCAGTAGGCTTTCAGTTCCTTCTCAGGGAAGGATGCGATAGCCTTGTCGAATTCGGTGAGGATAGCCGCCCTATCATTCGGCAACACCCCGGTTATAGGCACGGTGTTGGAAACATGATGCCCGAGTAGGTTGGTCTTTATTTTCAGACGCTCTATAAGTGTCCGCATTTCCACAAGACGCTCAATTTCCGGTTCTTCCTCATATGTTCCGTCAATCACCTCCTGATATAGTTGTGATTCCGGGAATATTGTAAGCGATACAATGTTGATGATGCAGGGGTGAAGCCGGTTCAGCACATCGGCGGTCGCTGTTGCGCTTGCCATACCGTTGCCTTTTCCTCCAAGTCCGTTAAGGTAAAAGACGTTGTAGCGTATTCCTGCCTCATCGAGTTTCGACAACTGTTCCAGAATGTCGGAGGCATGGTAGCCTTTGTTCATCCGGTCAAGTGTCGGATCATGGGCTGTCTCGATGCCGATATTGATGCTGTCGAGTTTGAGGTGGCGGAGATTTTTCAATTCCTCCACCGATTTGGCTGTTACGTCGGTAACACGGGCAAACATTCCGAATGATACCATGTGAGGCAGATACTTACGGAGCAACAATGCCACATCCATCAGTTTGTTGTAGCTCAATGCAAATGGATTTGCGCCGGTAAGATAGACCCGTCGGGCGCGTGGCTGCCATTGGCGTATCACTTTCAGATCTTCCTCAACCTCGGATAGTGGCGACATACGAAACGGTGTGCCGTGGTAGAGGCTGCAAAACTTGCATCTGTGCCATGTGCAGCCGGAGGTCAGTTGCAGGAGCTGCGAGTTGGCTTCGTATGGCGGTCACCATACCTGACCTGTGAAATGGAGCTGCGGATATATCATATCTTGATTATTTTAGTTAATTTTATAGCGCAAAATTAGGTGAGAATCAGTGGCAAAGCAATAACTTACCGATTGGTTTGACCCTTACCGAAAGGTTTGTTTTGCATAAAACCAATAAGTTCCGACATCGAGAAAATGGCAAAAAAATTGGACTACGAATATTGCAAGGCCGCTCCCATGCTTGAATGGATGGGCAACAAATGGGCTTTGGTGGTGCTTCTGAAAGTTTCGGAGAATGAGCCTGTAAGGTTCAACGAACTTTACCGTGCAATACCCTCCATATCAGAGAAAGTCCTATCACAAGTCTTGCGCCAGTTATACACAGACGGGATTCTTGACCGTCTGCTATATCCCGATGTGCCTCCGAGGGTCGAATACTCGGTCTCTGATTTCGGCAAGACGCTGTTACCTCTTGTCCAAAACCTTATAGACTGGGGGCGCGATAATTTTGACACTATAATAAAAAATCGGCAAGGTCGGGGATGTAGCACTGCCGACTCCAACCAATAAGAACAAATAATTACTTGAGTCAAATCACTGATGCTTCTTCACATTTGATTTGACAGCATCAAGGTTTTGCCGGCCCCATTCCGTCAGTTGATTTAATATGGGGATAAGCGACTGCCCTAATTCTGTCAATCCATATTCTGTACGGGGCGGAACTTCGGCATACAATTTTCGCCGGATGAGTCCGCAAGATTCCAATGTCTTCAAATGTCCTGAAAGAACTTTCGGAGAGATGTCAGGAATCGCTCTTGACAGTTCATTGAAACGCATGACGCCGAACTCATCGAGAACCACTAACAGAAGCATAGACCATTTGTTTGCGAAATGAGAAATTACATTGCGCATCGGACAAGTGGCGATACAAGAATATTTTTTTGAAATTTTTTCGTCTTTCATCTTATTGAGAATGATTAAAAGTGAGTTTGGGGTAAGTGGCTACTCTCAAAGTAACCTCTTGCACAATAGCTGTTTCTGATATAACTTTGCGCTATCTAAAGGGTAGCTGTTATCCTTTGCAAAGTTAACTAAAATAAAAACAACCCACAAATGAAAGAAATCAACATCAAGATTCCCGCATCGCCGGAAATAACCGAGTCAGCTTCATTCGTGATGCTCGGAGATGGATTTGATGAAATCGAGGCACTTGCACCCGTTGATGTCATGCGACGTGCAGGGATGTCGGTCTTTACCGTTTCCATGACGGAAAACCGAGTAGTGAGAGGTGCAACCGGAAATCTCGTGATTGCAGACATGGCAATCTCAGGCTTGAATCCGAAAATGATAGACTGGCTCATATTCCCCGGTGCAGACAAGTCAGAAGCAGCAGTAAATATCAGCCTTGAATTACAGGCTATCGTGAAAAGTCATTGGGAAAAGGGAGGCAACATCGCTGCAATATGCGCGGCTCCGGCGCTTGTTCTCGGTCCGCTCGGAATCATAGCGGGAGTTAATGCAGCCGGCTATCCATTCTTGAAAGAGGACTTTGAAAAGAACGGAGGTATATACTCCGATGCCGCAGTTGTAGAAAGCAATCACCTCATAACATCAAAGGACCCCGGCACTACGCTGGAGTTTGCTCTTGCAATAGTTCGTAAGGCAATAGGAGCAGAGACCGAGAAGGCTCTTCGTGAAGGTATGGTAATATCATGATGATATTTTACAACCGAAAGAAGTCCACCGAAAGAAGCGATTTTCTCTCGGTGGATTTTTAATTAGTGCAGTTTCGGGCCTTTAATGCGTTGTTTGGCTTTCTGCTGGTCGCAGAAACGGTGCCACGCTTCCTCGATGCTCATGCCGGGGTGCATCTCAAGGAAATGCTTGAAGTCATCGGATACTCCACCGCCGTGGGCGAAGCCTTGTTCTTCGGGAACATTTCCGCCGAGAGAAGGCGATGAGAAACGGATTCCGGCACCCGGCGATGGTGATACCGGATATTGTTTTGCCGCCAGTTGTTGCAGGAAGGCTTCGGGAATCTTGTGATCGGAGGGATATGCTCTACTTATTACAGGCTGACGCTTGTCGAAATCATACCATATCCAATGTGTGAGTGGCACAACACCTCCCGGTTCACAAATGCTGATACTAATGAACTTGCCTTCCTGATAGTCCCGCTGACGTAAACTATCAATTTTAAAGCCACGTATAGTGTCGGGTAATGGTGGAATGATAATCGGCTTGGTAGCCTTGGGTGGTTGAGGTTTAGACTCAGACTGCCGTTGAGGTTGCGGTTGTTCTGATAGCCGGGATTGAGCCTTTGTCGCCTGCTGTTTTTCTCTCCGTGCCTTGAATTTTTGTTCAAGATTCTCACGGCTGAAAAACGGGTCAAGTTTCTTATACCAGAATTCACATTTTCCGATTCCATAGTAAAGATTGACGCGCCCTGACCTTCCGATTTTCTCTCTTACGGTTATGCCGTTCTTACGCAACAGGTCAACGAATGAATCCCAGTCGGTAACAGATGATGTGAGATAGATTGCGGCAATATCGCGGACAAGCTGATAACGGATTTTCTCCTTGCCCCGGAGTTTTGACACATCGGTGTTGAGCTTGCTCTTGCCGATATTCAGCCTATATTTCTTATTCAGAGCCTTGCAGACGCGTTCATTCTTCTTGAAATTGGTTGTCTGCGTGAGAATCTTTCCGGCATTGTCAACACGGCTGAAAACGATGTGACAATGCGGATGTGCTTTGTCATTGTGCCTCACTACGATATAAGGCGTGTCGGTCAATCCCATCTGCGCCATATAGTCCTGCGCTATCTCGGCCATGAGGTCATCTGTCATTTTTGGAGCGTCCTCCGGGTGGAAGTCAAGGGAGATATGCCCCACGGGGTCTTTGATTGGCTTGCGTCTGCGGGTGGGGCGGGCGATGTCGTCAGCCATAGCCTTGCGCCCTTCGTAGATTCTCACATCGGCTGTGGCGGCGAGAAGTTGCCAGTCCTTTGAAAGATGGTTAACGATGTCGGCTCCGCTGTAGCTCTCATACTTTCTCTCATCGGATTTCTGCCGCTTGGATTGTTCGTTGTGGAGTTTCTCTTCAAGAGTGCGGCGTGTCACATAGTCCACGCAGTTGCCGAAACTTTTGCCGTTGATGATATATGCTATCATAGGAATTTAAGGGCTTAATCCTCGTTGAATTTCGAGAACAGTTCACGGAACATGCCGAGATATTTCTGCACCTCGCGGGTCATTGACGGTAGCCCATGCTGATGGCACAGTCGCACAAGCTGGTTGAAATTGTTACTCATACCGGATAGATGCCGGGAGATAGTCATTTCAGTTTCGCTCATCCGTGGAACAATCTTCGGATTGAGAGTCACACGTCGGATATATTCGCTGACATTGCTAAATCCGGCTCGCCTCACGTTGTCGAGCAAGACTGCATTTTCCGCCTCGTTATACCGGGTATGCCGTACTATCGACTGTCTTTCGGCTTCGGGCAGGGATGGGCGACCGTTGCGCTTGCCACGTTTGAGATTTGATTTGCGGGTAGTATTCTTGGTGTTCATTGTGGTTGTGTTTAGGGTTGGGAATGGAGGGGTTAAAATGGCTTGCGGTACACCGGTGTACCGTTCCACCCGGTGCAGTGGAGGGTGGCGAGGGGAGCGGCATGGGCGCGACGATTTTTGTATCACAAAAATCTAACCTCGCTCTACCCTCCATTATCATTCCGGGTATCCGTGGCAGAGCCACGGCAAGGCCATTGGTTTAGATGCTAAAATCCTTGTTTGAGATTTTGCGGTTCAGAGTGTCACGGTTGTGGTCAATCCATCTGCTGATGATGTTGATTGCGATATGCGAAGCCGACACGCGGCGATCACCACTCAGACGGGCGATGTCGTCGAGTTTGTCACGGAGAGCCAACGGAAGAAACACGGGCTTCTTCTCTCCGAGGCTTGCCGGGTGGATAAACTCACGGCACAGTTCGTCAAAGTCGGCATCCACCTTCTTGGCACTGATCCGTGATTTCTTCGATTGTTCCACGGTCGGACGCTCGGAAGATTCGGGCTTATGTATGGGTTGGGGTTCCGGAATAGACACATCCCTTTGTGGGGCTGGAGCCGGGATTTCATCTGCCTCTTTTGCGGTTGTATTATCCGATTCGGAAGGCTGATGTACCGTGGCTGCTGCGGCTTTTGACATCCCTGGCTGTGTCGGTTTACTCGGTGCAGCAGTACACTGATGTTCCGATTGCACCGAAGATTCTTTTGATTTTCTCTTCTTGGGAGATTTGCTTTTTGGTGTTCCAAAATCGTTTTTATACTTGGACACTACTTCGTCAAACTCTGCTCCGTGTTTGGCAGCAAAATCTTCGATGTCATCAGGAATCCAGCGGCACAGCCCTGTGTCAAGGTGCATCCCCGGAAAAGGCGGTTCAGTTACCAGAGGATTCCATGCCACAAAGTAGTTTTCCTCTTGAGGCTTGGATTGGGTGTATGAAATTTTTGTCATAATTTGAAAATTTGAGATTATATCGCCTTGCGTTTTGCCGGGCGACTGGAAACAGGTGTTGATTCTGATGTTTCGATGAAAAGAAGAATAACTCAGTTTTTTATCAGTATATTATCCTATCATCATTGTTTCATCAAAGAATTTGGCGGCGAGAGAAAAGAAAAATTAGGGTGATTCGTTTTTTCTCGTTGCCATTCATCATATCTTTATGGGCGATGAAAAAACAATGAGAGGGAACAGTGCTGAATGTCAACATCATATTCTTCTTTTCATCGTTTCATCAAAATTATCAGAATAAATCAGAGCGTTTCCAACATCTTACGGGTCACGGTGTAGAACCGCCCGACCTTGCGGGCTTCGACATAGTTCGTGCCAGAGGTGGATATGCCGATCTGATAGGTGGTATATGAAAGGGAGTTGCTTGCCGGGGCAAGTTTCCAACACTCCTGCACGACACGGCGTATCTGGCTGCGGTCAGCCTTGACACGGTTGTATTCGAGTATGGCGGCTATGTCGTTGATGCAGAATGATACTTCCGGCACGTTCTGTACCGTCATTATCTCCATGAACAACTCTGCCATGTCGATTTCAAGACGGTTGCGGTTGGCACGGATTATCTTCCGCAGGGCATCGGTTGCTATCCGCTCAGATGCAAACCACATCCGGCTTTTCTCGACGGTCGATAGCTTTCTCTCTCCGAGGAAATGCAGAAATGCCGGGATTTCCTCTTTTGCCTTGGCGAGAAAGTTGGTGTCATCAGTCGTTAGCCGTTCCACCTTTCTGACCCAGTAGCGTGTTTCACCGGGGTCAATTATTACGGGCAGATGCTCGTTGTTGGAGCATAGCACGAACTTTGCGAAGAAGCTTACTTCCTCGCGGTCGCGCCCTTTCGCTTCCACCTTGTAATTGTAGGTGGTGGAGAGATTCTTCAACCGCTCCGAATCCTCTCGCTTGTTGAGCAGCACCTCGTCAACGAGTATAATCAGCTTGCCGTTCCAGTCGTCATTGAACTGGCTGCGGAAATTCTCGTTGGTGTTGAATGTGGCATTGCCCTCGAATATGGCTTTGAGGAAATTGAGGAATGTCGATTTGCCGGTGTTGCGTTCCTCCGACACCAGCAGCAGAATCGGCAGTTTCTGCGTCGGTCGTAGATACAGCAGTTGCAGATAGTCCATGCCGAGTTCGTATTGATCACCGAAGATGTGGGCTACAAGGGTTCGTATTGTCGGGAAATCACCGTCTTTTGGAGAGTGGCTGATGGCGGCATATTTGTTGAGGAATGTGCCGACAACAGGCTGATAGCCGACATGAGCCGGGACACAGCAGAACCCGTCATACTTTGGTATTCCCGCCACAAAATCCTTGCCGTAGTCCTGACGGATAGCCTCGATTGTCCACGGTATGCGGCACCCGACAAGTTCTCCGGCTGCATTAGGGCGGCTCACAAGTTTGTAGTAGGTCGTGCCGATGCGCTCAAAGCGGTCTTCGGATTCGGTGACTGAGGCAATTTGAATTTCAGTTTCTTTCATCGGCTCAGTCATTGTTGCGGGATTCGATAATGGCGTTCACCTCACTCTGCCGGTAGCGTGTGCTGCCGTTTACCTTGACAGGGGTGAGCTGCCCTTTCTGTGTGAGATTCCACACGGAGGTTTCCTTAATGCCCAGTTTGGCGCATACCTCCTTCTTGGTGAGCAGGCGGTCTTCCTCGGCTTTCATGAAAAGCGGAAGAAGGCGGTCGCGGGTGGCGTCAATCGTGTCCACCACAAGCTGGTGGAGGTCGGCGAGTGACACCGAGATGTTGATGCACGGGGCATCGGGAGAGTTTTGGGTTGATTGAAGTAAACTATACAGGTTCATCGAAATCTGAATTAAAGTTTTCATCGCCGAAACATCACGCTGCCAGACCTCCGGCGACAGTTACGAGGCAGGGCAACGGTCCTTTTTGGACATAAGGGTTGCTGACAGCCTCTTTCGTTGAAGCCGACAAGCATTGCTGCTGACCCGGTCAGGGTCGGCAAATGGGCGCAGTTCTCCCTATACGCCATTGCCTTGAATCGGGCAATGGCGATGGCTTTCCGCCTTTTTCGGGCGGTTGCTTGCGCCGGGTGTTGCCCCGCAATCACGCGGAACACACCTCCTGATGTTCAAAGGATTTATACCGTGTGCCGTGCCGCTCTTCCTATTTCTTCTTATGTCAACGGATTAGGCTTGATGTAATGATTAGCCATAGACCTTACGCCCACCACAAAATCCAATTAAAAGCGTGGTCTTGGCTCTTCAAAACAGCTACCTGTCGCGTTGCGTATGCGCGCACAGAGTGTCGGTATGTCAATGTCTCACAGCCCGTTCTCTTTCTATCTTTATCCGCGTAGCATCGCTTCCTTAGGGCGTGTTGTCTGCGGAATGGTGTGTCTTGTCACCAATTCAGGCTGTCACGGATGATTCATCCGGTCTGTATGTCTGCAACACTGTCAGGACATCGCTCCGTCAAGAATCATCGTTCCAAGTCCGGTCTATATAAGCTGAACGTGTCTGACGGTTCGCTCTGCCTTCGAGCGTTACTTAAAGTTACGAAAAAATTTTCATAACTACAAATCTGCGGGCTACCTCAAATGCTTTTTTCTTTCGGAGCCGTCACGACATGGAAGCCGTGGGATAACGACGGATACACCGAAAAAGGCGCGTTAGTGAGCCTCACGGTTGTTTCTCAACACCGCTTCCTTGAGGTGCTTTTAGGTTATACAAAGCCCGTTCCGGGCATGGCTGGCTGTCGCAGGGGGATACCACCTCACAGGCAGACGGGATAAACCTGCCTCTCGATCGCCTGAAATGCCACCACGATTTACCCAACAAAAGAACCGTTCAAAAAGTTTACGATTTGATGCAAAAAAATAATTGATGAGAGCTAAAAGCAATTATTGATGTCATTAACTCAAACAATATCGGACATCTTTTCGCTTTTCGATTATAGCAGCATTCTTCTTTCGATTTCTTTCTAATTGTAACCAATTAGGAATATCTCAATATTTCGAGTTATGATGATAAGACTTATTTTCTTAACAAAGCTCGTAATTTCGTAAGATTCTCGATATCAACAGAAATGTTACCACCTATTTTTGTATTCATCTTTTTATGGGTATTTTTCCTTTTCATATAGGCATAGGCAATTCCGTAAGATTGTTGCTCCTTTCCTACCCCTGTTCGGCACAAAACATTGTGTGAGTGTTGACCATCCCACGCACGTCCAAACTTACTATATTCAATGTCAGATGTTATAATCCGAGCGGCATGCGTCCATTCCTCTTTTTCTTTCTTTTTGTAAAGCACAACCTTGGAATAGCCCTCTTCAAAAAGGCTGTTATCCGACATTTCAAATCCTTCAGCTTTGAATGCAGCAATTAACGTTTCAGGGTTAGTATTTCGGTCAACACCATCTGGCCACCAATGTCCTGCGCCTTTAAAATGATCAACCCACCTATCTGTGTATCCCATTGCCCAAGCAATACAGTTATATACATCAGTACACTCGCTTAGAATCTTAAAATTAGTATCCTTAGCAAGATCTGGGAACACATTAGCGAGTATAGTCCGATTTATTGAAGTATCGAGAGCCATTGATCGCAAGCATCTTTTAAACTTACAAACCCTTCGTATTTGACTACATCTGGGAAAATCATATCCAAAGCATGTACAAGAGGAGTTGGCCCCTTCTTCAACTCTTGCAAAATAAAAGGAACTGCATCTGCTCCCATGTCAACAATTTGTTTAAAATATGCATTATCCAAATTATTTGTTGAAAGAAAGCCTGTTTCTTGATTCCAATATTTGAAATTTTGCAAAAACGTTGCAGACTTATCTATTCCATTCAGGTCAATTTTCGTAGAATTTCCGTCTTCATTGATAGCGGATACAGACGAAGAGAACAAGAAAACAGAGGGGGCTCCTTTTAGTTCTCGTTCAGCCAATGACAGAGAATTTACTCCATCAATCTCTTCTATGTAATCAACGTTATTCATCGTTCTTAAGAATCACTTTGAACATACACTCAGCAATGATTGTACTATCAAATAGTACATGGAAAAGGTATTCTCCTTGTTCTTCAAAGATGAGACCTTTAAAATTCGCCACCAGATTAAGTTTGCCAAAACTTTCTGGATGATTGAATGGACTGCTTGCCTCAAATACTACTTTGTCAGCATCTTTGGCCGATATGATTCTCATGGACACAGTTTTGTAGTCCTTTGTACACCCCATGAGATCAATCTTAGAGGCAACAGAGAAATAAGCCCTCCAAGGGAACTTAGTGGCTATGATTGCATCGAATGTATCAACTATAGTAAGACGCCCATTGTGTTCCGATGCATATTCACAAAGGGTTACTACTTCAGATTTCATTTGAAATGGATTTCCTTTCAGTGCGCAAAATTAGTCATTTTTTTACAATTAAACAACTATCAGTGGGCACTTTGTTGCAAGCCCTCATAAAGAATTATATATAATTCTTTATGAGGGCTTGCAACCCTGACAGGTTTTTCGTTGCTATTATGTTGTATATTAGACTATTACCACATCTCGCTCTCTTTCTTAGACATGGCGGCAATTTCGTCAGCAATTTCTTCGGAGGACAGCTTGATGTATTCCATGAAGGTCTTTTGTGTCTTGTGGCCGCTGACGTGCATCATCTGGAGCATCGTGTATCGGTGGCTGAGGTACATGTTTGTGATGCCGGTGCGTCGGGCAGTATGGCTTGTTACACAGGCATATCGCGGTACAATCACGTTGCCGTTGAGATCGGTCTCAGCTTCCTTGCCCTCCTTTTTCAATGCTTCTTTCTGCTTCATCGTCAGCTTGGTCGGCACTTTCTCTTTGAGCGTTGGCACGGTTTCCGACAAATCTTTTAGGATATTCTTGATGTAGCGGTTCAATACCTGCTCGTTGGCTTTCGGAATGTTGTAGCCATACTTCTCGCATATTGCTATCAGATTGTCGTTAAGAATCGGAATAGTCACCTCGGTCTTTGTCTTTTGCTGGACTATGCGGATTATGCGTGTGCCTCGACGCGTGGTCTCAAAACAGTCGGCATTGAGATTGTTATAATCACTCACACGCTGACAGGTATAGCAACCGATGAGAAAAACATCACGGATATGGTCGTTCTTACCGGTCAGTGACATTTCATAGAGGGCTTGCAACTCAGATTCAGTCAGATAGATTTCAACAGCCTTCTCCCTGTCCTCAATCTTCTTCTTGACAATCAGAGAGGCGGCACGTTGGTTGTCGTGAACTCCGTCAGTGAAAGCGGCATTGATCAACGCTTTCAGATTTGTCAGATGCTTGTTG
The DNA here is from genome assembly GCA_910587665.1 of uncultured Muribaculum sp. Classification (GTDB taxonomy): domain Bacteria; phylum Bacteroidota; class Bacteroidia; order Bacteroidales; family Muribaculaceae; genus Muribaculum. The sequence continues at coordinate 278,939 of CAJUMZ010000001.1, forward strand.
ACCACTTTTGCCATATAGCCGTGCTTCTGCAAGTGGTTGATGTACCGGGTTACGAAAGCACGGTTGATGTCAGCCCAACCGAACTGGTGCATCGGGTCGAAGCCTTCATAGACACCGATAAAACCTTTCCACGCCTTGACGGTTCCCGGCGCATAGTCATCACTGCCGATTTTGCGTGCGCCACTCTTGATGTCCTCGACAAACTGAATCAGGAACGGCCAGATAAGACGATTTTTCTCATCCTCTATGCGTTTCTTTTCCTCGGCTCGTTTTCGGGCTTTTTCTCTCGCCGCCTCTTTCTTCGCCTGTTCCTTGCGCTCGGCTTCTGCGGCTTCCTCTTTTGCACGGCGTTCTGCCTCAACCTTTTCAGGCTCGGAAATATAGCGTACATCCATGTCGAGAGCCTCCCGGTCGAAATTGGTCTTGTCAAGATGAGCCTTTACAATGCCCTCAATCTGCGTGAGCTTCGCATGGAACTGGTAATTCTTCTTCTGATGACGGAGCCATGCCGCCGGGGATGCCGTGGCTCTGAGCCATTCCGACACCTCCACTTGGAGCATAGTCGAAACAAGCACGTCAATCTTGCGCGTGTGTATGCGGATAAACAGTGTCGCGGTATCTTTCTTCAAGTCCTTTGTGCGGACATGAAACGGGGTCAGTTTTCTTGCGGAGGGAGTTGTTGCCATATTTTCTAAGTTGGTAAAATTTGAATGGTGGCATTTGCAATCGTTCACAATCAGCCACTTTGGTTCTGCAAATATAACAACTCAAACCGCCATTTGTCAAGTCGGGTCACCACGCAGGTCACCACGTTTTATAAACGAATATGAAAATTGAAAAATTCCCAAAAATTCATATTTCGTTATTTTTCAGCGTTTTGCACTCAATCAACTTTCATCTTTATTCATCAACATTCACAAACTCGCGTTCTGGTGGCACCACCAGTTAAAATGCTGAAAATCAGAGAGTTAGATGAATTCTGACTCTCTTTTTTATGCTGCTTTCGCACTCAATCTGCCCTGCGACACCACACACGGAAGCTGAAAGTTAAACCGAGAGTTAAACTGGAAAAGCCGGGGCTGATTGACCCCGGGAAGCAAAGTGCACTTGACCCCCGAG
>CAJUMZ010000002.1 GCA_910587665.1 uncultured Muribaculum sp.
TTGCATGGCTGAAAAATGAAAAGAGGCCGTCTAAAACTTGTTAGACAGCCTCTTTATTTTACGACAAAATTACTTGTCCCTGTCAAGCCTATATACCAGTCAATTACGCCACCATCTCCTATGATGTTACATGATAAGATGCTTATGTTACATCATCTTTTGGCACAGTTTTTCCTATAACTTATTTTTGCACTACCTAAAACAGATATAGAGGTAATCTTTTAATACCAATCAAAAGCATTAATTAAAAATGAATCGATTATTATTGCTGCTATCAGGATGTGTGGCTCTTTATGCCGGCGCGGCAGAGTTGAATTTCCACGATTTTGAAAACAACTCTGTTGGCGATGTTTTTACAATGAAAAATATTGGCGGAGGTGAGGTCAATGCCACTGCGACTGTGGCTGTAGACAAGACAAATGCCGACAACAAGGTACTGTCGGTAAGCTGCAAGTCATGGGATACCTATGTAGAGTTCCCGCTACCCGATGGAATCACGGGACAAAATTTCTGCGACAATTTCCAGACACTCGAATTTGACCTGTATCGCCTTGAGTCGTCTAATGATGACTATATGAATTTTGTTGTAAAGCTCGGCGATGATGTGCTATACAGCGATGAGGGTTATCCCAATCAGGGAAATGAAGAAACATGGCAAAGAGGTCGCAGTTATAAGCTAAAAAATGTAAAGAATAACGCTACAGTGCTTTATATCGGTCTTCACAATGACAAAGCCGACTATTATCTCGACAACATACGCCTCTCAGGTATGCCCTCGCAAAGCACAGGCACTGTCACCTGGACAGGAAGCGTATCTGATGTATGGGACATGGCTACCACGGCTAATTTCACCGACGGCACAGCAGCGACCGTGTTCAATGAAGGCAACAGTGCCATCTTCAACGATGATCCCGGTGCCCACCAGACAGTCAACCTTGCAGGCTCAATAAGAGCGTATGACGTGACTTTCAACAATAACCGTCACGCCTATACCCTTCTTCCCGGCGAAGCGGGGGCAAAGCTTACCGGTCGGGGCAGCCTGACTGTTGACAACGGTGCCGTAGTTAAAATCGGCGTGGCAAACGAGCTTGAAGGAGGCACCAACCTTAAAAACGGTTGCCTGAAACTCGCGTCGGTCAATGACGTTGCCGGTTTCGGCAAGCAAATCAACGTTACCGAAGGTACTCTTGACTTCTGCTTCAACAACACCGACAAAAGTTATCTGAATCTTCAGGCGCCAATAATGCTCAACGGCAAGACACTCGATGTGTACACCTCCCGCTACACCAATTGGACATCAACAGTGAGCGGAACAGGTGACATCAACGTATATTGTGGCGGCGAACGCTCTTACATGGGCGACCAGAAAAATAAGGTGACTCCCGACTGGAGCAATTTCTCCGGAACGGTAACCGTATATCCTTATAAGGAAGCAATCTCGACCGCAGGCTTCTACGGTCTTGTATTCGAGGCAAACAAATCCGATTTCAAGCCCGATGAATGCAATATCTCGCGTAGTAACCAAGTGTTTAAGAACTGTAAGGTAGTAGTTACCGACGGAGCCGCACTTGCCTGTGACGGAAACGGGCTGAGAGGCGTTACCATCGGTGACCTGGAACTTGAAGAAGGATCCCGGCTTTACGGCTATATAAAGGCGTCGGCCTCGGCACGCACATACTTTGTAATCGGATTAACCGATAACGACGGACTGCTTGCCGGCCGCATGTGTCCTCAGGAAAAAGACGGCAAGGTCCTTGCCGGACAAGAACTTGGAATAATCAAGCGTGGAAACGGCACCTACACTATTACAAATAACACTAACTGTCTTTCAGGCGGGTTAAAAGTTGACGGCGGCAAGGTACTCGTAAACAACGACGCTGAAGCGGCTCGCGCAGGCAAGCTTACCGGTGGCACCGGATCTACCGCCGGAACTATCTATGTCGGTACTAACGGTATCCTCGGCGGTTCGGGCAACATAGCCGGCTATGTAAACGTATATGGTACGGTACAACCCGGAAACGACAATATCGGTACCCTCACATTTGCCGACTTTGCCACTGACGAACAGGTCACTGTATGCCTTCGCCCGACCGCTCGCTTTGAGATCGAGCTCGGAGCTGCCGGAAACGACGTGATCAACATCGCCGGTCCTATAAGCTTCTACAATCAGACAGAAGACTTCGAGGAAAGCGACAAAATGCCGGTAGTCAAGCTGACCGTCGGTCCTGACGCAGCGGTAAAATCCGGAGATGAATTTACTGTGGTCACTGCCAAGTCAAAGGAATCACTTGACGAGATCACCAAGTGGTCATTCGCGCTTGATGCGCCGGAAGGATGGCGTCTTGAAGAGCGTGAAAGCGCAGAAGGCTATTCTGTAGTACTTGTGGCAGCCAATCCCGCTTCAATTGAAAACGTTACAGACCGTTCGGGCTTTGAGGCATATGTGGCAGGCGACAATCTCTATGTAAATGCCCCGGAGGGTGACATTGTGAATATATACACCCCTGACGGGAAGCTTCTGAATAGCCTTACCGCATCGGCAGGCACTGATACTGTACCCGTTAACGGAATGGATGGCGTTATCATCGTGAATTGCGGTACGCAATCAGTAAAACTAACAGTAAAATAACAATCAACCTTACATCATAATGAATCGTATATTAATCAGCATCCTATGCTCAGCCGCTGCAATGACGGCTACAGCCGATGAAAAGATACTTTTCGATTTCGAGAATTACAACATCGGTGACGCCATACCCATGCGCGACTACTTCAGTGAAGACGGGAGCACCGCTTCCAAGGCGGAAATCACAGCCGACCCGACAGGAAAAGCGGGAAAGGTGCTTCATGTGAAAAACGCGAGCTGGAATACCCTTGCCGAATTGACGCTCGGCAACATATCCGCCGATGAAATCTCAGAATACGAGATGATCGCATTTGATCTTTATCGCCCGGCAACCGAAACTGACCATTATCGTCAGTTCAGGTGTGGCATTGGCGATGAATATCTCCATGACGTTGAAAATGAATTCTTACATCAGGGAGATGTCGCAAAATGGGTGGGCCGCACCTACCGCATAAATCCGGTAAGCAGCACAAGCGACAAATTTTATATCGGGTTTAACAGTGTAGACATGGAATACTATCTCGATAACATCCGAATTATCTCCATGGACAGCGACTACGACATGAATAATCCGGAAGAAACACTTCGCTACCATGCCGACAAATGCGGCATAGGAATCGGTTGTGCCGTACCGTCAAGCTGGGCGGGAGTGAATGTGAACAACGACAATGACATAAAAGTAAAAACCACCTATAAAAATTTTAATATCGTTGTTGCTGAAAATTGCATGAAACCCGACGCCACCCAAGGGAGTCAGGGCAACTTCAATTTCAAGGAAGGCGATGATCTTGTGAAAATGGCTGAGCGTCACGGCATGGAAGTGCGCGGACACACTCTTGTATGGCACTCACAGATTCAACCCTGGATATCTTCCAACGGTTATAAAAATGATAAAGGCAACAATGGCAAAGGCTATAACCGGGAGGAGTTGTTGCAGATCATGAAAGATCACATCACAAAAACCATGACACATTATAAAGGAAAAGTCAGGGAATGGGATGTTGTCAACGAGTGTCTTGACGATGACCAGAGCATAGTGCGCAATAACCCTACAAAATACAACATGCGCAAATCGGTGTGGTACAATGTAATCGGCGAGGATTTCCTTGACTCGGCATTTGTATACGCACATCGCGCCGACCCCGACGCAATACTTTATATAAATGATTATGGTGCCGATTACAAGGGCGATGCCAAAAGCGAGGCATATTGCAATCTTGTAAAGCGGCTTCTGAAGAGTAATATACCTGTACATGGCGTAGGCTTCCAATGTCATCTCGGTCTTGGCGTTGATGCCGGGCGCTTTGAAAATAATATCAAGCGTTATGCCGACCTCGGAGTTGAGTGCAGCCTCACGGAGCTTGATATCACGACTTGGGATGCAGGCAATCAGGATCAACACATCCGCCAGGGAGAGGATTACAAGGCGTTGCTTAACGTTGCTCTCAAATATGACCATGTACGCAATTTCGTAGTATGGGGCATAACCGACGACAAGTCATGGCGTAGCCCTGACCCATTGCTATTCAAATCGGATTGCTCTCCGAAATATGCGTTCTTCGCCCTCCGCAACACCCTTGAATCATGGGCAAAAGAGCATGCGGCCGGCATTGAGGACATCACTGTTGACATGCAGCCGGAGCTTGCACCTTATGTCGATGTATACGACATCTCCGGTCGACTTGTGCGTCAACAGCTTGACCGCGACGAAATCAGCAATCTTGACCCGGGACTTTACATAATCGATCATAAGAAGATATTGATAAGATAATCGTTAGACATCTATTTTGTACAGAGCTGGTACAGGGCAGGTAAAAACGGCAGTTTTTTACCTGTCCTGCACTCTGTTAAAAACCGATTGTTAAACGCCCAGGCATCACGTACAAAATCAGAAAATTTCGCTAAATTTGCACTAACGAAACCAACTTGAACCTCAGTCATTAAAACAAGCACCTTAAAATCCATGACTATAAAAAAAGTTATTTTGCTATTGTCATTGGGCTGCTTAGCCTTGATTCAGGCGAAAGCTCAGTCTCACAGATACTTCTCATCCAACCATGAACTGTCAAGCAACCTTATAACCCAGATATTTCAGGATAGCTATGGCATGATGTGGATAGCGACTGAAGGAGGTCTGAATCGCTACGACGGATCAAAATTCTCCGTGTACCAGAATATTCCTAATGACTCTACTTCATTGACTCACAATTATGTCAACCTGGTGTTCGAGCTTAACGACCGCCGGCTGCTCGTCAGCACATATGGAGGCATTCAGCTTTATGACCGCAGTGCCGACCGGTTTACCAAGAAACTCGACGTAGTGACCGACGACGGCAATATAAAAGTGCATCCGGTAGCGCGCATAATGGAGCGGAAAAACGGAGATATACTGCTGCTGACCGATGACATCGCAAGACTGGAAAAAATAACCGGCGACAAGTTGGTGGTAACACCGTTGAAATGCGATAAGCCTATTGAGGGCACTCCCTTCTATGCCATAGAAGACAATGACGGCAATCTTTGGGTGCTGAGTGAAAGCAATGAAAACAAGTTGCTATACCGCATCGGTAAAGACGGACACCTGACCCAAATCGACAGGCATCCGGCAAAAAGATTCCTTGAGACCATCATGACAGACAATGACGGAAAGATCTACATCGGAAGCCTCCGTACAGGCCTTTACCGCTACGAGCAGGCTACCGACTCGTTTACTCACTTCACTGACGACAATGGAATCGACCTCTCGATAAAAAATCTGATGTATGACCCGGTAAGCGGACTGATTTTCATAGCCACCGACGGGCAGGGTCTCAAAACATTCAATCCACGCACTGAACTGATAAAAGATTTCTTCCTGGGCAACCTTGACTTTAATTTACCTGGAGAGAAAGTACACCATGTTCTGAAAGACAATTTCGGCAATTTCTGGCTCGGTATATATCAGAAAGGCGTCGTGATGTTCCCCGAAAACCAAAGCACTTTCGGATATATCGGAAATCGGTCGGTAATCCATAATGTCATCGGCGACAAGTGTGTCACCTCCCTGCGCAAAGACAGGGACGGCGTACTTTGGGTGGGCACTGACAAGGGCGGTATATATGCCCTCAATCCCGACCTCACGCTCCGTCATCATTACCAAAAGGGATTGCCTACCGTAATAATGGGCATGATGGATGCCGGCAACAAACTTTTCATCGGCTCCTACATCGAGGGATGGGGAGTCCTTGACAAGGAGAGCGGACGGTTTGAATATATCGAGGCCGATGACACCCGCACGGCGCTTAGCGTCTATGGGTTTACCCGTGACGACAAGGGGAAGATGTGGATAGCGTCCATGGGCAACGGTGTGCTAACCTACGATCCAGGGCAAAACAAGGCTATCGGCAACAAGGCCATCACCGCCAAGATTAATCCATGGGTAGGTGACATCATGTATTCCCACAATACGCGACGGCTGTTTCTCGGCACATACGACGGATTGTTTGCCGTTGACAACTACAACGGAGAGTCGCCAAATGTGTCTCACCTCAAACCGGGCACCATCGTGTATTGCATCCGCGAAGACGCAGGAGGAAAGATATGGTGTGGCTCATCAAGCGGATTGTTAAGCTACGACCAGGAATCGGGTAAGATAACAACTTATACCACCGCCGACGGATTGCCCACAAACACCGTCTACGCCATTCAGGGAGAAGGGCTCAACGCGCTGTGGCTGAGCACAAGCTCGGGGCTTTCACGATTTGACATCGCCGCAGGAAAATTTTCCAACTTCCATGCCGACAATGGGCTTCAGAGCGACGAGTTCTATAAAAACGTGTCATATAAGGACAGCCGCGGAATCATGTATTTCGGAGGGACCAACGGCATAACGTTTTTCTCACCCAACGAAATTAAAAACCGAGGTAAAAAATACAGCACAAGGATAGTCGATTTCTATATCCACGGCATCCCCGTCAAAGCAGGCATGAAATCAGGCATACGCGATATCATCGACAAGCCCATCTATGAAGTTGACAAAATAAAACTGTCACATAATGACAATTCATTTTCAGTCGAATTCAGCACTTATGAGCTGAACCGGACCGAATCGGTCGTATTCATGTATGCCCTTGATAACGACGAGTGGGAAACTCTCCCATATAATGTCAACCGCGTAAATTTCAGTAATATTAACCCGGGTGTCCACACACTGCGCGTCAAGGCGGTGGACAACGACGTACATTCCGACGAGATCTCAATCAAAATCGACATCGCCCCCATATGGTACAACTCCACCATTGCACGCCTCATATACATCCTCATCGCCGCCGCTATCGCATGGTACATCTGGCTACAGATTAAAAACAGGCAGAGGCAGAAACGCGAAAAGATGGAGAGCGAAAACGCCGACAAGATGAAGGAGGCACGCCTGCAGTTCTTTACCAACATTTCCCATGAGATACGTACTCCCATGACCCTCGTCATAAGCCCGCTCGAAAAGCTTATCAAAAGCGACAATGACCCGACACGGCAAAAAGAGTACAAGCTTATCCACCGTAACGCCAAGAGGATACTCCGCCTTGTCAACGAGCTTATGGATATACGCAAAATTGACAAGAGCCAGATGCACCTGACTTTTTCCGAAACCAATCTTGTGTCGCTTATCGACGACCTCTGCGTAACATTCTCACAGGTAATCGCCGACCACAATATCACCCTTTCGTTCAATCATGAGGAAAAACCGGAAATCAAGGCCTGGGTTGACGCGGTGAATTTTGACAAGATTATAATGAACCTGCTCTCCAATGCCGTGAAATTCACCCCTGACGGCGGCAAAATAGACATTGATCTTACAACAGGCGTGAATCCTGATGACAACTCCCCGCTCGGTGAATATGTCGAAATATCGGTCACCGACACAGGCATCGGCATACCGGAGGAGGATCGCAAACACATATTCAACCGATTCTATCAAGTCGATTCGAGCAATATAAAAGGCACCGGAATAGGCTTGCATCTCGTAAACTCTCTTGTACAGCTCCACCACGGCACCATTGAGGTAAGCGACAATCCTGACGGACAAGGTACCCGGTTCACGATTCGCATACCGCAGGGCAACTCTCACCTTAAAGTGAGCGACATTGTGCTTGAACCTACAGTCACCGAAAAGATACATCATGCCGACGCTCCGCTTGTTTCCCAACCCGATCCTGAAGAAGAAAGCAACTCTAAATCGCTATCTTCCGAGCGCGTGCTCGTTGTGGAGGACGACGAAGAGATACGCCATTATATCAGCAACGAATTGTCGGTGCGTTACAAGGTCGACGAGTGCAGCAACGGCAAGGAGGCTCTTGATATAATATTCAAGAAAACACCGTCGCTCATAATCAGCGATGTGATGATGCCGGAAATGGACGGACTTACACTGACCCGACGCATCAAGAAAAACATCAATCTGCAGCATATCCCCGTGATTCTCCTTACGGCAAAGACTCAGGACACCGATAACATCGAGGGACTGAAATCCGGAGCCGACGCATACATTACAAAACCGTTCAACATCGACGTACTGATGTCTACGGTCGACAACATGCTTGTCACCCGTAAACGCCTGCGCAACATCTACAGCGGAAATCAGACTCACGATGCAAAGGTCAATATCAACGCCTCGTCAAACGATGAGAAGCTTATGGAGCGTATCATGAAGGTGATTGACAAAAATATCTCCAATCCCGACATTACGGTCGAAATGATTGCAGGGCAGGTAGGCATGAGCCGTGTACACCTCCATCGCCGTCTCAAGGAGCTGACCAATCAGTCGCCGCGCGACTTCATACGCAACACGCGTCTCCGACAAGCGGCAATACTCATGAGTGAGAAGCATCTCAGCGTATCGGAAGCGGCAATGCTCACCGGCTTTAAAAACGCCAATAACTTTGCGACATCGTTCAAGGAGCTTTTCGGCATGACACCGACGGAATATATTAACTCTGCGGCAAATAGGGGGGGAGAATCGTCATGATACTCAACAAGTTATCATCCCGCGAACAATTTGCTGCGATTACAGGTGTTTTCGTGGTGTTTGCATTGGTGATGCTCCCGGTCAAAAACGGCTACATCCTCCGGTGGTATGACGAGATGTCTCTCTTTATGACCGGCGACATATTTCTGGATCGCATGACCCGCTATCCCGGCGGCATCCTGCAATATATCGGCACCTGGCTCACACAGCTCATGTATTACCCATGGTTGGGAAGTTGCATTCTGATTGCTTTGTGGCTCCTGCTCACCTTGCTTTGCGACCGCACATGGAAGCTCCGGGAGGGAATGCGCGGGCTGACTCTGCTCCCCGCCATGTTTCTGCTTGCCTCGGTGCTTGTGCTTGACGAGGCATGGGTGTCGCTCAACTATACAGGGTATCTATTTGCCCCTACCCTCGGTGCGATATGCGCGGTGGCGATAGCCTTTGCGGCCTCCCTTATCAGCCGGCGAATGTTGCGGTACGCGTTTCTCATCCTCTGCACCCTCCTATACATGCCGCTCGGTTTTTATGCCCTGCTTGGAGTGTTTATTGCGGCGCTTACCGACGTGCGCAACTGCGCCAAAGATGAAAGGCGACAATTATACATAGCCTTGCCTGTGACCATAGCTGCGATACTCATCGCCCCGCAATTGTATTATTTCCTGTATACGGGAATGGGCGGCGACAGGGCGACGCTCTATGTGCAGGGATTGCCGGGACTGATGATGGAGCGGTATGACCTGTATCTGTGGATACCGTTTATCGGAATGACCATAGCCCTCTGCGTCCTACCCTTCTTCCAAGGCAACACACCGGCAGTTGACACGCCGGTAAAGAAACAGTCAAAGAGACCTGCCACCATAAGGAAAAGCTCGCCGGCAACAGTAGTGACGGTATCGCTGCTTTTTATAACAGGATGGTATGCAGTCGCAGCGGGACAAAAAAGCGAACAGTTCAGGGCGACAGTGCTGATGATGCAGAATATCGACACCCTGCGCTGGGATAAAATTACCTATATAATGAACCGGATAAAGGAACCGCCGTCGTTCACGATGAAGATAATAGGCAATCTTGCCGCGGTAAAGCTTGGTGGAGGCAGCGGCGAGGTCACCTATACACCGGCGGAAGAACAGGATCCGCGACATAACGAGGAGTTCCTCATGACGGCATTTGTCAACGTGCCTGTATATTACCATATCGGAAACACCCACGGGAGCTATCGCTGGGCAATGGAACACACAATCAAATACGGCACTCGCGCATTCTTTATAAAGTATCTTGTGAGAAATGCCATTGTCCATGGCGAGTATGAACTCGCGGCACGCTACAACAGACTGCTGCTCAACACGATGTTTCACCGTAAATGGGCCGGTCATTTCCAGCGTTACATAGACAATCCCGATTTGATCAAGGATAGCGCGGAGTTCAATTCTATTCCGGAAAATCCTGCGGGAAACTCATTTGTATAACTCCCACGGGGTATTATTCAAATACCGCCTGCCGGGCTTCCGAATTTACCGCATCGACAATCTTGCGACGCGACACCTTTACGGGTTGTACCATAAACTCCGGCACATTGAATGACTTCATGAGATCCCTGTAGTAGGATGTGTCTTCCTGCGGGACTACAAACGCCTTTGTCGACTCTCCGTCGGGAGAAAACCGGGTGATATACGGGCGCGTATAAGAGCCGTCATCGCGACGCGAGCTGAAGATTATCCACCGCGAATTGGATGACCACGAGTGATAGCTGTCGGTATCGTCACTGTTGGCGGCGGTAAGCGGCGAGACCTCACCTGTGGCAAGATTAAGCACGAAGAGATCGCTGTCCTTATGCCATATATGGAATGTGCCATGGTCAGCCTCACAGAAAAGCAGCCACTTTCCGTCGGGCGAAATACGGGGCAACAACGCGCTTTTACCTCTTGATGAAGCCGCCACCACGGTATCAGGCTCCGAGAAAGTGCGGTCGGCGGGATTGAAACGCATCGCAAGGATATCATACCTGAGACTGTCAAACGCCTCGTCAACCTTGTCAGGCGTAATGCCGTCGGGATAACGCGCAGCCGAATAATACAGGGTCGTGCCGTCAGGCGACCATGCCGGGAATGTCTCCATTATGTCAGGCTCATCTACTATTACCGATACTGTACCCTTTTCGGTATCATACAGCACCAGCCCCGACGAACCGTCGATCACCTAAACCTTCTGATTATTGGACGTAAAAAAACGCTGATGGGTCTCGTTGACAGAATATGCTATCAGGTCAAGTGTCGGATGCCATGCGGGATATACGCCTGCCGAGAGTGTGCTGTCGGTCTTCAGATTGACTTTCTCCACTTCGTCGCCCGACATGATCACCGTGCCGCCATTGAACTGCCGCACATGAAACTGAGATTTACCGTCGCGGTAATGATTGCGCGGCACATGACAGTTGATACAGAATCCCCTCCTTTCGTCACAGGGAAAAGTATTATTGAAAATTACCGATTCGTCAAAAGTCGAGAGATCACGCTGATTGAGCGACAACGACCCATAATGCACATAACCCGGCTCGATAAGGCGATAAGAAAAATATCGGTCAATAGAGTCCTGCGCCACGTTATTGGAAAAGCGGTAACGGGACCATCCACCGGTCCCGTCACCGACATAAACGGAATATAATAGTTCATTCCCCCTGTTGACCTCAAGAAGCCTGTGCCAGTCATCCATATCAAATTTCACCATCTTCCCCTCTACAATCAGCGGCTCGCCCTCCTTGCCCTCGACCACGGTTATATAGCGGTCGCCCGGAGTATTGATCTCAAAATTCATGGGCGCGATGTTGGGTGGCATGACTATGCCTGTATAATCAGGCGTAATCGCCGGAACTCCGGCAACATCAGCCACATTGCTCTCAGGCACTTTCACGGAGCATCCCGTGACAACGACAAACAGAGTGAGTAAGAGGAGCTTTGACAAAATTTTCATGGTGTCTGACACTTGAAATTATAGATATGCAGCGGTTATTTTACCGCAAATTTCTTTCCGTTTGAAATGTATATACCGCAGGCAAGCGAATTGATCGCCTCTGTCGAGTCCGCTACAAGCCTGCCTGAAAGGTCGTAGACAGGCGACTCCTGTCCTCTGTCGGAAACGACTTCCGCGATACCTGCCGAATAAGGATCATTATTGGTGGCATACACATGCTTTATCTTGATGGGCTGGCCTCCATATGCCCAGAATCCGACGCGATAAATCGTTGACGTCTTCAGCGGAACAATGCCTGATTCAAGATTTTTCATCATGCCGTTAAGCTCGGCAACAATCAATTTGCCTCCGTTAAACTTTGCGGCATAAGGAATCTCCCAATAGCTTGCCATATCAAATACCCTGAATTCCACTCCGTTGGTTTCAGGCTCGTCAAGCTCGGCTACTATATATCTGTAACCGGAAAGGTCAATGGGCTTGTCATATTCCCAACCTCCGAAACCGTATTGACCGGCGGTGAAAGTATGGGTATTGGAATCAAAAGTGCCTTTTTCCCAGATCTGGGGATTAAAATACTTGAAGTCAAACACAAAATCCCCCTCGGACGGTTCAGGCTTCGGAACGAAAGGCAACTCCTCCGAGTACTCCACTTTCGGATCGGTGATACCCATTGTAGCAAGCATCTCCACGGCATAACGGCATCCAAGCACGCGATAACCGTGGGCGGTGAAATGCAGACCATCGCCTTTCTGAGGAAGATTGGCTGCCGAAACCACATGGGCGGTAGGTATTACGGAAGGGAGGGTATTAACGACTGCATTGTGTCCGCCGCACACGCCTCCCTGGGCAGAAGTGACAACCTCTCCGGCAAGCAAAGGCACATCCTCGGCGTTAAGACCGAGATCGGAAAGCAGATCCTCGTAGACTTTCTTTACTTTCCGCGGCCAGTCCTGCTGACCGGAATTGGACTCCCCCTGATGAAGGAGTATACCCTTTATCACGCCATCTTTCTGCGCTTTTTTAGCGCACTCCACAAGGCGCTTATATGGCTCGTTGTCATACTCTTTCATGAAATTTTTGAACCAGTCAGCTTCCTGTGAAAGGGTTGCCGGATCGAAATCCTTGTCAAGATGCTCGATCTTGCATCCGCCGATAGCAACGGGAACAACACCAACAGTCACATTTTCCGGAAGATTGGCAACCATTGTGCGACCAAAATAATCCATCGGAGTAAGACCTGTGCCCTGACGAACCAAAGGCGGCACGGCAGTGTACCATTCACCCTGCTTACGGCTCGGGTTATTGAAATCCACCGCAGCCATCATCTTGAAGCGCTCGGGCACATTATTGCGGTCGATCGGTTCTATCTGGGCATTGCCCTCCATATTGGACTGTCCGAGACAGATATAAATATGGAAATTAGGGTCTTGCGCCGCAGCGGCAAGTATTGTTGCCGCTGCGACAGCCGTAGAAAATATTTTCTTTAACATAACCTGTTATTTTGTCTGATTCACATAATTCATCTTTCCGAAATCATTATAGAAAAGCGAGTCGACACATACCGAACGCCTGCCTATCGCACCCTTGTGACCGTCAAGCTCAAGAGTTGCGTTATGATAGAAAAGATATGACTGTCCGTTAAACTCGATAATTCCCGGATGGATGGTAAAGCTGTTTTCAGCCTCGCCGGTAAGTTCACCCTGCGGAGTCCACGGTCCTGCCATTGAAGGCGCGGTGGCATAGGAAATAGTCTCGCTTCCCTTTCCAAATGAAGCATAGGTCAGATAATATAAGCCGTTGCGCTTGTGAAGCCACGGTCCCTCGACATAGTTGGGTACATCCACTACCTTTATCTCTCCGTCAATTCCGAGCATGTCGGGTGTCAGCTTGGCAAGGAAACAAGTGCCGTTGCCCCAGCACAGCCACGCATCGTCACCATCTATAAGCACAGTGGGGTCTATGTCATTCCACCATCCGCGCTTGCCGTTGTCGGTCATGTCATCGGACACAAGCGGCTTGCCGATGGCATCGACAAAGGGACCTATCGGTGAATCGGACACGGCAACGCCCACACACTTACCAACATAAGGCTCGCCGCCCTGAACTGTGGTATAGTAATAGAACTTGCCGTCTTTTTCAACGACCTGCGAAGCCCATGCCTCGCCAACAGCCCACTTGAAGTCGGTAGGTTTCAACACTGACCCATGGTCGGTCCATGTCTTCATGTCGTCGGTCGAATAACATAACCATTCGGTGATGTTAAATTCCTTGCCGCCCGATGCGGTATCCTGTCCTTCATAAAACTCGTCGTGACCCACATACAGGTAAAGACGACCGTCATACACCATCGGTGCGGGGTCGGCCGTAAACTTGTCACGTACAAGCGGATTACCGTTAAAAACAAATGTCTTTACCGAATCCTGCTGTTCCTCTGTAGCAGCTGTCTGCTTGTTGCCGCCACCACATGCGGTAAGCGCCAACGCCATAATAATAAATGCCGAATTTCTCATAACAAATTATAATTTTATTCCTTTAATAAGCACACCGCCATTGCACGGCATGGTAACCTTCAATCTCTGTTTCTTGTCAATCTTCACTTCCTTCACCGCGCCCTGAAGATTCTTGTCGTCGCTATACACCACGACTTTCTGTCCTGGGGCAAACATAGGCAGCGAGATCTCCACCACCACCGGCTCCTTAAGACCGTTGACACCGGCGATATACCATGTGTCACCGTGACGACGACCGAGGATCGCATACTTTCCGGGATAACCGTCGATATATACAGTCTCATCCCACAAGGTAGGCACTTCCTTCATAAAATCGATAGCCCACGCCGGCGCATCGGTCATATTACCGGGAGCAAGCGCGAAATGCTGCACCGGACTCTGGAAAAGCACGGCAGTGGCAAGGGCGTATACGTCGGATGTCACGCGACGGCTTCCACCGGGAGCATTTGCCGCGTTATAATACTTGTTGAGCGCGCTTCCTCCGAAATCCATGCTTCCTACGGTGTTGCGCACAAACGGATGTATCGTGGCATTGAACGCCTCTGTATCGCAGCTTCCCTGGGAGAAATGCAGGTTCTCGCTCGCAAGCACAGCCTCGCTCGCAGCATAGTTGGGATACATGCGCTCCCATCCCCTCGGCAAAGTGCAACCATGGAATATCACCATCAGACCGAAGTCGTTGGCATCGGCAAGTATATCCTCATAAAGCTGCATCATCGGCTGCTTGTCGCCACCGAAGAAATCCACCTTTATACCGCGTATGCCGTTATCACGCATCCACTTCATCTCCTTGCGGCGCGCAATGGCATTATCCATCTTTCCGCGCGGACCCTGAGGGGCATCGTTCCAATATCCGTTGGAGTTATACCACAGGTAAAGCCCCACACCCTTCGAAGCTGCATAACGCGACAGCTCCGCTATGCGGTCGTAACCGATCTGGGTGTCCCACAGAGCGTCGACGAGCACCGAATTGTAGCCCATGTCGGCGGAAAAGTCGATATATTGCTTCTGCACGTCATAGTTTGTAGCCCCGTCCATGCCGATAATCCAGCTCCATGTACCCTTACCGTAGGTGTATTGGCGCGACGGCTCATATTTAGGAGTCACGACGTCAAACGGCGCGGTGGTCTCGACCACCGGAGAGAGTGAATTGCCCACGGTCAC
Source organism: uncultured Muribaculum sp. (assembly GCA_910587665.1). Lineage (GTDB taxonomy): Bacteria > Bacteroidota > Bacteroidia > Bacteroidales > Muribaculaceae > Muribaculum. Next base: position 15,272 of record CAJUMZ010000002.1, read on the forward strand.
GAGACGCCACGGGGTGAATCCGGGAAGCGGAATGCCGGGAGTCACGGAGTTCAGCCCGTTCATCTCGCCCTGCTGCGGGAAGCCGACAGTGTAGCAACCCGCCTTGTCATCCCATAACAGGCGACCGCCGCAGTAAGAGCCGTCAACCCCGGTCTCCGAGATAAGGGTCCAGCCGCCTTCGGGATTTTTAAACAGGCAGGGGAACGTATAACCCTCACCCCAACCGTTGCGCCCCATCGGCTCGTCTACACCGTAAGGAGTCTCATAACTTGGCGACGTGCGGGCAAAACCGCCCATAGGCTTGCTCTGCGGGGCCATGAACGACACAGTACCATCAGGCAGAGTGAAACCGGTTGCCTCATCAAGAATCACCGCACTGCGAGTCTCGCCTTGAGGCAACATCCTGTAGCGGAACGCCACGTCATTGTCGGCGACACGGAACTGGAGCTCAAACACCGGTGAAGAGTCTTTCGAGAATGTAAACCACCGCTCGGTAGCCTTGTAGTCGACATGGCTTTTTTTTATACCCGGCAACGAATAACTGTCGGAGACAGCCACGGCGTCAGACATTCCCGACAACGCGAGACCTTTTGAAAAATCGCCTACATTGGAGACGAGTCCGAGCGATGACGGCAGGAGAAAATCCTTGCCGTCATAAGCTACACTGTATGCGGGCTTACCCTGCGCGTCGGTATCCACCGTCACCACAAGCTTCCCGTCGGGACTTGTCACAGTGCCGACTCCCATAGCCGACATTGCTGACAATGATAATATCAAAAATGATGAAATTCTGTACATTACTAATGTTTTTACTATTTTACGGTCTTACAATCCTGACATCGTAGATACCGCCGGTATTTCCGCCGTCAACACTCTGGAAAGTCACGGTCACGGCGTCATTGCCGATAAGAGCTTCAGGAATGGCGTAAGATTCGGTTACAAATTCATCGACGCCCCACTTGCCAGAAAGAGTCTCGGAAGCGAGCAGCTCTCCCTCTACATAGATGTCGACCTTGCGCGAAGCGGGTTCGTTACCCCAATATTTAACAAGCAGTTGCGCCTCTTTCACGCCGGCAGGTTTCATCCGGTAAGAGAAATATCCGCCGTTGGAAGCGTCACGCCAGGCGACGTCATTGAAATATCCGGTACGCGACCCCTCGCTTGCCATAAAATGGTCAGCCTCAGGCTGCTGTTCACCTGTCTTCACCACGTCGATTGTACGCCTGTCAAGATCAAGGCGCATAGCCTCGGCAGCCTTCTCAACTTTCAGATAGCGGTCATACTGCTCCGGAGTCATCGACAGCCAGTAAAGCATGTAGCGCGCATCATGGATGTCGGCAAACGGTTCAAGCTCCATCGACTCATATTTGCCGCCGAACAGTCCGGGGACACGGAAATGAAGCGGTTTGCCCTCAACAGGCCGCATGCCTTTAAGGCGAGCGATAATCTCATCGCGCGTACCGATGATTACCGGGGTGTCAAACACCGAGACCAGCGGACCGTGGGCTATATGCGCCCAACGGCTGTCATCGGCCACAAGCCCGTCAAGCCGGTCGGTGCTGTAACGCGAGGCAAGCACTACCGGACCGTAAACAATTGATATATAATCAGGCACATTGGGCACTTCCTCAACCGTGACTTTCATCGGGAGCTTGATCTCCACCTTATCGCCTTTCTTCCATTTGCGGTCGACGGCAAGATAAGATTGCGGTGCCGAGGCGGCGGTGACAGGCTTGCCGTTGACCTTCACTTCCATACCCTCACACCATCCGGGATGACGGAGCATAAGGGTGAAACGCGACGGCTTTTTAACGTCGACAGTCAACACACTCGAATCCTTGTAGGGGAATTCGGTGGCCTGCGTGAGCGTCACGCCTTTTTCCTTCCAGTCAAGTCGCGACGGCATGAAAAGGTTGACATAAAGCGAATCGCCGAAATGAGAGTAGACAAATTCGCCATACTTGCCATGATTCTCCATGCCTGTGCCGACACAACACCACATGCCTGCGTTAGGCTGCGAATAGACCCTGTAGTGAGCCGGGCGCGCGGGTGTGAAATACACATATCCGCCATGTCCGGGATGCTGGGTCGAGAGAATATGATTGTAGAGCGCACGCTCATAGAAGTCGGCATAACGAGCCTCAGGCGATATGCGGAACAGACCTTCGGTGAGTTTCAGCATATTGTTGGTGTTGCACGATTCCGGGCCCTCGCGGTCGGTCACATAGCTCTTGCAGTCATCTTTTGCGGCAAAATGCTCGCGACGGCTGTTGCCGCCGATAGATAGCGAGCGGTTGCCGGTGACGGTCTCCCAGAAAAATTCCGAGGCGTCAAGATAGGTGGAGTCGCCCGCCACCTCCGCGATACGCTCGTAACCCACCACCTTAGGCACCTGCGTGTTGGCATGCTTGTTGTCAAGGTTGTCAACACCGGCAGCCATGCTGTCGAGAAGCCAGTGATGGGAGAAGCGGCGCGCGGCGTCAAGATACTTCTTGTCGCCGGTCATGGCATAGGCGTCTGCATACACCTCCGGCATGCCGCCAAACTCCTGGTCGAGCATCGCCTCCATCTGCGCGTCGGAAAGCGGCTCGATTATGCCGATACCCCAGTCACAGAAACGAAGGAACATATCTTTCGCTTCGGAATTGCCCGCATACATCCATGCGTCGCGCAATCCGGCATACATCTTGTGGACATTGTACCAGGGCACCCAGCGTTTCCATATCAGTTCCACCTTGCCTTCCTTGATGCCCTGCCAAAGCTCCGCGCTTCCCGGCACTCCGCCGAGATAGCCGTCGCCGGCAGCATCCTGACAACGCTTAAGCTCGGAAATCATATAATCCATGCGCTCCTTGAGGCGCGGATCGCCGGTAGAGGCGTAATGTATGGCAAGTGCCGACAGATAGTGTCCGCCCACATGTCCGTCGAGTCCGTCCCAGCAGGGGAAGCTCTCCCCTTTAGGAGTAAGACCCGCTTCTTTCAGATACGGGGCAAGCAACCTGTCGACATCATATTTCAGCAACACATCGACATTGAGATCCTGCGCGCGGCTGAAACGGCTGTCGAGCAACTGCACATCGCCGAGCGGGAATGACGACGGGTAAAGGGATTGTTGAGAATAAGCCGTGCCGGCTATCCCGGCGGCAATAATAACGCTAAGAAATGCTTTCATCCGGTTTATTTTTTCATTTTCCAGTAATCAAGGCGGCAAAGGTCACTGCCCTCTCCCTTGAAATACAAATATAAGTCATGAACGCCTGAAACGGGCAATAATTTGCCGGAATTTAACCGATATGTATCAAGATTACCGGTCTCGGCGATCTTTACCGTACCGAGCACCTTGTCGCCGGCGCGCACCTCGACCTCAACGCCCGGTTTCACGCATGACGCCGCGATCTCTATCGACTTGGCGCCCTTCTTGCCGAAATCGACACCTCTTACAAGGATGTGCTCCCCGTTGTCGATGTCATGGACATACATGTTGCGGCTGCCGAGCGGCGACGTCTTCAACCCGTAGCCCCACGCCATAGTCTCTGCCTCCACGCGGCGGAACGGGTTAAACGGCTCAATCTGGTTTACCACATTCTCGCTGAAATAAGGAAGCTCGACAATGGTGCCGTCGGGGTTATAGGTCATCTCGGCGGCCGATACCGAGCGACGCTCGTGATGGTCGGGGGTCGACAGGCGAAGTATGTCATAGTTAAGACCAAACACATACGACTTTCCCTTGTAGTCGATTATGCCGGGGTGGTTGCCGCGGGTCTTGGGTGTATGATCCATGATATGCCCCTTATATTCCCACGGGCCCATAGGACCGTCGCTCATGGCGTAGCCTATACCCTCGGGACAGCATGTCGACGCAAAAGCGAGGTAATATTTGCCTCCGCGCTTGTAAAACCACGGACCCTCCTGATAGTCGGTGATGCGGGGGAATTTGATTATATCGCCCGAATACGACACCATGTCCTCGTTCAGTTTCACGCAATAAAGGTTGGGATTACCCCAATACATGTAAGCCTGGCCGTCATCGTCGACAAAGACGGTGGGGTCGATGTCATCCCAATGCTCCTTCTGCCACACGAGCGGCTTGCCGATCGGGTCGGTAAAGGGTCCGTAGGGGGTGTCGGCTACAAGCACACCGATGCCGTTGCCGTGGATGGGACAATACATGTAGAATTTTCCGTTGCGCTCCACCACCTGCTCGGCCCATGCGCCGTTGTCGCGGGAGTGCCACTTGAAATCTTTCAGCGACGCGACCGCGCCGTGGTCAGTCCAGTTGACCATGTCGGTCGAGGTATAGAGCAGCCAGTCAAGCATCTTGAAGCCGTCGGCGTCATCCTCGTCGTGGGTCGTATAGAGATAGATCGTGTCGTTGTAGACCATCGGAGCCGGGTCGGCTGTATACTTTGTCTGGATAAGGGGTCGCTGTGCCTGCGCCATTGCGGAGCAGCCGAGCATAAGTAAGAAAAGTGATTTGATTTTCATATTTGATAAATTTTTAGTTAGAATTTTCAGGTAATATTATGCGATAATTGCCGCTCAGGTGCATGAACGCAAACAGCCGCAGCAATCCGTCGTAGTAGGCGTCAAAATACCCGTCGTCATACGGTTGATGGCGCGAGTTCCATAGTCGGTCGACAAACTCCCGGCTTTTCATGTCGGTGGCGGTGAGCGACACAGCCGCTGCGGTTGCCACGAGTCCGGTCGAGTGGCGCAACGCCTCGTATCCGCCCGCGCCAAGGATGCGATCCACCGGAGAACCGTCGACATTATACTGGTCCACAAAGTTGTCGATGCCCTGCGAGTAAAGGAATCCCTGGATAGTGTCGCCGTAGCGTTGCTGCCACTTGCGGTCGGCACATGACCAGGAATAGTCAAGCGCGATATTCATCGGCACGCGCCATGAGTCGAAGCGGAACGCATCGCCCACCAGCGAGCCGCGGAGCAGCAGGGAGCCGTCGTAGGCGGAATAATCGGGATTAAGCCCGGTCACGGGGTTGATGCAGGAGCGCAGGTATTCACGGCTCTTGCGCGCGCATTCGCGCCAGAAATCGCTCCTGCCGTCGCCGAGCCATTCCGCCCACACCTCATAAAAAGCCGGAAGGTGGTAGGAAGGGTCAGTAAACGTGCCGCCGAAACGATCGGGCGTAAACGTGATAAGCTTGTGCTCGAGGTTGACGAGCGGAGCCACGCGGTCATGACCCGCTTTCTTCATGGCGCAGTCCACGATGTGACGCGCCTCGTCGAGATAGTGTATCTCGCCGTCATTGCCCCAGCGGTTGGCGGCAAAGATAAGCGAGGTGATGTAGTAAAGCTCTCCGTCGGAGGCGGGGCCCTGCGCATTGCGGGTGCCGTCGGTGGCACAGCTCCACGCGAAATACCCTTCACGCTCGCCGTCGGGATGCTGCATGTAACGCTTGCTCCAGCGCCACAGGCGGTCAAACATATCCTTGTTGTCAAACTGCACTGCAATCATCATGCCGTAGGACATACCCTCGGTACGCACGTCATGATTCTTCAGGTCGCTGATATAGGCCATCGAATCGCCCACCTCGAAATATATCTGTGTATTGCCGCGGAATATCGAGCCGTACACCGAGTCGAGGCGTGCCTTTATCTCCTCTTCGGGATAGCCCGCCTCTGCAAAAAGATTACGGTAACTGCCGGTCGTGAACGCGCCCTCTGTCCAGGGCAACGCGTCGAAGCCGAGCCAGTCGACTTCCGCGCGCTTTCCGCCGGTCATGGTCACTACAAGGTCACGGATGCCGGTCACGCCGCAGGCGGGAATGTCACGGGTCACCGATCTCCAGGCGGTCGAGGGCGGTATTGTCACATCGGCTATCTCCTTGCCGTCGGCGGTAGCTATCCTCAGCGTAGAGCCGGAAGGCGATTTCGCCCTTACGGTGACTGCTTTTACGGGGGTTTCGCCGAAGTCAACGGTGTTGTAGCGCACCCACGCGCCTTTACGAGAGAACACAGATTTCCACCCGTCAAAAGGCGCATTGCGGTCGATGAAATCAATCTTGACCGACTTGGGCGACAGGTCGCTGCAGCGGTCAAGTTGTATAATCTCGCGCGCATCCGACACCCCGACGCCGCGTAGCGTCGGCTTCACCTTGCAGATAAGCCCGTCAGGCGTGAAATTCAGCGAATCGACACGCACGGAGCGGTTTTTATCAAAATCGGGTGACAGGTCGTTGTGGTGGTAGAAAAGATACCACTGCCCGCGATAATTTACGATTGAATGATGATTGGTCCAGCAGCCGGCGGGCGACTCATCCATGATGACACCCTTGAACTCAAACGGGCCGAGCGGGCTGTCGCCCATGGCATAGGCAAGGGTCTCGGTGTTTTTGCGCACCCAGGGGAATGTGAAATAATATTTCCCGCCATGCTTGAACACAAACGGGCCTTCCTTGAACCCGTCGGGCAAGCCCTGGATAGCGACAGGCTCGGAGTCGAGTTCCACCATGTTGTCGGCAAGACGCGCGCCCTGCATGCCTCTGCCGGCCCAGTAGATATACGACTTGCCGTCGTCATCGACGAGCACACAGGGGTCGATGCCCCCTACCCCCTTGATGGGGCGGAACATCGGGTGAAACGGTCCTTCCGGCTTGTCGGCGATCGCAACCCCGACATGGAAACCGGGGGTGCCGTCATTTGCCGCCGCGGGGAAATAGAAATAGTAACGTCCGTCTTTTTCAACGCAGTCGGGAGCCCACATCGTGTAGCTGTCGCCGTCGACCCAAGGCACTTTCTTCTGATCCACGATCACGCCGTGGTCGGTCCAGTCGGTCAGGTTGTCGGAAGAAAACACATGGTAGTCGCCCATGCAGAACCACTCCTTCAGTTTCTCGATCGGCGACGGTATGTCGTGGGAGGGATACAGGTAGACACGGTCGTTGAATACCCTCGCCGTGGGGTCGGCTGTAAACTGATCACGTATCACCGGATTCTGTGCCGTCGCCACAGCCGACGACAGCACCGACAGCAATACTATGCAAAATTTAATCTTTTTCATCGCCTTCTGGATTAACGGAACAACAATTGAGCGAAACGGTAGAGGCTCTCGCGCCACACAGGCCATGTGTGACCGCCCGGAGTCTCGAAATAGCTGTACTTGATGCCTATGTCGTCAAAGCGCTTCATCATCACCCGGCAGTTGTTGTAGGCGATATCCTCCTTGCCGCCCATCGACAGCCAGAGATGCTTGAAACAGCGGTTGAACGCCTCAGGGTCGGCGGCAAGCTTGGCATAATACTTCTCTGTGCCGCGCCCCATGCCTGCGGGAGCGTCGGCGTTAGCCCACCAGCCTGAGCTGAACACACCGGCGTAACGGAACAGCTCGGGGTGCTCCATGATGGCGTTGAGGGTCTGGATGCCGCCCATCGACAGCCCGGCAAGAGCGCGGTTGTCGGGGTCGGTCAATACCCGATAGGTGCTCTCCACAAGCGGTATGCAGTCGTTAAGCAGCTCGGCGGTGAAATCGCTCGAATTGCCGTCGCTCATCACTATCACCATCGGCGTCGCCTTTCCGGCTGCGATAAGATTGTCAAGGATGATGTCGGTGCGTCCCTGGTTGGACCATCCGCTCTGATCCTCGCCACCACCATGCTGCAGGTAGAGCACGGGATATTTCTTGTCTCCCGACTTGTGGTAGCAGGGAGGCAGATAGACCATCATCTCTTTCCACACCGAGTCGACGGTGGAAAAATAGCTGCGGCGCACCACCTCGCCGTGGGGCACGTCGGCGATCTTAAACCGAGTGTCGCCCTCCGGATACGGGATCTCGATACCGCTCGCGTCAAGCCCGCAGCCGTAAAATGTCAGGCTCGCCGGATCAGCGCCGCGAAATCCGTCGACCTCCACAAAGTAGTAGTGGAAGCCGGGGCCGAGGCTGTCGGTGGTGCAGTACCACGCGCCGTCGTCGCCGCGCGTCATGTCATATTTCTTTCCGAGGTCGAGCTTAACCGAGCGCGCGTCGGGGGCATTCACCCTGAACTGCGCCCTGCTTCCGGGAAGCACCCGCGGATATTCCGAACGCCTTACGGCATAGTCCGATGTTACACCGCCTCCGTCGGCGGCAAAAGCTGAAACGGCGACGCCTATCATGGCGAGTGCCGACAATACTGTATTTCTCATGGGTCAACGATTATTTGGTTACTTAAAGATTAGCGGAAGGAACTCATTGAGGCAACGGCGCCATGTAAGCCACTCATGATGGGTGCCGGGCGACTCGTAATACACATTTTTGATGCCGGCGTCGGTGAGCGACTTGCTGATGCGGTCGCTGCCGAAACCCTCCTCCGAGCCCATGCCAAGAAAGAGGGTGCGCACTTTGCCGTTGAACGCGGCGGCGTCGGCAAACACTCCGTCATACACCTTGTCGATGCTGTCCATCAGGAATAGCGCGCCGCTGAACGAGCCGATATGGGCAAACTTGTCGAGATTGTAGAGCGTGGTCTGGAATGTCTCGTGACCGCCCCACGACAATCCCGCCATGGCGCGGTTGTCGCGGTCGTTGAGGGTGCGGAAACTTCCCTCGATGAAGGGGATCACCTCATTGAGCAGGATCGGGGTGAACGACGCGCCAAACATCTCGCGGGTCTCCCCTTGGCGGGCACCGAAGATGTAGCCTCAGTTGCCGTAATCCATCACCACGATCATGGGGACACACTTTCCGGCGGCAATCTGGTTGTCAAGTATATTTGCCATCATGCCCTGCTGGTGCCATCCGCGTTCATCCTCGCCCATGCCGTGCTGCAGATACAGCACCGGGTAGCGACGGTCGGTCGCCGTCTCATATTCGGCGGGAGTGTACACGAAGCAGCGGCGCTCCGCTTTCTCAATGTCGGAGTAATACTTGCACTCGCGCACCTGACCGTGAGGAATATCCTTGTTAAACGTGTAGTAAGCGGCGGCTTCCGGGCTTTCGGGTATCTCGATGCCCCCCGACATCTTCCCGCAGCCAAAAAACGCCTCTGTGGCGGGATCGATGACCGACACTCCGTCGATCACAAGAAAATAATAGTGGAAGCCTACTACGAGCGGGTCGGTGGTCGCTGTCCAATTGCCGTCGGAGTCGCGTGTCATGTCATATTTCTTGCCGCATATGTCGACCTTCACGTCGGAAGCCTCCGGGGCGTGGATGCGGAATGTGGCGCGCGACGAGGTGTCAACCCTCGGATACGCCGCCTCGGGAATATTGGTCGATGCCGGCATGCTTTCTGCCGGCGCGGCTGCACTGACGCCTGCAAGCGTCAACAGGGAGAGAGCGAGTGATAATGTGATTCTTTTCATTATTGTGAGGTTTTATTAAGGTCGTTAAGGTCTTTAAAGTCATTAAAGTCGTTAAAGTCTTTAGGGAGTGGTCAGGGTGGTCAGGGCCTTGAGAGTGGTGGCGGAGGAGCCGCCGCAATATAGCTCGTAGTCGCCGGGCATCACTTTCATCATGCCGCTCGCGCTGTCATAAGTCTCGAAACGCTCCGGGTCAAGCAGGAAGTCGACCTTGACCGACTCGCGCGCCCCGACAGGCACACGCCTGAAAGCGCAAAGCGACTTCACCGGTCCGGCACTGTCACCGACGCGGCGCACGTAGAGCTGCACCACCTCCTCGCCGGCGATGTCGCTGTCATTGGTCACGGTGACGCTCACCGGCACAGGCTCGCCCGCCTTATGGCTTGCCGCCACTACAGGCCCGGTGTAGGAAAATGCCGAATAGCTCAGCCCGTGACCGAATGGATAAAGCGGCTTTTCGGTCATATAGCGGTAAGTGCGACCTGCCATGTCGTAATCCTCGAAGTCGGGCAGCTGCGCGTCGCCGGTATAGAAGGTGACGGGGAGTCGCCCGGCGGGGTTATAGTCGCCGAAAAGCACCTCGGCGACAGCCCGGCCGCCCGCCTGACCGGGATACCATGCCTGAAGGATGGCGTCGCAGATAGAGTCCTCCGGGGCAAGTGCGACAGCCGAGCCGGAGCAGTTGACCAGCACCACTTTCTTACCCTGCGCCTTCAGGCTCTTTATCAGCTCGCGCTGCAGGGTGGGAAGCTCGATGGTCTCGCGGTCGCCGCCGCGAAATCCGGGCACCGTCACCGGCATCTCCTCCCCTTCAAGGGCGGGGGAAATACCGCCTACAAATATCACTGTCCCGGCATCGCCCGGGTCGGTGTCGTAGCCGGTTACCTTACCGATGTCAAATCTCAGTTTGCCCGTGCCGCGACCGTGGCTGTAAGCCACCTCTATCTCGTAGTTGCGCCCCTTTTCGGCGGTGAAGGAGTGGGAAAAATTATGAATCGAGCCTTCGGTGTGGCATTTTATCACTGTCTCGCCGTCGAGCTTCACCGACTGCCTGCCGTCGTCGGCCTCCATGTTGATCATGTAGGTGCCGCTCTCGGAGGGGGTGAAGACTGCGGTATAGAGGGCGGAGAAATTCTCAAGGTTGACGCCGGGAGCAAACACCGTGGCGCCGGCGGTGGTGAAGTTAAGCGGTGTCGCGAGCCGCTGAGTGGCTACGACGCCGCCTTCCATTTTGTAATTGTTCCAGTACACCGCCTTCATGCCCTTTTGGCCCTCGGCGGAAAGATTGTCGAAGTGCGACACTATATTTTGGTTGACCACGTGGTCACATGCTTTCAGGTAGTCCACGTCGGCAGCCTTGGAGCGGATGCCGTCGAGGATGGTGACGGTGTGGGAGGGGGTGCCGTTGTAGTTGCCCCACTGCATCACCGAGTCCACGGCGTTGGGTCCCATCACCATTATTTTCTCTCCCGATTTCGGCAGGGGGAGTATGCCGTTGTTCTTAAGGAGCGTCATCGACTTGCGCGCCATGTCGAGGGCGATGTCGCGATGACGGTCACAGTCTACTATGGAGAGCGGGAGCGACGCCCACGGAGAATCGGGGTCGTCATCCATCTCGCCGAGCGAGAAGCGTGCCTCGAGCAGGCGCGTCACCGAGGCGTCGATAGCCTCTTCGCTGATAAGACCCTGCTCACACGCAGCCTTGAGGTTGCGGAACTCCGGGCCACACTCCAGGTCGGTGCCCGACACTACCGCGGCGGCACTGGCATCGGTGCCGGAGGCGTGGGTCTCGTGGGCGCCGGGATTGAAAAAGTCGTTGATCGCCCAGCAGTCGGTCACTATAATCTTGTCGTAGCCCCACTCGTTGCGGAGTATCTGCGTAAGGAGGCGGTTGCTACCGCAGCAAGGCTCTCCCTCGTAGCGGTTGTAGGCACACATCACCTGCCCCACCCCGGCGTCGACGAGCGCCTTGAATGCCGGCAGATAGGTCTCCCGCAGGTCACGCGGGTCTATGTCGCGGGCGTCGTAGGAGTGGCGGTTCCACTCCGGGCCGCTGTGCACGGCAAAGTGCTTCGCGCCCGCTATGGTCTTGATATATTTTGAGTCGGCCGGGCCTTGCAGTCCATTGACAACTGCGACACCCATGCGCGACGCGAGATACGGGTCCTCGCCGTAGGTCTCCTGACCTCGCCCCCAGCGCGGATCGCGGAATATGTTGACATTGGGGGTCCAGAACGTAAGCCCCTGGTAACGCCCGTGAGAGCCGTGGCGGCGGAAATCATTGTATTTTGCCCTCGCCTCGTCGCTCACCATGTCAAAGGCACGGTTCACGGCATCGTCGTCGAAAGTCGCCGCCATGGCGATCGACTGCGGCAACACGGTCGCTATGCCCGCGCGCCCTACACCGTGGAGCGCCTCGTTCCACCAGTTATATTCCGGTATGCCGAGCCGTTCGACCGGGGCGGAATAGTCCATCATCAGCATCACCTTCTCGTCGAGGGTGAGCCGTGGCAGCAGGTCAGCGGCACGTTGGGCGGGTGAAAGGGAGCGGTCGCGGTAAGGCTCGTTCTGAGCCGCAAGCTGACCGCAGGCAAGCATAATCGATAACAGAATCAAGAAATGTCTCATGGCGAGGTCAAATTAGGGTTAATAATTAAAAATTCACACCCGGGAGGGGGTTGTCGTCCCCTGACCGGGTGTGAGCTATCGAACTATTCTACTTTACAGTCGAGATTATTTGCGGATAGCAACTTTCTTACCGTTGATCACGTAGATACCGTTAGCGAGTTCGTTGACAGCAGCCTCGTTGTCAGTGTCAAGCACCTTAACACCCATGAGGTTGTAAACAGTCCAATGGTTAACCACGGGAGCAACCTCTACTGCGTCAAGACCAGCAGGCTTGGTAGTAGAAAGCACTACATTAGTCATGTAGAATGTGCCTACATATTTACCGAGGTTGAAAGTGATGCGGTTAGCGGGAGACTCCTTGCCCTCAGCCTGAGTACAAGTAGCCTCGATCACAGCGTGATTCCAAGTTTCGGTAATATTGAATGTAGTAAAGTCACCTTTTCCGCTATAGTCTTCGGAGTTCTGGATGCCGGCACCAAGACCCTCGGCAGGAGTACCCTTTATATCAAAAGAGATATAGTAAGTCTTGTCAAATTCAAGGGTTACGTCAAGACCAAGCTGAATGTCCCAAGGATTTGCAGCAGCCTCAGCGTTTGTAAACTTCAAGCAAGGCTTGCCATCTTCATCTACATTCTCCCTTGTTGCGTTACCGCCCCAACCGCCAATAGTTGCGCCATTTCCGGTATACCATTCAGCTACAACGCCTTCGGGCTGTTCGGGCTGCTCAGGCTGTTCGGGAGTTTCGCCGGTTTCTTCAACTGTCCATACAATATCCTTGAAAGACATTGTGCAAGCCTCAGGACCGGTAGAAAGATTGAGGGCAATAGTCTGCATGTCGTTAGCCTCAGCAGGCACTTCTCCGGTATATTCGCGAAGAGTCCAGTCAGTACCAACTTCCAAATCACCACCGGCTATAGTCCAGTGCATATATGCTCCGGGATCGCCTTGTGCCTGAAAATTAACTGTGCGTGCAACAGTTGACTTAACCTGAATTTTGAAGCTATATTTTTGACCTGCGGCAAGCTTCTTATCAGCAACGATAAAAAGCTGGTTGGTATAAGCTTCTGCAGGATCTGCAGTTATCTCCAAACTATAAACACCGTCAACAGGTGTCATAACCTCGCCAAACGGTACATTTACAGCATTTCCACGAATGGACTCTGCATTGAGGAGGGAAACCTCGGCTGCACTGATTGAAGGGATAGCCATCGCTGCGAGAGCAGCAAGTGCGAGTAATTTTTTGTTCATAGTAAAAAAAATTTAGTTAGTTAAATGTTTTGGTATTAAAATTAACCGGGAGGCGGAGGGGCACTCCCCCTCCCGGTGGTTTTGTTATCGTTTTGTCCGCGTATGCAACCCTGGCGGGGGTTGTCGCCGGGCGTGTCCGGAGGACACTTCCTATAAATAGCCGGGGGTTAAGCGGAGCGTTACCCCCGGACCGGGGCGGACTATCAATATGGTATCTGAAAGATACTTCTTGACGATTCTTCCAGAATCAAATCGCTTTTTCCATCCTTTCCGGTGGAGTCGCTACGCTCCGCCACCGGCTATTTATGGATCAATCCTTCGGATTGTCATCCCGTATCCTGCGGGCGGCGGGGATGGATTCCCCGGAGGGGATTCATCCGGTTAGCCGCGGGTAACCCCGGAGGGGTACCCGTGGATCCGGGCGTCACACCCACCCCATCAACCCCGGCGGGGTTGCATACGCCCCCTACGCGGAGAGGATTACTCCTTGCCGGCAAGGCCGTCGGCGAAGCCGCCGTAAGCGGGCTTGCGGCTATAGTTGATGTCCCAGAGACCGATAGGCTCGCCGGGGCGCCATCCGCTGCCCTCGGGGCTGTCGGTCTGTGCCCACTGGCAGATACCGTACTGCTGGTCGGAATCAAGTATCTCGAAGTACTTCTTGACGATAAACTTGTAGAAGTCGCTCATCTTCTGCTTCTGCTCGAAGGTAAGGTCGGGCGTCTTGACAGCGTTGCCATTCTCATCCACGATACCCATGTCAAGCTCAGTGATACGCACAAGCTTGCGGGAAGCCTTGAGTACACGGAACATCTCTACGATGCACTCTTCCTGACGAGCCTGCTTGGTAGCATCCATATTGTAAGATACGTGCATCTGTGAGCCGATACCGTCGATCTTTGTGACGCCATCCTCTTCCCAGTGGTTGATCCACTTAACGAGATCCTTAACCTTGCGGTTATTGTCCCAAGTTGACTCGAGGTTGAAGTCGTTGATGAAGAGCTTGAGCTCTGAAGGCTCGCCCTTGTAGCTGTCGCGGGCATACTTCACGAGGTCGCGAACGAAGTCCTTTCCAAGGTAGTCAGCCCAGAAGAAACGCTCTTCCGGCTTATTGGTCCAGTATTTTGCAGAGTTGAGGTCATAGAGACCGTCGCCATCCTTGTCGTCGCCTGAAAGCACCTCATTGAGGACATCCCAAGCCTTGACCTTACCGTCGGTAGCTTCCATGCAGCCCTCAACCCAACGCTTAAGCTCGGCGCCGATGATCTCACGCTTCTCCTCGTCAGTGCGCTCAACCTGGTTGCCGGGAACCATTACATTCCACTGAATATCCTTGAACCATATGGTAGCACCATCGGCCGGCTTACCCTTACAGAGGTTGAATGCTATGATGTCGCAGTCGCCGTTGCCGTTCAGACCGTTCCACTTGTACTCAATCCACTCGCCGGGCTTTGTATCGAAGCTATTTCCAACGAAGCCGTTGCCCTTGTAAGAGCCTGGATTATCGGCATGAGCCTGAATGTCAATCGTACGCGCATCGGTACACTTAACTTTCATGCTGAATACCATCTTCTCACCGGAAGCGATCTTACGCTTAGCCTTGATGAAGAACTGAGATGACCACTCCTCGGCAGGACTACCGTTGATCTCTACCTTAAATGCATGATCTTCCATATCGGAGGGGAACGGATCGCTGTCACTGGTCTTGCCGAAGAAGCAACTGTTGTCATCGGTAGCGCCGTCGCCGTTGGTGATCATCGCCTCAGGTACTTCAGTCTCTTTCACACCCTCGTAAGTAATCACGAGATTTGAGATAAAGAGCACACCTTCATATTTACCAAGGTTGAGAAGCATACGGTCAGTACCGTCACCGTTAGGAGTACCCTTGATCTTGACATGAGTCCAGGCAGGGGTCACATCGAAAGGATCGGTCGAACCGCGGCCGGCATAACCGTCGGATTTCTGGAAATCCCAGGTGAAGGTAGCGGGATCACCTTTGACATCAAACTCAATGTTATAAACCACACCGGTCTCATAGGATGAAGAAACACAGGCCTGAATTTCCCAGGGATTTTCTTTCACCTCAGTGCTGGAAAACTTGAAACAAGGCTTTCCGTCTTCATCGACACTTTCCATTTTGCCGCCACCCCAGCCGCCGAATGTGCCGCCCTGTCCGTCATAGAAAGAGCAGAGGGTAATGGTCTCCACGCCGCCACTGACAAGATCATCAGGCACGTAGGGAGCGATCAAGCCGTTAAGGTATTTCACATTCTGCTGCTCATGCCAGCAAAGGGTGTGGCCATACACCTGCAAGCCGGCGCCTGTAGCGGCATCGATGAAGTTGTTGACCTTGGTGAAGTCCATAAATCCATTGTCGCCGACAATCGAAGCATATTTCATGGCGTTGCCTGTGGTCACCTGATCGAAGTTGGAGTTGGTAAGCACATATACGCCACCACGCTTCAGATAGTCGTCAGCGCTGACACCGGTGCCGAGCAGGAAGCCGGGATGGGCTGTGCGGTCAATATATGACTTCAGCGGCTGATAGGCATTGAGATAATCGTACTGGGCGACACTCTCGGGCTTGTCGACGGTGAAGTTGGAGGTTGTGTCGATTTCGTCGACACAACCGACCAACGCCGGAGTCAAGGCGCAAGCCCATGCTATTTTATTATATACTTTCATAATACTCATTAATGTTATTTCCTATATACCGGATTGAAATACTCTGGTTTAAAGTCGCGTGAGCGAAGCACAAACGTGTCGTCGGTCTCATACTTGCGGTCGCCGAAATCCACTGTGTAGTGGAGATAGAGAGCGTCGCGGTCCTGACGACCCCAGCTGTTTTTCTCACCTTTCACGACATACTCGCCGGTGCCGGTCACTGTCACGCCGGGAGTGAGAGAAGCAAGCGTACACTTGTCATTGTCGTCAAATGTGATCTCGATGTCGCAAGAGATTGTCTTCTTGGTGTCACCGTCGGCAACGATATCGGAGAATGTGTACTTAGACTTCTTCATGCCAAGAGTGATGACAGTCGCTTCCTCATCTTTCTCCACATACTCAGCCTTGCGCTCGCGCACTACGGGATCGGCCGATCCGACAGTGATCTTGTCGGTACCGCGGCGGAGATAGGTGGCATGCCACTTGTTGACATACTTCACGCAATAGAGCACATAGTCCTGCGGAAGCACTTTCCACTTGGCGGCATCGGTACGCAACGGATTGTCACTGATATATGCATCGTCGATTGTACCGGCAAGGATGCGGTCGGCACCATTTGCCTTCAGCATCACCAAGGGGATCACGTAGGTGTTTTTAAGTGCGTCGGGATCAGCAAAGAAAGCGTCGGTGAAAGAGACCTCCGTGCCGAAGAGATAATCTTTCTTCTTAGTGAGCATATTGCTCGCAAGCGAGTAATACTCCGCCGGCATAGCCTTTACGGGGGAGCCGTCCTCAAAGTAAAGATCATCGGCAAGCGTATTGTCGACAGCAACCTCGATAGTGAGGTCGCGCGACTTGTAGGCGCCGCCCTGGGTTGCGAAGATCATGCACTTATGCTGATTGTCGAGCGAGTTGTCGCCGTTTTCATACTCGCCGAGAATCAAGGTCCTTACAGGATCCTGCTTGGCGAAGTAAGCCGAGACACCACCCTCGTAATCGGGGAAATCAGTGTCATTGTTCTTGCATGACGACACAGAGCCTGCGAGAAGCGTGCCGGCGGCAAGAATTGCGGTATATTTGAAATAGTTCATAGCGTTTGTATTCATTGTATTGATGATTGATTGGATTACCATCCCTTGTTCTGCTCAAGGTTGCTGAAACGGAGCACGTCATTGTAAGGAATCGGGCCGTAGATCATATGCGGGTCGTAGACGCGTGATTCAACTTCAATGAATTTGTGGGCGGCACCGTTGATCTCGACACCGCGCGCGGTGGTGTTGAGCACATTGACGTCGGAATTCCAACGGCGGAGATCCCAGAAGCGTACATTCTCGAAGCAAAGCTCGAGGCGACGCTCGTTGCGGATAAGCTCGGCCATCTTCTCCTTGCCGGCGTTGGCACACTCGTCAAGATAGGGGTCGGTAGTACCCTTGCAGATACCCGCACGCTCACGGATTGCCTTGATCACGTTGTAGGCACTGTAGCCGTGAGAGCCTGTACCCTTGGGACCCCAAGCCTCGTTGGCCATCTCGGCGTAAGCGAGATAGATCTGGGTGTAGCGGAAGCGGGTGGTATAGTGCATCTTCTTCACGGTATTGGCGCCATTGGGATTTACATCCTGACGGAGCATCTTGCGAAGATAGTAGCCTGTACGGGTTGAGTAGCCCGACTCCTTGTTGATACCGTCGTTGTTCTGAGCGTCGATACCGGTGTTGATGGTCCTGTTGTCGGAGCTGATGCCTGTAGCACCGTTGTAAACGATATACTCTGCAAGACGTGAGTCGCGACCTTCATATGGCTTGGTGGCGTCATAGTTGCCGCGACCGTCGGAAATCGGGTAACCGTTGGCCATCGGGAAGGCGTCGACAAGATTCTGCGTCGGGTTGACACGACCCTTGCCGTAGCATGACGGGGGGAAGTTGTCAGTCTCGATGTCGCAGTTCTCGCTGAAGCCGTCGCGCCAGATCACCTCGGCATTGTTGGCAGAGGCGTTGTCACCGTTGCCTGTCTCAAGATACCATTTGTGACCTGTAGCCGAAAGAGCCAATGAAGTACCGATCACCTCGGCGGCATAGTCGGCAGCCTGAGCCGGAGTCACGCCCGAACCGTCGACAAACGCGGGGCTTGCCGCAAGCAGAGCGGCCTGGGCGCGGATAGTCTTTGCGATACGGCCTGACATACGGAGGAACGTCTTGGCACCGAACACACGGTCAACGGCGGCACCGTCAATCTTGCCCTCGGGGAATACTCCGGTATAACGCTCCTTGATAAAGTCGCTGCCGGCAAGACCGTCTTTATACTCATCGGGAAGGAGCTTGACAGCCTCCTCTACGTCAGAGAGCAGATATTCCATGCACTTTGCAAATGACTCGCGCTTCACGTTCATGTCGGTGAAAGAGTCGAAAGGCGTGCGCCATACCGGCACACCGAGAAGCTCGCCTGCGGCGTTGCGACCGCCGTAGTTCTGAAGCAGGTAGTACATGTTGAGGGCACGGAGACCGTAAGCCTCGCCTTTAAGGCGGTCGCGGAACATCGTGTTGACAGCCTCGTTGGCTGAGAACTTGATTTCGTCGACATTTGACAGATAGAGGTTGCAATACTGGATTGAAGCGTTACGGTCACGCCAGTTGTCGTTGGAAACGCCGGTGCGGGAAGTCCATGAACCTTCCGCGATCCTGCGCCATGCGTTGTCGATGTCGTTGGACACGGCGTCGTCAGTGGCAACGTCATTGACGGGAGCGGAGGAGAAGGGCATGAGGATGTAGGCGCTGCCAAGAATGGCGTCGGCGTAGTTGGCATCCTCTTCCATCATGCTCGGGTCCTTGATATTTTCAATAGCGGGCTCGAAAAGGTCGTCGCAAGCAACCATGGGGACCATAAGAGCCGATATTGCGATATATTTAACTATATTTTTCATGTCAGACATTTTAGAAAGTTACTTTAGCACCGATGTTATAGAAACGTGACTGGGGCGCGCCGCCTACAGTAGTCTCCATAATCTTGCGGTTTTTGCTGATGGTCAAGAGGTCGCTTCCGCTCACGTAGATGGAGAGACCGTTGACAATCGGGCCATGGATAAGACTCTTGGGGAAGTCGTAGGTAAGCTGTACCTTGGCAAGGTCGAAACGGTCGGTGCTGTACATCCAGAAGTCGGAAGCCACGAAGTTGTTGGCACCGTTGCCTGTGGTGAGTCGGGGATAGGTAGCCGTGGCGGCAGTCTCCTTGGTCCAGCGACCGCGCACCTCTGCAGAGTACTTGGTCTCGCCTGCAACCTGATAGTAAGAGCCTGACTTAAGAGCGTGACCGCCGAAGCCGCCAGTACCATGGATGAAGAGGGTGAATCCCTTGTACTTGGCAGTGATGTTCACGCCCATAGCGAAGGGAGCGCCATACCATCCGCCGCGACCGAGGTACACCATATCGTTTTCATCGATTGCACCGTCATTGTTGATGTCGGCATACTTGAGGTCGCCGGCACGGAGCTTACCGCCGTTGAGGGCGCGCTGGTTGGCAGCGGCAGCCTCCTCATCGGTGGCGAAGAAGCCTTCGCAACGATAACCCCAGATACCGTCAACGGGCTTGCCCTCGCGATACTGGTAATCATTCTCGTAGATCTCGTCGCGCTTGAGAGCCTTGGTATCATAGTAAGTACCGTTGACTCCCAATTCAAGGGCAAACTCACCAAACTCCTTGTTGAAGTTCAAGCCGAAGTCAAAGCCTGTGCGGCGGTTGGCGTTGCTGTTGATATAAGGAGTGAACGAAGCCTCGGGATAGTAGGTCGAGAAGAATGACGGGAACTTTACAGAGTTGTTGACAAGAAGACCGTCGTTCTTGATCACGAAGAATGAAGCGTCAAAACCGAGCATGCGGTTGAAGAACTGACCGCGGAGGTTGACGTTGAACTCCTCGCGGGTGATGAACGTAAGGTCGAGGTTTTCACCACGCTTGGGATAAGCTGCGGAAGTACCGCCGACAGCCCAGCTATACCAGCCACCGTTGGTGTAGTTGGCTGAATACAGGTAGTAGTCGGCAATGTCGATATCAGAGTGGAGCTTGCTGTAAGAAGCGGCAAGCATCAACTCGTTGACAGCGTCGGAACCCTTGAGGAAATCCTCCTGCGAGATACGCCAGCCGATAGAAGCGGAGGGCGACCAAGCCTGACGATGACCGGGAGCGAGCTTCGACGAGTGCACGCCGGTAAGGGCAAGGTCGACGTAGTAACGCTGGTCGTAATTGTAATCAGCCTCAAAGCCGAGGTTGACATTGCTGGTACGGTGATAAGTGCCTGAGAATGTACGCTGCCATCCCGAGCCTACCACAAGAGCGTGGAAGTTGTGAACGTCGGCCCACTGGCGACGGTAGTCAAACTGAGCCGAGAAGTTCATTGTCTGGCGCGACTGAGAGTCGCTGATGTTCTGTACACCTGAATGCTCCTCACGACCTTCCATGGTAATGTCGGTGATCACATCCTTGCCATCATAGTTTGACCACACGGGCACGTAGGTGGCATAGTTGTTGTAGTAACCGGTATTGTAGCTGGTGGCATAGTCAACCGCAAACTTGGTAGCGAAGGTAAGGCCTTTCACCACGCTGTCGAAGTTGATGTTTACACCTGCGTCAAACTGGAACTGACGGCTTGTATACTTGTTGTAACCCTTTGCATAGTAGTCGGCAAAGATGTTGGTCTTGTCGATCTGAGTACCGGCAAGGAAACAGCCGTCAACAAGGTTCATACTTGTATTCACGAGATCAAGCGCGCCTGTGGCGTTGGGGTCGATCTGGCTGATGGGAATCAGCGGGGTGATACGGTTGGGGCGCAGGGTCGATGCTGCCTCCCAGTAGCTTCCGTGAGCGGCACGGGCGTTGTAGAACGTAGCCGAAGCGTTGACATAGGAGCTTACCCAGTCGGAGAAGTTGACATCAACGTTACCGCGCACCGAGAAGCGGTCGGTATAGTTTTTCTTAGCCTCACCGAAATCAACGAAGTCGCCCTGACGGAAATAGTTGATGTTGGTGTAGAAACGCGCACGCTGGTTACCGCCCGAAATCTCGAGGTTGGCGTCAGTGCGGTTATACGCTTTCTTCAGGTAATCACCGGAATACATGTTTACATCCGGATAACGGTAAGGATTGGCGTGAGAGGCGGTACGATAGATCTGCTCCTCGGAGAATGCCGCGCCGAGACCGTCGTTGGCACGAGCCTCGTTGTAAAGGGTCATGTATTCGGCCGCTCCGAGATATTCGGGATAAGCCTTAGCAACAGCCCAGCCTGTATTAAGGCGGACATCGATCTTCAACGGGCCCTCGCCGCCACGCTTGGTAGTGATGTAGATCACACCCTTTGCGGCACGGCTACCGTAAAGCACCACAGCCTGCGCACCCTTCATGAAGGTGATATCCTTCACCTCCTGCGGGGGAATGTTGTTAAGGTCGCGGGGCACACCGTCGATAAGGACAAGATAGCCGTCGTTGTCGGCATCAAGACCCCAGAGCGAATTGCCGTTGTAACCGGGCACGTAACCACTGATTGTACCGCTGTTGATGTCATTTATATAGTTCTTCTTAAGAAGTGTCTCGACATCAAGCACTTCAACTCCACCGAGCACCTCGTTGGCATCAACCTGACGGAAGCCAAGCTGAACCGGAGAGGCAAGAAGGGAGTCGGCCGACTCATCCTGCGCCATGACGGGAAAGCTGAACCCGCATGCCGCGGCAATGACGGCAGGAAGAATGGTTTTATATTTTGAAATCATATTATACTGTGTATGGTTAAGGTTAATAGCTTATTACCATCCCGGATTCTGCTCGATATCGGCATTGATATAGGTGTCGTTGCGGAGCAGCGGGAACCAGTAATGCTTGGTACCGAAATTACGGGTGAGTATCTCTTCTTCACGGAATTCGGCAACGCGTGCATCGGCGGGATCTTCGGAAGCGAAGAAGCTTTCATCCTCTACGCGGATAAACTCCTGAGAAGTCTTCTTGACATATTTAGGCTCGGTGAGGAGCAACCAACGCTGGAGGTCGTTGAAGCGGAATCCCTCGAAGGCAAGCTCGACGGCACGTTCGCGACGCACCTCATCCATAAACTTGTTGCCGGTATACTCGGCGGGAACGCCGGGCATATCAAGACCGGGACGACTGCGAACGACCTCAATAGCCTGGGCAGCAGTCAGATTAAGACACGACTTGGCTGCCTTGTCGCGACCGCCCCATGCGGCACAAGCCTCTGCATACATCAGATACACGTCGGAAAGACGGAGGTAAGGGATGTAAGCGTGGGGATTGGGACCGTAATCGTCGGCACCGTCATACTTCTGACAGGTGTGAGGCACAAGCTTCTGGTAGAAATAACCGGTGCGGGAAGCGTTGGCCACTGCACGCATAGATCCGCCTGTGGCGAGTCCGGCATATTTCATAGCCTTGTCTTCCTTCGGGTCACCGTTGATATACTTCACGCCGTCAAACACGATGTCGTGGTAGAAGCGCGGGTCGCGACCCTTGAAAGGATGGTTGATATCCCATTCGCCGGTAGCGTCATCAAGGGGATAACCGTTGGCCATACCGTAGTTTGCCACATAATTGGCAGTCGGCTGGTGGATATGGTTGTCCTGGGCGCAAAGCGGGTTGGGACCGAATGTACGGCTATAGTTGTAACGGGTGTAAGACCAACCGTTTGACGGACCGCGGAGGATAGCTTCACTACCACCGGGCTGGAGCCATGAACGACCGGTTGTGAAGAAGATCTCGCTATAGCTTGTCTCCACGCCGGCTTTCTTGGTGTGGTCATAAACATTGGAATAGCTAAACTCGGCAAACTTATACGGAGTCTCACCGCTTAACAGATGGGTAATAGCCTCACCAAGAGCCTCGGCAGCCTTCTCGGCATACTCGGCGCTATAGTCGTAGGTCTTGGCACCGCCGGTCTGCGCGCCATGCTGCATAAGGGGAGAAGCAGCCCAGAGGTAGTTCTTACCGAGATAAGAGAGTGCACACACCTTTGTGATGCGAAGCTCATTTTTACCAGCGGTGCGGCGACCGGTTGCAGTGTTGTCCCAGTTGTTGGGAAGGAGGTCAGCAGCCCTGCGGAAGTCCTCTGCGATCTTATCGGCAAGCTCGACATAGCTGAGACGCTTCAGTGAAGAAGCCTCATCGGGAGTGAGCACCTTGTCAACATAAGGAAGACCGCCAAGGAACTGCATCATCTCGAAGTGCCACCATCCACGGAAGAAGTAGAGCTGACCCTTGATGAAGTTGGACTCCTCTTCGGTACCGGTGAAGTACTTGTCGATATTCTCAAGACCCTGGTTGGCCTTAGCTATACAGTACCATGCGTGACCGTAGAGACGGTGGTTGAACGCGTCGGTAGATGTGGGGTTGAGACCTGCCTTGTTGGCTGCAAACCAGAACTGGTCGTTGTTTTGCCAGGCGTAGAAGTCGCCGAGGTCGATACGGTGGATGATGATACCGTCGGCCTGAGGGTTCTGTATCTCGTCATCACCGAGATTCCATGCGGTTGTCCAATAGCACTTAGCCTTGTCGGGGATACAGTTGTAGATTTCCTCGACGTAACCCTGCATATTGGTAAAGTTGGTGAACGCCGTCTCGGGCGACACGTTGGAGTCGGCATCCTTGTCGAGGTAGTCCTCGCAGGAAGAGAAGCCGAAAAGTGTCACCAATGCCACGGCGGCAACCTTAAGTGATTTATATATCTTTTCCATTATTGGTATCCTGATTTTTAGAGATTGAACTTAATACCGAGGTTGAAACGACGCATGGTCGGGTAAGCACCCGAGCCTGATCCGCCTGAGAAGTTGGACTCACGGTCGTCAGGCATGCGCGACCATACCCAGAGGTTGTTACCGTTGAGGTAAACTTTCAGGAAGCTGAGACCGAGCGAGCGGATCCAGCCCTTATTCCAGGTGTAGGCGATCTCGGCATTCTTCAGACGCACGTAAGAGCCGTCGAAGAGATACTGTGTGCCGTTGGCATAGGGGCTTGCGGAAGAATACCAGCGAGGTATTGTCACTTCACCCGAATAGTCGTTGCCGTTCCACCAGGGAGCGATGTCATATACGTTGTCGATATGATTCTGGAAGCTTACGAGGTTAACGTCGCGTGTAACGTTGGTCACACCGTAGAACTGCACGAAGCAGCTGAATCCCTTCCACTCGAAGCCGACAGTGGCGTTGTAAGTGTTCTGGGGAGTGCCGGAGTATCCGTAGGGTGCGGAGTCACGCACGTCAACGACACCGTCGCCGTTGAAGTCGACGATATAGTAGTCGCCGGGGATACGCTCAGTGTTGTTCACATCGTGAGAGGGGCTACCGTAAAGTTCGTCAAACGAGCTGAGGAAGCCGCCGTTGATATGGCTGTGGGTCTGGCCGATGTAGTAGCCTGCCTGCTTCTGGTATTCTGGCATGTACTGTGGGTCGTCGCGGTTGATGATCTTGTTGGCGGCGTGAGTCATGCTGGCGTTAGCCCAGATGCGGGTGTGGGGGTTGAGGTTCTTTGTGAAACGAAGCTCAAGCTCGTAACCCTTCACCTCTGCCTTACCGAGGTTGCGGCGTGCGGGAGTGAAACCGAAGAAAGTGGGGATGGCCTGGTCGGAGCCGGCAAGGATGATGTCCTTACGCTTATCCTTGAAGAGCTCGACGGTACCGGCGATAGTGTTGTTGAGGAACGAGAAGTCGATACCGAGGTTCATCTTGGTCACTTTCTCCCAGTGGATGTCGGGGTTACCGAGCATGCTCTGACGATAATAGGTATAGTTACTACCGCCGGGATAGGTCAGACCACCGTCTTGAGAGTCAAGCTGACCGGTCTGCTGCATCTTTGTTCCACCACCGAAAGCCCACTGGTCCATGTAAAGGAAGCGGTCGCCGGAGTCGTCACCGATTTCACCGTAAGAGGCACGGATCTTAAGTTCTTCCCACCAGCTGCGGATGCCGTCCCAGAATTTTTCCTGTGAGGGGCGCCAACCGATAGCACCTGAGTTGAAGAAACCGAAGCGGTAGCCCTTACCGAACTTCTCTGAACCGTTGTAGGCACCGTTGTACTCTACGAAGTAGCGGTCGGCGAAGTTATAGGTGGCACGGAATACCCAGTCCTCACGACGGATAGGAATCATGCTACCGGTAGCCATCTCCGAGCGGGTCCAAACGCCGGTAACACCAACGTTGTGAAGACCGAACTCGCGATTGTAATTGAGCTGGAGCTGATAGTTGAGGTTACGCACTGTGTTCCAGTTCTGTACTGAACCGCCGTTGGTGGTCCACTTTGTACCGGGAGCGTAATCAAACTGAGTGGTGTTGTCCTGCGGGGTATCGGTCTGTACGTTGCCTGTAGCAGGGTCGATCCACTTGTGAAGCGGGGTGTTGTAAAGGTCGTTTACACCACGGCCTGCCTCGATGAAGTAGTTGTCCCAGGAGATCATACCGCGGAAAGCGAGACCCTTGGTGATGAAGTCGAGCTGCTGTTCGAGCACGAAGTCAGTGTTGATACGGGTCTGAGTGGTCTTGAACGCACCACCGAAAGCGAGCTGCTCGGCAGAGTTGGCCACCTGCGACTTGAACTGCGGGAAGTAACCCCAGGAACCGTCGGCATAAACGGGAAGGAATGCATTAGGCGCGATATTGTAGGCACCCGCCCAGATCTGCTGGTCGTTCCAGTTGCTCTGGTTGAAGGAGTTACCGTCGGCAGGCCATGTAGAACGCTTCTGACCGTTTGAACCTGCGATGTTCACCTTGAATATAGTGGTCGGAGTGAGCGAGAAGTCAAGGTTAGAACGGGCGTTGATACGGTTGTAGCCGAAACCTGTGCCGTAACCGCGGCCATTGTCGATGTTGCGGAAAAGGTCACCCTCGTGAACGAAGTCGATAACGGCGAAATAGCGTACAAACTTTGTACCACCGCTGATCGACACGTTTCCGTTGTAGGCCATCGCGTGATCCTTGAACAGGTAATCCTGCCAGTCAACGTTGGGGTAACGCTCAGCCTCCTCGAGATTGGCGGGGTTGCGGTACTTGTCGATTACGTCATAAGGAGTATAGTAGCTCCATGAGCTTGGCATGATACCGAGCTCGTTGAGCACCGCACGGTTACGGGCGTCGAGAGATCCCCAGGAGTCAAGCTTGTTGGGGAGCTTGGAGGCGCTCTTCAATGTGGCGGTGAAACCTACATCGATCTTAGCGCGACCTTCCTCGCCTCGCTTGGTGGTGATAAGCACAACACCGTTTGCACCCTTCACACCGTAAACGGCGGTTGCTGATGCGTCTTTAAGTACTGAGATTGACTTTACTGAGCTGATGTCCACGCTGTTCATGTCACGCTCGATACCGTCGACGAGCACGAGAGGGTCGGAGTTGTTCCAGGAGCTGGCACCACGGATGGTAATCTTTGCGCTTTCCTCACCGGGCATACCGGAAGACTGCACTGTGATCACACCGGGGAGGTTACCGGTAAGGGCGGCACTGATGTCATGCACACCCGCAGCACGCTCGAGGACCTCGCCGGTGGTCTGCGTGATCGCACCCACGACCGAAGCCTTCTTCTGCTGACCGTAGCCCACAACGACCACCTCGTCAAGCTGGGCGGTGTTTGTGCTTAGGCTCACATTAAGTGTAGTCTTACCTCCTATTCTCACTTCTTTAGGCAACATGCCGATGTAGGAGAACACAAGAACATCACTTTTACTATCGGGCACCTGCAATGCATAATTACCATCGATATCCGTGGCGGTACCGATCGCAGGTTTACCCTTGACGACGACCGTTGCACCGATCAGCGGCTCGCCGGTGTCGTCGGTTACAGTTCCCTTTACCGTATCAGCGTAGGAGGTCAGTGCCCCGCAACACAGAAACAGTGTCAGGAAAGAAATGCATCGAAATAGTTTCTTTACATTTTTCATTGTTATTAGCTTAAATTTAATAATTACTAAGTTGCTTTGTTAGCTTTGCCGCGACATCCTGTCGCGGTTTAAGGTTAGGAATAGTTCGGTTGATTTTCTCTTTTTCTTTTCAGGTCGGTAAATAATTGTTTTTAAGGTTAATATTATATGTTATTATCTCGCGCTTGAAGCATAAAGCCCTACAGTGGTGCCGGTAAAGCCTCCTGCCTGGGAGGTAGAGGTATATGCGGCGTCAACGCCTGTAAGGAGAGGCTTCCAGGTCTTGCCCTCGTCGGTAGAGTAATGGAAGTCGTAATGAGTGCCGTTGGAGCATACCTTGAGATTTATGGCGTCGCCGCTCACGGGAGCCTTGGCAAGTGTCTCGTTGCTGTCGCGACCGATCTTGTGCAGGGCCACGACATGCTCGCCGCCGTCAAGACACCTGTCAAGCAGGTACTGATGGGTCTCGTCTTTCATCACAAGCATACCGGCGTACTGGTTCTCATTCTCAGGAGAGAACACCATGCGGGTGGCGCACTCATATTTATGATGCTGTACCCTGCGGCACACAAAAGGAAGCTCTTTTTTCTCGGTCGAAGCTACCGGTGCACATTTTATAGTAAGGTAACCGGGGTTTTCGGTAAGCGAGTAATGATCGGTGGCTGCACCGCGCAATGTATGCCAGTCCCAGTCAAGCTTATCGCCGGAGAAGTCATACTCTCTTGCAAAATTGCCAAAGGTGACTTTCTCGCCGCGGGTCGCGCCGGGACGGCTTACTACCATAGGTATCTCATCATTGCCGCGGGTAATGTAAGGCCATCCGTCGGAAGTCCAGTTTACGGGCATAAGGAATGTCTCGCGACCGAGGTTCTCAAACTTTCCGTCGCCGGGGCGGCAAGCAAGGAACACAGCCCACCAGTCACCCTCAGTCGTCTTCACAAGATCGGCATGACCGGCGCAGGTGATGGGATTTGTACGGTTCGGGTCAAGGTGACGCTGGGTCAGGATAGGATTTCCCTCCCACGGCTCAAAGGGACCGAAAGGCGACTTTCCACGGTATATCACCTCACTATGCCAGTCAGCGGTACCGCCCTCTGCTGTCATTAGATAATATATACCGTCAAGATTATATATATGTGGGCCCTCACACCATATCGGCTTTTCCTGAGGACGGCATCCCTTATTGACTACGATCTTGCGCTCGCCTACACATTTCTCGGCCGCGGTGTCAAACTCCACGACTCTCACTGTGCGGTGACCGGGATACTCCGGCTTGTTATCGGGGGCATCATCGTTGTTTACGATATATGCCTTTCCGTCATTGTCAAAGAAGAAAGCCGGGTCGATACCCTGCACCTCGGGCAGATACACGGGATCGCTCCAATCGCCCGCCGGATCCTTTGCCTTGACAAAGAAATTGCCGGCGCCCACATTGGTAGTGATCATGTAATAAGTGTCATTGGCGGGATTGTAAGCGATGTCGGGAGCGAAAATTCCGCCACTGACATGCTGCCCTGCGATATTATCAAGTTGCGACTGACGATCAAGCACATAGCCCACCTGCTCCCAATTGACAAGGTCAGTGCTGTGAAACACCGGCACACCGGGGAAATAGGTAAACGTCGAAGTCACCAGATAGTAGTCACCCTTGCCGTTGGAGCAGATCGAAGGGTCGGAATACCATCCGGGGAGAATCGGGTTGTAGAATGAAGAATTATCAGGCAACGGATTTGACTCATAGAAGTCATCCATGCCCTTGTAGGAAAACGAGTCAAATAAAGCCGCTGACTTTTGAGGCTTCTCGCTCGCGCTTGCACGTGCGCACGAATATATCGCTGCTCCGGAGAGCAACAATCCTGCAGAAATGGCAATTAAGGTTGGTTTTGCTTTCATCAGTCTAAATTCTCTGTGTTACTAAAATTTTGAGTCATTAAGGTCTTTAAAACTTTTTGTAAAGATATTTAACAACCATGGGACAGCCTCGAAAAGTTGTTTCAAGAGCGTCTATCTGTGTTACATGTTGCAAATTTCGTGTAACATATTCGTCTATGTAGGTAATCTTACTCATGCTACGTAGCTACAAATCAGACATTAAGCAATCAGGACCTCACCACACGGTGAAGTCCTGATATAAGTGCGAGAACATAGTATTACCCAAAAACTAAAAATAAAGTCATTTAGTAAAATTAACCTAAATCATCTTTAATCCTAATTGTCACCTATCATCTAAATACATCCTTATAATTGTACCTCTGTTAATATCTTTATTTCGTCAGCCTGTCGTAGGCGAAGTAATCTACGTCGATATGTCCGCCGGGCTGTTTTGTTGCGTAATTATATATGGCAAACCTGGTGCCCATGAACAAGCGCGACCAATCGTAGCGCATCTTGAAATCAGGCGCAAAATCAGCCCAGGTCTTTCCGTCGGGGCTGTAGGAGAAATGCGCCATGTCCTGACCGGGTCGGAAATCAGCGTTGATCCTTATATAAATCTCGTCGCCTTTTAACGGGACTACGACCAGATCCTCATTATCCACAGTGTCAATCACTTTGCTGTCTTTCTTGAAATTGACAACCGACTTATGATATACAATTGACTTGACACCATTGTCGTTACGCACCGATACGAGAGCGGAATGCCCGTTAAACGCACCGAAGCCGGCTACATCTCCGTCAGCCATACCCGAAAGATCAAGCTTTACAGTTCCCGTGCACTCAGGGCCTTCCATTCGCTGACCTATTGTATTGGGTGCCTCATACATATTATCCACCACCTTGCTTGTATAGAGTCGCAGATAACCGGGGCGAGCTGCGAGCGACCATGCTCCGTTCTTGGGATTATGATTCCACTCCCAGTTCATTCCAAGCTCGTTGCTGTTAAAGTCATCGCTTGTAACGATTGCCTTTGATGCGGTCTCTTTGCCGAAACCGGTGAGCGTTGCAGGCACATTGCCGTTTTCATCACCGAGTATAGGCCATCCGTCGATCCAGCGACACGGGTTAAGAGTCGGCACACGCCCTACTCCGCCGCGATCCTGAAAAATCATGCCCCACCAATTGCCTTCGCTGTCATCGAAGATTGCGCCTTGACCCACATATGGGAAGCCGCCGAACGTGCTTTCGAGTATCACCTTCTTCTCGTAAGGACCGGTTATATTGTCAGCGCGGTAACACAGCTGGCGTCTCGGCTGACCGGCAGGCCACGATATCACAAGCACGTAATATTTTCCGTTATGCTTGATAGCGCGGCTTCCCTCATGAAGACCTGTTTCCGTTGAATCGGGATGTATCGCCACCATATCCACGCCGCCTTCCTTGACATCGCTCAAGTCTGGATTAAGTTCACGCAGGCGGATGTCACCACCACCGTAAAACACATACACCTTGCCGTCGTCGTCAAAAAGAAATGACGAGTCATGGAAATGCTGCATGCGAGACACAAGCTCCCACTTGCCTGCGGGATCGGTCGCACTATATATGTATGAGCGGTAGGGATTGTCGTTAGGAGAGAAAAGCACATAGAACTTACCGTCATGATAGCGAAGCGAGGTAGCCCACTGCCCTTTTCCGTATACAGTACCGCCATCCATGTCATAGAACGGAGTATCATCAAGGCTGTCAAACACATAGCTTATAACCTCCCAGTTTTTCAAATCACGGGAATGCATTATAGGGCAACCGGGCATCAGGTGCATGGTGGTGCTGACCATATAGAAATCATCACCGACACTTATCACATCCGGGTCAGGCACATCCGCCCAAAGCACAGGATTTTCAATCACCGGCACACCACTCTCTGCAGCTGCCAGAGAAGCAGCCGCCAAAGAAAGAGACAATGCCATGGTTAAAATCTTCTTCATATCTGGAAATCTTTATTATTTGATTGCAATCTTTTCATTACCCACTACGTAAAACCCTCGCGGAAGACCGTCTGTCGCGGCAGAGCGCGCCACCTGACGGCGCACAGGGACACCGGTCATGGTATAAACATCGACAATCTCATCTTCATTAGCGGCATCAATATCATCGATGCCCGCAAGATAATCGTCATTATTGGTAAGATACACCCTGTTGATCACAAACGGGCGACCGCCGAGCGACCAAAATCCCGCTATATATATGTGGGAGGGATCCATCTTCCTGCCTTTATCCGACTTCAGCTCCTTAAGGTTTACAGCTATAACCCTCTTGTCCTTAAAGTCATTTATGCTACAGTCAGTCCAATAATTATCTATATCAAACAGTCGGAAAGATACCTGCACGTCATTGTCAGAGCCAAGCACCGCCACACAGTACTTGTAACCCGACATGTCAACGCCCGACGCATAATTCCATCCGGCAAAGCCATATTTACCGGTAACAACCGTATGAGTCCTTTCATCAAAACTGCCGGTTTCCCAGATTGAAGGATTGAAGATACCGCTTACCAACGGAAAGGTCGTGGCCGTAGCCTCTATCGAGCATTTGTGTCCGCCATATGACGCAGTCACGGTGGCACAGCCGTCGGAAACGGCAAACAGGTTTCCGGCACACTTGGAACGCACCACATCGTCGGAAGTGGACACGAAATCGGCAAGCATCGAAACATCTCGCTTGTGTCCGTCGGCATATACCGCATTGAGTGTCAACGGGTAGACTGAACCTGTAAGCATCGTCACAGCATCACCTTCACGAAATTCGAGATGGCTGATCTCGCCCTTTTCCGCATCACCGCCGGCATATTCCTTATACCAATGATATATAGGCCAGGGACACGCCTGCGGATCGTTAAGGAAAGTATATTTTCCCTGAGAGCCTGCGTCATCCTTAAATTGGGCAAGCAGGTGCGGCTCGGTAAAAAGCAGCCAGCTTACATTTGCCGAACGGTCGACAATCGTCTTGAAATTAGCGCCGAAACCCTCGCCGTAAGCCTCGCCGGTAATACTTTTACCCCATGATGAGTTATATTTTGCAGGAGCCCAGTCCATTTCAGTCACAATTATTGGGGCAATGTCGGATACCGGGGCGATCTGCTTCTGCCAACCCGCTATAAACCCGTCATATCCACCGCCTTGCACACCGCCAAGCTCAGCACTCGGCACCTCGGCGTCGCTACCGAACCACCCCGGATAGGCATGTACCGCATATCCGATATCCTTACCGGTTACCGGCGCCACGGCATATCCGCTATAATTAGATTGATATGCAAGACCGGGAATCCATATTATATTATTGCACCCGAGGCTGCGCATGTCATCCACTATCTCCTGGAAAAACTGGCTGCATTTATCAAAATGCGCCTGCGACGAACTCCCATAAGTGCCGTCACTTCCAAGGATATTAATCGGCTCATTGGCAAGTTCAAACATCACTGCCGAATTGTTTTTCAGCTTGGAGTGCGATGCCACATGATGCCACACCTTTTTTAAATAATTGTGATATGTGCCCCCGACGGAAATTTCCTTGGGGCATACACCCGGCGGCCGCATGACCACATACATCCCCTTGGATGCGGCATATTCAGCCATCGGCACAAACACCTCGTCAAGATATTTCTTGAAACGGTTAAAATCAAAAGCCGAGATATCTCCTTCTCCTTCAGTATTCACCCCGGGAGTATTTGACCAATATGGATCCATATGAAGACGCACAAAGTCCATCTTCCATCCGGCGGAGATTATTTCGTCAATTTTCTGCTTATTGTAACGGAGACATCCGGCCACATCATAATTATTCCATTTTGTGCCGCGCTCATTGAACCACGGGCTGTATGTCTGAGCAAATCCGTGAAGATTAACAATCTCGCCATCGGCATTTTTCAGATAGCGCCCGTCGACATGCAATTGAGGCAACGTCGCAGCCATTCCTACACAAGAAAAGGCAATGAAGCAGATGCTCCATAGACCAAGCCGGAGAATGTCGTAATTTACTTTTTTCATTGCCGTCATGCTTAGATTTAAATGCAACGCAAAATTATACGTAATACATTATTAGTGTCAAACAAACACGTAACCAATGCATCTAACCATGTAACGGATGGCTCACAAAATGTAACAAAGAGCTATATTCATGTATCATCCACAGTCGCTATCCACTGCGTCACAGCATATTAACGCCACAACACGGTTTATTGAAATTTTTATCGTAAATTTGCTCTCCGGTTACAAAGTGGATTATTTTACACGGCAATAATTATCATGAAATTTACAAAATCACGGATCAAATCAATCATGAACATGGGAGCTGCTCTAATGCTTTTAACACTCCCTGCAAACGCCTATGCCCACGACGGACACACTCACGCCCCTGTAGTTGAAGTCCCGGCTTACGACATAGACCTCGACACTCCATGGAAAGGAAAGCGAGTGGCATTTCTCGGCGACTCTATGACCGATCCCGGCAACAAGTCGACTCAAAAGCACTATTGGGCTTATCTCGAACAACTCACCGGAATCAAGCCCCTCGTATTTGCACGCAGCGGCTACCAATGGGACGGCATCTACAAAAAAGCGGTGGAAATGCACCAAACACTTGGTGATTCCGTCGACGTAGTAATCATCTGGGCGGGCACCAACGATTACAACCATAACAAGCCCATAGGAAAATTCTATACGGAAAAGATGGACAGCGTCAACCATAACGGCAAGATGGAGTGGCGCAAGCACAGGACATTTGAAATGAACGATTCCTCATTCACCGGCAACATAAACCGGGTGTTATCATATCTGAAACATAATTATCCCGACAAACAGATAATCATGATGACACCTATTCACCGGGCTTTTGCTAAATTCAGCGAAAACAATGTGCAGCCCGATGAAAACTGGAGCAACGGGCTGGGGCTTTACATAGAGGAATATATCAAGACCTTGCGCGAAGGCGCCATGCTTTGGTCAATCCCTGTAATCGACCTGTACAGCGACAGCGGATTATTCCCGATGGAGGAAAACCACGTTCAATATTTCCATCACGGCGAATCCGACCTGCTCCACCCCAACGACAACGGACATTACCGTATAGCCCGTACCATACAGGCGCGCCTAAACTCCATCTCGCCTGCATTCTGACAGAAAAAGCAAATTCTTAAATATTTTTCTCTCATATTTTGAATAAATTGCATTAGCGTTCGTGATAATTTCGTATATTTGCGGGATTATAGACGCTCATTAAGCAATGAATATTAACGAGAAGCAAATTGTGCTTGACAAGCGCTATCTGAGGATGGCGCGTATCTGGGCTGAGAACTCATATTGCCAACGCCGAAAAGTAGGCGCCATATTGGTAAAGGACCAGATGATTATATCCGACGGCTACAACGGGACTCCGGCAGGATTTGAAAACGTCTGCGAGGATGAATCCGGCGTGACCAAGCCTTATGTGCTGCATGCCGAGGCCAATGCGATCACGAAAGTGGCGCGAAGCAGCAACAGCAGCGAGGGGTCGACGCTATATATCACCGCGTCGCCATGCCTGGAATGCAGCAAGCTTATAATACAGGCAGGCATAAAAAGGGTTGTGTACAACGACCTGTACCGGATACAAGACGGCCTCGACGTGCTACGCCGTGCCGGCGTTGAATGTATCCACGTAGCCGACATTGATGATTGACGAGTTACTTATTGCAAATCGAGTTACTTATCGCAAATTATGAAATACATTAAAAATCCTGTCGCCTGGATGCCGATCGTGATCGCGGTGTCACTTATCGGCGGTATTTGGATAGGAATAAAGTTCAGTGACATTCACAGCTCCGGTAAAGGAGAAAAAAAGCTTTCCGAGATTCTCGGACTGATAAAAAACGATTATGTCGACGAGGTCGATGTCGATTCTTTGATCGAACACACGCTTCCCAACCTGCTCGCCAACCTCGACCCCCACTCGACCTACATACCGGCAGAGGATCTTCAGGCAGTCAACGATGACCTTGACGGCTCATTCAGCGGTATAGGCATAGCGTTCACCATGCTTACCGACACAGTGACCGTAAGCGAAGTAATCGCCGGAGGACCGTCGGAAAAGATAGGACTCATGCCGGGCGACCGCATCATGACTATCGACGACTCGCTTGTGGCCGGGCAGAATATACCCAATACCGACATTGTGAAAATGCTTAAGGGAGAAAAAGGCACAAAGGTGAAACTTGGCATCAGGCGCAAGAGTGCGAAAAAGATGCTCACCTTTGAGGTGACTCGCGGCGACATACCCGTAAACTCAATTGATGCCGCTTATATAATTGCACCCGAGACAGGATATATAAAGGTCAATAAATTCGGTCGCACGACACGCGACGAGTTCCTCACCGGACTTGTCAAGCTGAAAAACGAGGGCGCCAACCGCTATATCGTTGATCTTCGCGGAAATGGCGGGGGATTCCTTGAAATGGCTATCTATATGGCCAACGAATTTCTGCCGCCAAACTCCCCCATAGTGTTCACGCGAGGCAGGAAGCCGATGGAGGACTCACAGGTGTTCAGCGACGGCACAGGCGCATTCCAGGAAGCACCGCTTATCGTGCTTCTTGACGAGTATTCGGCAAGCGCGAGCGAAATTTTCGCTGGGGCGATGCAAGACAACGACAGGGCGCTTATCGTAGGGCGCCGTTCATTCGGCAAAGGTCTCGTGCAGCGTCAGACAACCCTGCCCGACAGTAGCGCTATACGCCTCACAGTGCAGCGATATTTCACTCCGTCGGGAAGATGTATACAGAAAGACTATCAGCTCGGAAAGCGATCTGCCTATGAGCTTGACATCGTAAACCGCTATGAGCATGGAGAGTTTTACAACTCTGACAGCATAAAATTCAACGAAGATCTCCAGTTCCGCACCCTTAACGGCCGTACCGTGTATGGCGGAGGCGGCATAATGCCCGACGTATTTGTGCCCAATGACACAAGCGGTGTCACTAAATACTATTATGATGTGGTCAATGCCGGATTACTCCAGAAATTTGCATTTGAATACACCGACAAAAATCGCACCGCGCTTTCTCAGGCGAAGACTTTACAGGAATTCATGTCGCGCCTGCCCGACGATGACGAGCTGCTTCAGCTGTTTGTGGCATACGCTGTCCGGAAAGGCATTCCCGCGCGATGGTATTACATCAACATTTCACGCAACTTGATTGTTAAGAACTTGAGAGCTCTGATTGCAAGCGACATTCTCGGAAGGGAATATCTCTATCAGGTCATAAACACCGACGACGCCACCGTGCAACGCGCTATCTCCGAACTTGACGCCGGAAACGCCGTGGCGCCGATCCTGCCTGAGTCAGAGCCGGCAACCACAAGCACAAGTAATTGACAATACATTATGAAAAAAGAGGAAATAAGGCGCCGCATTAAAGCTCACAAGGCTCTCCTGTCCGACATTGAGCGCGACAGGGCGGCTGATTCGGTATTCTCGCTTCTTGAAAAGTCGGCGGCTTTCATCATGGCCGACAAGATACTGATGTATCATTCACTCCCCGACGAGCTTTCGACAATAGCGTTTATCAACAAGTGGCATGACCGTAAACACTTTTTCCTCCCCCGCGTCAACGGAGTCGACCTTGAGGTGCTCCCCTACGACCGCTCCCGGCTGCAATACGGAGCATTCCATATCGAGGAGCCTACAGGCGACGATGTCGAGGAGATTGACAATATCGAGCTTATCGTGGTGCCTGCCGTAGCCTACGACCGCCGGGGTAACCGCGTAGGCAGGGGAAAAGGCTATTACGACCGCCTGCTGAGCCGGACATCGGCAACCAAGGTGGGCGTAGGATATGACTTCCAGCTCGTCGACGACATCGAATCGGAGCCTCACGACGTGACCATGGACATAATTATCACAGAGTCAGGCACAATCACCATCAAGCACACAAAGCATTAATCCGGATACATATGGCACTTATCTACCGCGACACCCGCATGAGCGACGTAATTGACCACGAACCGTCGGTGATACCCGTCATCAACCGGTTTGGCATAAATCTTGGCACAGGCGACATGTCGGTGGCTGAAATATGTGCCTCCCACAGCCTTGACCCCGACTTTGTGCTTGTCATTCTCAACACTTTTGTCAACGACGGCTATTTCCCTGAAGAGCGACTGCTCGGATTTCAAGTCGGCGAGATCATAGGATACCTTGTAAAGACCGACAACTACTATCGCCACTACCAGCTCCCCAATATACGCCGTCACTTCTCCCTCCTTCTTAAATCGGCTGAAGGAGCCAACGCAAGCCTTGAGGCTATGTATCGGTTCTATAAGGAGCTTGAAGGCGACATCGAGTCGCGTATTGACCACGACCTCAACGAATGGTTTCCGGCGATCACCGAATTGCAGGCCGACGGCGCGCAGGGTGTCGTATTACCGCTCCCCGATAGTGACTCCTGCATAGAGGACAAGCTCAGCGACCTCAAAAACATGTTTATAAAACATCTTTCCGGAAACTACGACCTCAACCTGTGCTACGCGGTCATAGTGGCGATAATCACGCTTGAAAAAGACATGCGGCAAAACAACCGAATTCGCGACCGCATATTGCTCCCCATAAGCCGATCACTCCAAAACAAGGGATGATGACAGTAACGCTGCTTCTTGACGATACACTGCAAGGCATTGGCTTGCGTTATCTGTTGCGTCAATATTTTGACATTGATGCCGCCATGTCGGCGTCGGTCGATGAAAGCGGCGACTCGGCATCATCGTTATATTTCGTGTCACCACGCGTTTTTGCATCATCGCTTGACTTTTTCATACCACGCCGCGCGCGTACCGTTATCATCGGCGAAAGCCTTGACATCAACGGCAGCGAAAGTTCGCTAATAGAGCAGCTCGACAGCATATTAAAGATCGTCGAACAACGCCGGCCGGAGGATACCGCATCCGCCGAGCTGTCACAACGCGAGATCGAGGTACTTAGTCTCGTAGCCACAGGACTTATAAACAAGGAGATCGCCGACCGATTGAACATCAGTTTCAACACCGTGCTCTCCCATCGCAAAAACATCACCGCTAAACTCGGCATAAAAAGCGTGTCGGGACTGTCGGTTTACGCCATGATGAACGGCTACATCAGCGAGAGCGACCTTCATCGCTGACATCGCTGTCGACAGGCGTCGCCTTCTCCCTATGGGCAGCCTTGCTCAGGTTTACAAGAAGCACGCCGCCGAATATCATCGCCACGGCAATAGCCTTGACAGGAGTCATCACATCAAGCCCCATCCATATCCCTATGGTGGTGGCAACGATAGGCTGTACATAATTATACATACCCACAAGGGTCGGGCGCAACGCCTTTTGCCCGATCATCACAAATATATAGGCGAGAAACGTGCCGCCAAGCACCACGTATGCCACACCGCCTGTCTCTGCTGCAGTCAACGCCTGCCAGTCGGTCGACACGATTGTCGGTAAAGAAAAAGGCAATATCGCCACCGAGGCAAATGTAAACATCCACTTCATCAGCGTCACAAGCGAATATTTGCGTATAAAGTTCTTGTATAGTGTAAGATACAGTGCATAGCTCAGCTGTGCCGTAAGCACCAGCATATCGCCGAGCACCGGGTTGTCGGCACTCATCTCCGCCGACGCCCCGTGACCACCCATTACAAGCAGCACCGCTCCCGAACCGCCGAGAAGTATTCCCGTCACCTTTTTCCACGTGACAGGCTCACCGAGAAACAGCGCGGCAAGTATCATCACCCATATAGGCATCGTAGTGGTGATGATCGACGCTTCGCTCGGATAGGTGTAGCCGACACCAAACACAT
This sequence comes from uncultured Muribaculum sp., assembly GCA_910587665.1. Lineage (GTDB taxonomy): Bacteria > Bacteroidota > Bacteroidia > Bacteroidales > Muribaculaceae > Muribaculum. The sequence goes on from CAJUMZ010000002.1 coordinate 53,725, forward strand.
AACACCCTTGGTTGAACACGATGCCGAGCATACCCGCTCCCGCAAGCCGCAGAAGGTCGCCCGCAGGCACATGCTCCCTCGGCAGCAGCAGCGACGTCAACCAAAAGAGTATGGCAGCGCCAAATATCCTGAAATCAGTCATAAGCAACGGTGCGACAACACCCGCCGCCATAACCATCTTGGCGACAGGGGCCATCATGCCCCACATCACGTTGGCACCCAGCATCGACACATGCCCCTTAACCTGCGACATTCCCTTCATCTCCACTAATCAAAGCAGGCAAATATTCTTCAACTACATATAAGTCTATATCCGAATAGATCGCGGACATGTCGCAAATAATCTCTTTAACGTCTGCCCAGACAAGTCCTCCAAGTCCGGCTCCGATAGTCGGCATTGCTATTTGGGAAACATTTTCTTTAGTCGCTAATTCTAACATTCTAAACATGGATTTTTGGATAAACTCAATTTTAGCGTTAGTCCGCCATGTTGATTGTGTTGCAAGATTATATACATGTCCACCTCCATAGTTATAATCAAATACATCTCCGGGCACAAATTTGCCTGTTTTACATAGGATTTTGTATTCCTTGTACATCTCAGGAAATTTATTCTTGAACTGAAGAGCTATACCCTTTCCCATTGCTCCGGCACAATTACAACCATGAGCATAACTTGATACATTTTCCAAAGAAAATATATCTCCTTTATGTATAAATTTAATCATAACTCTATATCCCCATATTATTTCAAATTTATACAAAGATAATACTAATTTTTGTAGCCCGGAAAATCAATCCCATCTATAATGGCATCCCAATGGCAAACCGCCTAATCAGCATGTTCAAGGATATATATTATTGGAGTCCTCAATGGAGGTACAAGCAAGACAATCGCTAAAGCTATCCAAAATGCCGACCAAAAATAATCCATATTCATGCCTGTGAAATAGAGAGCAATTCCGGAAAAAACGATAAGCCACCAAAATGCTTTTTTTATATGACTCCAAAAGTTATATTCACCATAAAAAATCATGATTATTCCTAAAATAATGTATAGACCACACCAAAAGATGCCTCCATTAGAAAACCATGAATTATTGGTGATTCCCTCATTCATTATTTTCCTTGCCATATCATCTCCTTTTTCAGTATAAGGTGCAAACAATATGATATAATACCTGCCGCCTGCCATGATATGATAGGTGTAGGCTTTCATATCTTTATCTTCATCAAGATATGAGTAAGAATGTATTTCATAATCATGCACCCAATCATTCCATCGCTCTTTATCAGTACTCATAAGCTCCGCATTCTTCAGCAGAGGATAGATAAGCCAATCTCCCTTTGATGAAATTTTACTTGCACTGTTACCATCGAGTGGAATGGAAGAAACGAGCATAAGCAAGTTCTCATGATCCGATGCGGAAAAATCGGTCTTTTTTATTTCCATTTTCAGCATTGAAGAGGGAATCTTTAACGACAATCTACCGATACTAATCTCTTGAATCGAATCATGAGGCAATGATGACGACTCTCTGAGATATTTAGAGGCAACATATCCCTTTTTCCCGGATTCAGTCGCTACCGAAAGCCATTCTTCATTGGAGTCATCTTCTACTGTAAGTATCTCTCCGGGATGGAGACCTGTTACAATTCCAAAATTTGTTCCCGGTCCGGTACGAAGATTCACTATTGTAACCGGTGTCATTATTTTAACATCGGTATCTTTTTCACGATGCTCAGATGAACAAGAAATCAAAACTATCCCAAGCACCATAAATATTAAGGTTTGAGAATACACATATGCCCGCTTCATAACCAAACGCAAAATCATTTATGACTATAGCTCATCTTAAACCTTAAATCCATTGCCATATATGACCGGGCATATTTATAACGCCACAAGATACAATGAGGAAAATTACTGCAATTAACAGAATAAAAAACACAACCGAGACCATTGTATTATCTACAAATTTCAGAGCAATCACCGATACAATCAAAATCACAAACAGACTTACTATATACACAATAATTCCCTTTCCGGTAAGCTCAATGGCAGATGTGCGGAATGAATCAAGAGTGGCTTTAATTATCGGTCGATCAAGCTCACATCCAAAGACAGCCACTATATGGGGATATTCCTCATCATAATATGTATGAGTTATCACCTGTCTGCCATTTCCTAAATCATATCTACGTTCATTTCTTTTAATCCACGAATTTTCTTTATCTTCGATTATATTCTCGCCGACATTGAACACCTCTCTATCTAATTTTTCTATATAACTTTTCTTGAAAACCGAATGTGTGTCATCCGAGGCATATTCTCCTCGCGGGATTTCATTGACATCGAGGGCAAATATATAGAATACGGCACTGGAATCAGGAAGAGCGAATCGAAGATTACTATGTTGATGAGGGAAATGATCCACTACCGACCCTTCAGGGATATCTATCCGGTAGCGATACTCATCATCTACAAAATTATCCGCATGAGCTCTGAGGATAAACATCGACAAAAGAATTATACACATAGCAAGACGTCTTTTCATAATATTGGCACTATTAATTAGTCGACCTTCGGACTCTCTTGCTCAGGCACAAATGATATAAAAAACAAAGCGTGAGAGCCATACCGTTGCCCGTTCCACGCCTTGAGGCCTTCGCATTGCCCATCGTAGTTGAACGGACAAACATGCAGAAGCCTCACGCAGAATATGATAATGCACCGAAAACTTGCGCTCACACGCATGCCGCCGGCGGAACATACATATTCCAAGGCATCCACCATTTGCCACATTCTTGACTACGATATGAAAGTTGCGAAGTTTCAAGGCGTCAAGAAAGAGCGTCAAGTAAACGCTTTCCATCAATTCCTCAAAGATAAGATATTATTCTAATTTGATCAAGAAAATGCCACATATTCTTGAAATATTAGAGGGAGGGTGAGGGGCACGGTCTACGCGAGCACGCTCGCGGGCGGTCGCGGGAGGCAAAATTTATTTGCCCGAAGTGGCTTAAAGTGTTAACTTTGTAGGTTAATAAGCAACTTTGAACTACGCAGAATGATTTCAATCAACAACCTTTCGGTGGAGTTTAGCGCCAAAAGCCTCTTTGACAACATCAGCTATGTAATCAACAAAAAAGACAAGATAGCACTTGTCGGCAAAAATGGCGCGGGCAAATCGACCATGCTCAAAATCATCGCCGGGCTCCAACGACCCACCGGCGGCTCAGTCGCCGTACCGCAGGATGTCACTATAGGCTACCTTCCTCAGCATATGACCCTTAACGATTCGCTCACAGTCATCGAAGAGGTCAGAAAGGCATTTTCCCGGCTGAAGGAAATGCACGAGGAGTTTGACCGATTGAACACGGAGCTTGCCTCACGCACCGACTACGAGTCGGAGGAATACCAGAATTTGATTGACCACATCACCACCCTCACCGAGCGGCTGGCAATGGAAGAGAGTGAAAACGGCGAGGCCGAGATGGAGAAAACACTAATAGGACTCGGATTCAACCGTAGCGACTTCAATCGACCCACCGCAGAGTTCAGCGGCGGATGGCGCATGCGTATCGAACTTGCCAAACTGCTTCTTACCCGACCCGACGTGCTGTTGCTCGACGAGCCGACCAACCACCTTGACATCGAGTCAATCCAGTGGCTTGAAAACTTCCTGGTGACCAAGGCAAATGCCGTGATGCTTGTGAGCCACGACCGCGCCTTTATAGACAATGTGACCAACCGCACCATCGAGATATCACTCGGCAAGATATACGACTACTCGGTCAACTATTCAAAATACGTAGTCCTCAGGCAGGAACGCCTCGAGCAGCAACGCCGCGCCTATCTCAATCAGCAGAAGCAGATTCAGGATACCGAGGACTTTATCGAGCGTTTCCGTTACAAGGCTACAAAGTCCGTACAGGTACAGAGCCGTATAAAGCAGCTTGCAAAGATCGACCGTATCGAGATCGACGAGGTCGACACAAGTCATCTCAATCTTAAATTTCCGCCGGCGCCACGTTCCGGCGACTATCCCGTGATAGCCGACGATCTCGGAAAGGCCTACGGCGACCATCAGGTGTTTGACCACGCCACATTTACAATAAAACGCGGCGAAAAAGTTGCTTTTGTAGGTAAAAACGGCGAAGGAAAATCAACCCTGGTAAAGTGCATAATGGGAGAGATACCCTTCACCGGCTCGTTAAAGATAGGTCATAACGTCAAGATCGGTTATTTCGCCCAGAATCAGGCACAGTTGCTCGATGGCGAGCTTACCGTATTTGACACCATCGACCGGGTGGCTGTAGGCGACATCCGCACCAAGATCCGCGACATCCTCGGGGCATTCATGTTTGGCGGTGCGGCATCCGACAAGAAGGTCAAGGTGCTCTCCGGTGGCGAAAAAACACGCCTCGCCATGATACGCCTCCTCCTTGAGCCTGTCAACCTACTGATACTCGACGAGCCGACCAACCACCTCGACATGACCACCAAGGACATCCTCAAACAGGCCATCAAGGAGTTCAACGGCACGGTGATAGTGGTAAGCCACGACCGTGAGTTCCTTGACGGACTCGTGGAAAAAGTCTACGAATTTGGCGGCGGAAAGGTAAAGGAATGTCTCGGCGGCATCTACGAGTTCCTTGAAAAGAAGAAACTTGCATCGCTCGCCGAACTTGAAAGCAGCCGACCGTCGGCAAAACAGGAATCTCCGAAGCAACCCTCGGCACAGCCACAGCAGCAACCCGCAAAATCCAAAGAGTCGGCATCCAAGCCACGGATGACCTACACCGAGCAGCGCGAACGCGAAAAAATGGTCAAGCGAGCCGAGAAAAAAGTCAAGGATGCCGAAGCCGACATAGCGGCAATCGAGCAGCAGATTGCCGATACCGAGAGCCGCATTGCCGCCGGCGAGACCTCCAATGAAATCTTCGAGACCCACGCCTCGCTGCAAAAACGTCTTGACAATGCAATGAGCCTCTGGGAAATCGCCACTATCGACCTTGAAGAGCTGAAAGATTCATTGAAAATGAACGTCGGTTAAACAATTATATAAAAATAACTATTTTAAATATACATCCTTACCGCCAAAATATCGACCCTGAATATGAACACATCACAGAAAAGAGGCGTGGACCGCGCCAATCTTGACCCTTCGGTAGCACCGCAGACCGACTTTTACGATTATGCCTGCGGAGGCTGGATGAAAGCCAATCCGCTCAAACCGGAATTCGCCCGCTACGGCACTTTTGACGAACTCCGCGAAAACAACCGCATACAGCTCCGCGAGCTAATAATGAATCTCGATGCAAAAAATGCTCCGGAAGGCTCCGTAGCGCAAAAGATCGGCGACCTTTATGCCATGGGACTTGACAGCCTGCGGCTCAACATCGAAGGCTCGCAGCCTGTAATAGGCGATGTCGTGGCGATCAACCAGACACCCAAGGGCGACGTCATCGACCTCCTCGCCACAAAGATTGGTATCGACGGCTTCTTCTCAACCGGTGTCGAAGCCGACATGATGAATTCAGAGGTCAACGCCATGTACTGGAGTCAAGGCGGCATGGGGCTCGGCGACCGCGACTATTACCTTGAGGATAGCGACAATGCGCGAAAGATACGTGACGCTTACCGCACTTACATAAAGACTCTTACCGGGCTTATCGGATATGGCGACGATGCGCGGCAGCGTGTGGCCGACAATGTGATGGAGATCGAGACACGCCTTGCCCGCGCGGCAATGTCGCGTGAAGAGCTGCGCAATCCCGCAGCAACCTACAATCCGATGACACTCGACGAGATTGCCGAAAAATACCCTGACGTCGACCTACGGCGCTACTTTGCAAAGCAAGGTATAACCGACATTGAATCGGTCGTGATCGGTCAACCCGATTCCCTTGCCGAGGTAAACGCCATCCTTGCCGAGGCTTCCGAGCAGGCAATCCACGATTACCTCACGGCAAGCTACCTGTCGACGGCAGCCGACTACCTGAGCGACGACTTCATCAATGCCAAGTTCCGGCTGTCGCAGGCGGTATCGGGCGTCGAGGAGCTGATGCCGCGGTGGAAGCGTGCCCTCGGAGTGCCTAACGCGCTGCTCGGCGAGGCTGTCGGACAGCTATATGTGGAAAAGCATTTTCCGCAGTCATCCAAGGAAAAGATGCTTCAGCTTGTCGACAATCTGAAGACCGCGCTCGGCGAGCATATAGGCAACCTGACCTGGATGAGCGACGCCACAAAGCGGCGTGCGCTCGAAAAGCTTGACGCATTCACGGTAAAAATCGGATTTCCCGACAAATGGCGTGATTACTCCACGCTTAAGATTGACCGCCGACGCTCCTATTGGGACAACATCAAGGATGCGATAAGGCATGAGATTGACTACAATCTCTCCGACTGGGGCAAGCCGGTCGACAGGACCCGCTGGTACATGACCCCGCAGACCGTCAACGCCTACTACTCTCCCCTCACAAACGAAATCTGCTTCCCCGCCGGAATACTACAAGCCCCCTACTTCAACCCCGACGCCGATCCCGCCGAGAATTACGGAGCCATTGGTGTCGTGATCGGACACGAGATGACCCACGGCTTTGACGACCAGGGTAGCCAGTTTGACAAGGAGGGCAACTTTGCAAACTGGTGGACAGAAGTTGACAGAGAGAAGTTTAACACTCTCACGTCAGGACTTGCCGAGCAATTTGACAACATTATTGTGCTGGGCGACACCCACGCCAACGGCAAGTTCACCCTCGGCGAGAATATCGCCGACCAAGGCGGCTTGCGGATTGCCTACACCGCCTACCATAACAGCCTTGGCGACTCGGAAGGCGAGATCATCGACGGTTTCACTCCCGACCAGCGGTTTTATCTCTCCTACGCCAATGTATGGGCGGGCAACATCCGTGATGAGGAGATACTGCTCCGCACCAAGACCGATCCCCATTCGCTCGGGCGATGGAGGGTTAACGGCACTTTACGTAACATCGAGCCGTTTTTCCGCGCATTTGACATCAAGGAGGGCGATGCAATGTATCTCTCCCCCGAAAAGCGCGTAATCATCTGGTAATTTAGCTCTAAAATGGAACACAAGGCACTACTTCACTCACTGTCGGCGGCAATCGGGCGCGACACTAAAGACACCGCCGCGCTGCTGGAAAGCCTCAGCGCCGTGATAAAGGAACGGCTCAGCGATATGGACACAATAGCCATTCCCGGATTCGGAGAATTTGAGCCGGTAAAGGAAGACGAACATATCGTGACTGACCACGCGACAGGAGAGCGTATGCTCATACCTCCCTCGATAAGCGTCAGGTTTAATCCGAGTTCACTGTTGAAACGCAAAATAAAGGAGCAGAGATGAACCGCAAGATCACATTCCCCCAACTCGCCGACGCCGTTGCCCGGCTCACCTCAGGCACCCCCGCCACTGCCGAGTTATTTCTGAAGCATCTGTTTGAGCTAATATCCGATACCCTTGCAAAGGGCGAGACGGTAACGGTAAAAGGGATAGGCACATTCACCCCCGGCGACAACCCGGGCTCTCCCGTCACCTGGACTCCCGACAAAGAACTTGCCGAAGCAGTCAACGAGCCATTTGCATTCTTTGACCCGGTTCCGCTTGGCGAAGGCGTGACCGAGGATACCCTTGAAGCAGCCGACGCGGTGATCGACGATACAACCGCTATGGAAGAATCCATTGCCGCACTACCGGTGATCCCTCCTATACCACCTGTGCCATCAATGCCATCAATTCCACCTATCCCCAAGAGCAATCCTGCCGACGACGCGCAGCCAGCCGACGCTCCCGATATTCCGGATGCCGAAACTCCTCACGAAGAAGAGGAGATCGTAGCTGAAGAGACAACCGTCACAGAAGAGCCGCAGGAAGAAGACACAAGCACAGCGGAGACCGATAATGGAGCCCCAGCTTACGACGCAGAGCCGGAGTATGCGGAAGAACCGCGGCGCCGATTCAACCCATGGCTGGCATTCGCTATCGGCGTGATTACCGGTCTGTTGCTATATTTTGTAATCGATCGGTATCTAATTTTCTCTGATTCAGAGGGCAAGCCCGCAGAGACAACCATGACTGAAAACGACACAGTGACTGCGCTTGCTCCGGCGATTGAATCACCTGGTACAACGACAATTACAGTGTCTGACACCATAAAAGCTTTCAAGCCGATAGCTCTTGACACAATATCAACAAGCCGGTATCTTACCACCATGGCGCGAAAATATTACGGCGACTATAAATTCTGGGTCTATATCTACGAGGAAAATTCCGACATCATAACCAACCCCAATCGCATCCGGCCCGGCACTGTGGTAAAGATTCCCGATCCGGAAAAATATGACATCAATGTAAATGATCCCGAAAGCCACCGCCGTGCAGAGAAAAAAATCGGTGAAATTTCCGCCCGATTGGCAAAATAATCTTAATCTTTTAAGAAGATAAAGGTTATATAGCTAATTTTAACAATCCCGTTTAACGGTTGAGTTGTTAGAATTTTTAAATTTGCACAAAAGAGGGAACAATAATTTTCATTGAATAAAAGAATAAATATACAATATATTACTCGACAAAAAACAAATTTATGAGTGAAACGGTAAATATCAGAGAGCTCAACGACCTTGTAGCGGCTAAGAGCGACTTTATCAACCTCATCCAAAGAGGTATGGATCAGACCATTGTTGGTCAGAAACACCTTATCGACTCGCTGCTTATAGCATTGCTCTCCAACGGGCATGTCCTTCTCGAAGGTGTCCCCGGTCTTGCCAAGACTCTTGCCATCAAGACACTTGCACAGATTATTGACGCCAAATACAGCCGTATACAGTTTACTCCCGATCTTCTCCCTGCCGACGTTATCGGTACAATGGTCTATAGCGTCAAGAGTGAACAGTTCCAGGTTAAAAAAGGTCCGATTTTTGCCAACTTCGTGCTTGCCGATGAAATCAACCGTGCGCCGGCAAAGGTACAGAGTGCGCTGCTCGAAGCCATGCAGGAGCGTCAGGTGACAATCGGCGACAACACATTCGGTCTCGACGAGCCATTCCTCGTGATGGCCACCCAGAACCCTATCGAGCAGGAAGGAACCTACCCGCTTCCCGAAGCGCAGGTCGACCGATTCCTGTTGAAAGTGGTGATCGGCTATCCTTCAAAGGAGGAGGAAAAAGTCATCATACGCCAGAACATCACCAACGAGCGCAAGGAAATCAAGCCGCTGCTTAAGCCGGAAGAGATCCTTGAGGCACAGAAGGTGTGTGAAAAGATCTACATCGACGAAAAGATTGAGCGCTATATCGTGGACATAGTGTTTGCGACTCGTTTCCCCGCCGACTACGGATTAAACGACCTTACCACCATAATCGCGTTCGGGGCATCTCCCCGTGCATCGATAAGTCTTGCCCGCGCGGCTCGCAGCTATGCTTTCCTTCGCGGTCGCGGCTATGTGGTGCCTGAGGATGTAAGAGCCGTTGCTCACGACGTGCTGCGTCACCGTATCGGTCTTACCTACGAGGCGGAAGCCAACACAATCACCGCCGACGAAATAATCTCAACAATACTCGACAAGGTCGAAGTGCCCTAATAGCGAAAACAGCTTATGGATGCCAATGAGCTTCTGAAAAAAGTAAGAAAGATTGAGATCAAGACAAAGGGCTTGTCTCAAAACATATTTGCCGGAGAATACCATTCGGCATTCAAGGGGCGCGGCATGACTTTCAGCGAGGTGCGCGAATACCAGTACGGCGATGACATCCGCGACATCGACTGGAATGTCACCGCCCGTCACAACCACCCCTATGTAAAAGTCTACGAAGAGGAGCGCGAGCTTACGGTGATGCTGCTGATTGACGTGTCGGGAAGCCGCAATTTCGGCGCCGTCGGCGACGACAAGAGGCAGATGATAGCCGAGATAGCCGCCACAATCGCATTTTCGGCAATACAGAACAACGACAAGATCGGAGTCATATTCTTCTCCGACAGGATAGAGAAATTTATCCCTCCCAAGAAAGGAAGACGCCATATCCTGTTCATCATACGCGAATTGCTCGACTTCACCCCGGAAAGCAAAGGCACCGACATCGGAGGCGCGCTGCGTTATATGACCGACGCGCTCAAGAAGCGGTGTACCACCTTTGTAATATCCGACTTTATCGACGCCCACGACTACTACAAGGCTCTCACCATCGCCAACAACAAGCATGACGTGACCGCTATACAGGTCTACGACAAGCGCGACGCACAGCTCCCCGACGTGGGACTGATGAGAGTGGTCGACCTGGAGACCGGTGCTGACCGATGGATCAACACCTCGTCGGCAAAGGTCAGGCAGACATTCAACAAATGGTGGTATGAACGCCAGCAAGCCATGATTGAGCGGTTCAACCGCAGCAGGGTCGAGCATGCCTCGATCACCACCGATGAAGACTTTGTTAAAGCGCTTATCGCGCTGTTCAAGAAACGCGAACTGAGATAACGACTATGACCGGAAACAAAATAATAAGCCTCTTGCTTGTCGCAATGAGCCTCTTTGCGGCAGGCAGTGCTACGGCATCCCCCGTCAGCATTACGGCGTCGCTCGACTCCGCCTATATACTGATGGGAAAACAGACAACGCTACGACTGGAAATAGTCCAGGATCGCGGTGTGCAAGGTGCGTTAGTCACCAACAACGGCGACACCCTCACCCGCGAGGTGGAGGTGATACGCGCGCTTAAGCCCGACACCACCGATCTCGGAAGCAACCGTGAGGAGATCAAGAAAGAGCTTATCATCCAGTCGTTTGACTCCGGGCTGTACACGATACCACCCTTTATATATGTCGCCGGTAAAGACACATTCGCCTCTAACGCCCTTGCCCTTAAAGTGATGCCGGTAGCCGTCGACTCAATGGCTACCATACATGACTACGCGGGCGTGGCGCAACCGAACACCCGCATATGGGACTACCTGCCCGACTTTATTGTCGATTATTGGTGGATATTCCTGATTGTAATCCTGGTTGCCGCCGGAGTATTTGTGTGGTGGCGGTATTTCCGAGGGAAGAAAGCCATGCCGCTTGTCCCGAAGAAAAAGCCTGTTCCGCCCTACGAATATGCTATGCAGGAGCTTAACCGTCTTAAAGCTGAAAAGCTTTGTGAAAGCGGACAGGAAAAAGAATATTACACCCGTCTTACGGAGATCCTGCGTGTTTACCTTGACAAGCGGTTTGGCATCAACGCCATGGAAATGACGTCGACCCAGATCATGCAGCAGATACGCTCCAACGAAGATACACGCACTTCGGCACCTGTGATGAAACAGATTCTTGAAATGGCTGACTTCGTGAAGTTTGCCAAGGTGCGCCCGCTGCCCGACGACAATCAGAAGGCATTTAACAACGCCGTGACATTTGTCGAAGACACCAAGCCGGTCGAGCAGCCTGCCGCCGAAAACGAACAAACCCAACCTAAAGTGACTCAATAATGCAACTCGCCCATCCAGAATATTTATGGCTTTTCCTTCTGTTTATACCGCTTATCGCATGGTATATATGGAAGCACCGAAACGCATTCCCCGCGCTGGAGATTTCGACCGTGCAGCCATACGCCAAGTTGCCGAGATCGTTCAAGGAATACCTTATGCACGGGCTCTTTCTTCTGCGGCTCGCGGCAATCGCATGTGTAATAATCGTGCTCGCCAGGCCTCAGACACGTGACAGCTGGCGCACATCCTCAACCGAGGGTACCGACATCATTATCGCGCTCGACATATCCACCTCGATGCTCGCCCGCGACTTCAAGCCCGACCGTTTTGAGGCTGCAAAGGATGTGGCGTCACGCTTTGTAGCAGGAAGAACCACCGACAATATCGGAGTCGTGATATTTGCAGGAGAAAGCTTCACGGCCGTGCCTATGACTACCGATCGAGGCATGCTCGCCAACTATATCCACGATATAAAGATGGGAATGCTTGAAGACGGTACGGCCATCGGCGACGGACTTGCCACCTCAATCAACCGTATAAAAGACGGCAAGGCAAAGTCAAAGAGCATCATACTTATCACCGACGGTACCAACAACACCGGTAATGTGGCTCCGCTCACGGCAGCCGAGATCGCCAGGAAATACGGCATAAAGGTCTACACCATCGGCGTCGGTAAAAACGGTACAGCCCCCATGCCGCAGCAAAACTATTACGGCGGCATTGATTACGTCAACATGCCCGTGGTGATCGACGAGGCGACCCTACAGTCAATCGCCAACACCACCGGAGGAAAATATTTCAGGGCTACAGGCAATACGGTCCTGAAAGATGTGTTTGAGGAAATCGACCGTCTCGAAAAGACCCAGATGGATGTGCGCCATTTCTCCCACACCGAGGACAACTACATGATGTGGGCTTGGCTCGCGCTCGGACTCTTCCTGTTAGAAATAATATTGCGCCACACTGTGCTGCGCACAATACCATAGTTTTATAAAGCCTATGTTCAGTTTCGCTAATCCATATCTGCTATACCTGCTGCTATTGCTGCCCGTAATCGCGCTGCTCTTTTTCTGGGCGCGATACTCAAGGCGGAAAAAGCTCTCTCGTTACGGAAAACAGGCAACCCTGCTTCCGCTTATGCCCGATGCCTCCCGCTACAAGCCGGGCATTAAGATCGTGCTGCAGCTGATAGCCGTTGCCGCCCTCGTAATAGTGCTTGCCCGACCCCGAGCGGGAGCCAAGGAAGAGGTAAGCGAGGTACAGGGTATCGAAGTGATGATATGTCTTGATGTGTCCAACTCCATGCTTGCTTCATCGACCGACGATCCCAAAGGCGTTTCACGCCTCCAGCGCGCCAAGCTTGTGCTCGAAAAACTGATTGACAGGCTTGACAATGACAAGGTGGGATTGATCGTGTTTGCAGGCGATGCCTACACGCAGCTCCCCATCACGAGCGACTTCGTTTCGGCAAAGATGTTTCTCGGAAGCATATCCACCGAGATGGTGCCCACCCAGGGTACTTCTATCGGCGCGGCGATAGAGATGGCGATCAACTCCTTCACCCCCGACGAGGATATGCAGAAAGCCATTATAGTGATTACCGACGGCGAGAGCTTCGACGATGATCCTATCGCGGCTACAAAAGCGGCGGTCAAGCAGGGCATCCAGGTTGATGTCATAGGGCTTGGCTCTACCAAGGGTGCCCTTATCCCCATCGGCAGCAACGGACAGTTCATGAAAGATGATGCCGGCAACCCCGTCACCACCCGCCTTGACGAGGAGATGGCTCAGAAGATAGCGACCGAAGGCGAAGGCATATATGTGCAAGGCGCGTCATCCACCGTGGTAAAGGATGTTGCCGAGCAGCTCGACACCCTCGCCAAGAGCAATCTTGAAAAGGTCGTTTACTCGGCGAGCGCAGAGCAATTTCCTGTTTTCGGATGGATTGCCCTCGTGTTCCTGATTCTTGACATCTTCATGCTCGACCGCAAGGTAGGATGGCTCAAAAAGATCAACTTCTTCAGTAAGTAAAACCCGATTTGTCATGAAACGTATCTTACTCATCATATTACTGGCAATAGCCCTTGCCCCTGTATCGGCCTGGGCAAAGGATGCCGACAACTCTACCCGCAAAGAGCGCAACCACATCAGGGAGGGCAACAAGTATTATGAAGAAAAACGCTTTGCCGACGCCGAAGTGGCTTACCGCAAGGCTCTTGAAGAAAATGCGGCAAGCGAGATTGCGATGTACAATCTCGCCACTTCTCTCATACGCCAGTCGGGAAGCGCCAACCCGAATGAAGGCAACAACCCTATGGCGGAGGCTCAGAGCCTGTTGCAGAATGTGGCGCAGTCGGCCCGTGACATCTCTGTCGCCGAAAATGCGTTTTACAATCTCGGCAACATGGCGTTCAATCAGCAGCAATACGACCAGGCGATCAACATGTACAAGGGTGCCTTGCGTAAAAATCCCGATAATGACAAGGCACGCGAAAACCTCCGTCTCGCGCAGCTGAAACGTCAACAACAGCAGAATCAGGATCAGAACAAGGATCAGAATAAAGACCGGGACAAGCAGGATCAAAACAAAGACCAGCAGCAACAACAGCAGAACCAGGATCAAAACAAGGATCAGGACAAGCAGGACCAGAACCAAAATCAGCAGAAGCAAGACCAGCAACAGCAGCCGCCACAGCAGCAACAAGGCGGCATAAGCGATGCCAATGCCAACAAGATACTCAAGGCGATGGAAAATGAAGAAAACGCCACCCGCCGTAAAGTACAGGATATGAAAAAGAAAGAGGCGGGAGCTTCTTCACGCCCCAGAGGCAAGCAATGGTAACTATATCCGATGATTATGACAAGAAAAGTATATATATTGATTGCCGTTATGCTTGGCGTCGCTCTCGGTGCCTTTGCAGAGACATCGTTCACGACCATTCCGCCGCGGACTGTCATTGCCGGCAACAAATTCAACATTACATTCAGGCTTAAAGACGGTCAGGGCTCAGGGCTGAAAGCACCGGAAGTAAAGGGTTGCACCATGCTCTTCGGTCCCTCGACCTCGACAATGCAGAATTACCAGTGGGTCAACGGTAAGTCAACTTCATCCACTACGGTTGACTACTCCTTCACCTACCGCGCCGACACTCCCGGCACTTATGTGATCGGGGAGGCGCGCATCACCTCCGGCGGCAAGACCTATACCACAAAGCCGGTCAGCTTTACGGTGCTTCCCCCCGACAAGGCGGCGCAGTCCGGTCAAGGGGCTCGGGTCGATGACATAAGCAGCCAGTCGCCCGACCGCACCGTGTCGGCCAACGATGTGTTTGTGCGCATCATCCTCAACAAGTCTCACGCCTATGAGCAGGAAGCTATTCTCTGTACCATAAAACTGTACACAAAATACAGTATCAGCTCGTTTATGCCCACAACCCAGCCGGCATTTGACGGATTCCTCATCGAAGAGCTGAATCTTCAGCCGCAGCTCAACGAAGTAGAGCACTACAACGGACAGAACTATATGACCGCAGTACTGAAACAGTGCATCATCTTCCCGCAGAAATCGGGAAAACTCACCATAAACTCAGGCAAGTATGATGTCACCGTCGTGCAACACGAGCGTTTCACAGGCTTCTGGGGCGGCACGCGACCCGTAGAGAAGGAGATTAAGGTTAGCTCCAACTCGGCGTCGATCAACATCACTCCCCTTCCCCAGCCGCAACCCGAAGGATTCACGGGGGCTGTCGGCACATTCTCAATCGACAGCAAACTGAACACCAACACCTTCAAGACCAACGAGGCGGCATCCCTGACCTACACTATAAAGGGTACAGGCAATATCAAGTCAATAAAAGAGCCGGAAATAGATTTCCCGAGCGAATTTGAGCAATACACGCCTCAGACAAGCGTTGACGCGCAGGTCACAGGCTCGACAGTTACCGGTACAATGACAGTGGAATATACGTTTGTGCCGCAGAGCGTGGGTACATTCTCCATCGGAGCCGATAAATTCGTCTACTTCAATCCCGACACAAAGCAATATGTCACCCTCTCCACTCCCTCTTATAATATAAAGGTGGCACAAGGCTCGTCGGCATCGGTGTCAAGCGGCGTCAACAAGCAGTCGATCGCAAGCAAAAACACCGATATCCTCCATATAAAGATGGGCGACCTCGGCGTAAGCAGGACCCATGGCTACTATTTCAATTCATGGTGGTACATGCCTCTGTACATTCTACTCGCGCTTATACTCGTCGCAGTGATATTCATCTACAGCAAGCAAGTCAAGCTCAACGCCGACATACAGGGACGCCGCCTCGCCCACGCGGGCAAAGTGGCAAAGAAGCGTCTGAAAGCGGCAAAGGGATTCATGAATGCTCATGACAATGACAAGTTCTACGACGAGATGCTGCGCGCAATTTGGGGATACCTCAGCGACAAGCTCGGCATACCCGCTTCGCAGCTTACCCGCGACAATATTGCCCAGCAGCTTGACGCATATGGCGCAAGCGAGCAGCTTACCGCATCTATCATCGACATAATCGACGAGTGTGAGATGGCGCGCTACTCCCCCGCCAAGAGCGACGAGCAGATAGAGAAGCTATTCCAAGACGCATCAAAGGCAATGAACGACATGGAAAGTCTAAAACGCGTAAAACGCTAACAATCATTATTCAGGAATCATGAAATTACGTATAGTTACATATATAATCCTTGCCCTGGCGGTAGCATTTCCATCGGCAGGGGCGACACTGACCCAGCAGGCCGACTCGGCATACATGCACGACGACTTTGCCGAGGCTACGCGCCTGTATCTGCAGATAGCCGAGACCGAAGGCACTTCTTCCGACCTGTATTATAATCTCGGCAACTGTTATTACCGCCAGAAGCAGCCCGGGAAGGCAATCCTGTACTATGAGCGCGCGTTAAGGCTCGACCCCTCAAACGAGGATGCGCGCGCCAACCTTGAATTTGTAAACTCAAAGATCACCGACGAACCGGGCGACCGCGGCATGTTTATCTCCAACACTGTCAACGGTTTTGCTCAGAAAGTGCCGGCCAACACTTGGGCGGTCATTGCAATCGCCTCGTTTGTGCTATTTCTCGGAGCCATCGCCCTGTACGTGTTCATGTCTAATGTTCGACTCCGCAAGACCGGATTTTTCGGGGCAATAATACTCCTTGTAATCTGTGTCCTCGCCAACATTTTTGCTTCCGTTGCCACCCGCTATTCAACGTCAGGCAACATAGCGGTGGTCATCGAGCCGTCGACACTGCTCAGCACTTCGCCCCGCGCCCCGAAGGACCGTAGCGAGGAAGCAGTGTTGCTTCACGAGGGCACCACCGTGGAAATACTCGACTCGGTATCGGTCAAAACCGACTCCGCTGCGGTCAAATGGTATGATGTAAAAGTCGATAACAGTACACGCGCTTGGATACGCGGCACTGACATTGAGCGCATTTAGAAAAACATGTTTTAAAACACATACGATTTCTATCTGCAAAATTTGGAATTTTGCCGGCAAAATTATAATTTTAACGACAACAATTTCTAATTCGATTTATTTACTAATTAAAATTTATAGTATCATGACTAAAACGATTTCATTTAACGATCTCCGCCGCATCAAAGACAGTTTGCCCGACGGGTCAATGCATAAGATAGCCGATCAGCTCAACTGCACCGTACAGACAGTCCGCAACTATTTTGGTGGAAGCAACTATCAATTTGGACAAAACTGCGGCGTACATATTGAGCCGGGACCCGACGGGGGAATTGTTGTCCTTGACGATACTACAATATACGACATGGCTATCGCCATCCTCGAAGAGCAGGCTGCCGCTAAGGAAGCATAACTTCAATACGTCTTATGACTGAAGATCGCCTCATTACTGTGGCAATCCACACATACGAGCACGCCTTACGCCTCAAGTCTCTGCTTGAGAGCGAAGGCGTGCCGGTGGTTTTGCACAATGTCAATCTTTCTCATCCCGTTGTGTCAAGCGGCGTGAGAGTGCGCATCCATGAGAAAGACCTCCCGCTCGCGTTGCGGATTATTGAAAACACCGATATCTTTGCGACGCCCGACAATCCGGGTGCTACTGACCTCAACAGGATAATGATCGTGCCGGTCGACTTCAGCGAACACTCAGTCAAGGCATGTGACATTGCGTTTCACCTCGCCTACCGCCACAAGGCATCGATCATAATCTTAAATTCATTCCTCGACCCGTACATGGCTGGCAACATGCAGCTCTCCGACTCGATAAGCTATGACGTGGCCGACTCGGAGATGCGGCAGGTAATGGAAAAGGAAGCCGACAAGCTTATGCAGGGATTTGCCGCAAAGCTCCGCGAACGCATAAAACACAGCGACCTGCCTCCGGTGAAATTCACCACCTCGGTAGTCGAGGGCGTCCCTGAGGAAGCCATCGTTGAGCTTGCCAAGGAGAAAAAGCCCGAGCTTATCGTCATGGGTACCCGCGAATCGGGAAAGAAAGAAAAGGAGCTGATAGGCAGTGTCACCGCCGAAGTGCTCGATTCATGCCGCTTCCCGGTATTCACCGTACCGGAATCGGTCAACATCTCCCGCATGGATGATATCCGCCATGTCCTGTTTTTCAGTAATCTTGACCAGGAAGACATCCTTGCCCTTGACGCGATATACAGGTTCTTTGCCGACGAGCGACTAAATGTGACTATCGTAAACGTGCCGTCAAGAAAACTCGGAGCCAACCGTGCCGCGACAAGCGACCGCCTGCTCGCCTATTGCACCGAGCATTATCCGCTATACACTTTCCGGCTCGCCGACCTGTCGCTCGACAATGTAGCCGAAGAGTTCCATGCAATCGAGCATCAGCAGCCCATCGACCTCATAGCGGTGCCCAACAAGAAGAAAAATATCTTCGCGCGACTTTTCAACCCCTCAATCGCCCACAAGATGCTCTTCTACTCCGACATCCCCATGATGGTAATCCCCGTCTGAAAATGCCCTTAAAGTCCCTACTGACCCTAAAGTCCCTAAAGTCCTTATTAACCCCATAAAAAAAGGAGGCGATTGCCTCCTTTTTTCTGTTTATTTATCATCCTTCAGCCACCGGTCAAACCACCTGAAGAACATCCGTTGCCACAAAATCGCGTTCTGTGGCTTGAGTATCCAGTGATTCTCATCCGGGAATATAAGCATCTCGGCGGGTATACCGCGAAGCTTGGCGGCGTTAAACGCCATCTCTCCCTGAGAAGACAATATACGGTAATCAAGCTCTCCGTGCGAGATCATGATAGGTGTGTCCCAGTTATCGACAAAGCGGTGGGGCGACATAGCGAATGTACGTTGGGCCGTCGCGTTATCCTTGCGCCAGAACGCGCCGTAATCCGGGGCATCCTTGCTGTCGGCGGGTGCGTTGGCGGCACCTCCGCCCATATCCCAGTTGGCAAACCACATTTCCTCCGTCTCAAGATACTGCGCCTCCATATTGAAGATACCCGCATGGGCAAGGAGTGCGGCAAAACGCTTCTCATGATTGCCGGCAAGCCAGTAGACTGAGAAGCCGCCGTAACTTGCTCCCGTAGCACCTATATGTTTGCCGTCAACATAGGGGAACTGCTTCATGTAATCCACGGCGGCAAGGTAGTCTTTCATGTTCTGGCCGGGATAATCGCCTGAAATCTGTGCGTTCCATTCAGTGCCGAAGCCGGGAAGACCGCGGCGGTTGGGCGCGATCACTATATATCCGTTTGCCGCCATAAGGGCAAGGTTCCAGCGGTAGCTCCAGAACTGGCTGACCGCCTGCTGCGGACCGCCCTGGCAATAAAGTATCGCGGGGTAAGTCTTGGTGCTGTCAAAGTCATGAGGCTTTACAACCCATGTAAGCATCTCCTTGCCATCGGTCGTAGGCACCATCTCACGACCTACCACAGGCATCTTCAGCTGGGCGAATATATCGTCGTTGACTGTCGACAGCTTGGTTACTTCACCACCGTTGCCGACACGATATATCTCATTGGGGCGAAGCATGGAATGGCTCATAGTTATCAGACCCTCTTCCAAGGGACAAAGACCGTCATAGTCACATTCTCCCTGCGCCACTACGCTTATCGTGCTGTCAAGACCGATTGAGAACACCGGCTTCACTCCGTCGCGGTATGCGAGGAAGAAAAGCTTGCGGCTATCGGGAGCCCAGGCAATCGCGTCGGCTGTATAATCCCAGTTTGCTGTGAGGTCATTCTTTTCACCGCTGGCGAGATCCATGACAAATATACGGTTCTTGTCGCTTTCATAGCCGTCATTCTCCATGCTCAGCCATGCGATGTATTTGCCGTCGGGCGAATACGCCGGGTTGGTGTCATACCCCATCATCCCTTCGGTGAGATTACGTGTGCTCTTGTCGGCGACATTATAAAGATACAGGTCGGAGTTTGTCGATATGGCATATTCCTTGCCGGTCTTCTTTCTTGACACATACACAAGCTCCTTGCTGTCGGGCGACCACGCAAACGACTCGATGCCGTTGAATGGCTTCATCGGTGCCTCGTATGGTTCGCCCTCCATTATGTCCACGGGATTGCTTACCGTATTTCCGTCAAAGTCGGCGATAAACGGATGAGGGATCTCGGTGACCCATTCATCCCAGTGCTTGTACATCATGTCGTCGATGATCCTGCCGGTAGCCTTGGGCAGGTCGGGATATGCTTCCTGTGCGGTGCGTGAATATTTCACGTTGGAGATAAGCAAAATCTTGGACTCGTCGGGCGACACAAGAAAACCTGACACTCCCTTTTCAACCGAGCTGACACACTTCCTCCCCGATCCGTCGGCATTCATCACCCACACCTGGGGTACATCTTTTTCAGGATAGATGAAAGCGATCTGCTTGCCGCCGTTGATCCACACGGCATTACCCTCCGAAGAGGCGGTGCGGGTGATCCGCTGCACGTCGCTGCCGTCGGTGTTCATCACATACAGGTCGTTGTTTGACTTGTTTTCCTCTACACTTTCGTACGACACACCGTAGAGCACTTTCTTGCCGTCGGGCGACACTACAGCGCCGCTCACCCTGCCGAGAGCCTCAAGCGCGTCGATGTCAAACACACCCCCTTCACTCTTGAAGTCAGTCTTGTCGACAATCTTTTCACCATCTCCGGTGCCGGCACACGAAGCTGCCGAGACAAGCAAAGCTGACATAAAAACATGTTTAAAATAGTGATACATATCTGTAAATAATTATTGAAAAGTTACCGCTTTTTGATTATGCAAATATACTAATTATTCGCTAAATTTGCATCAAATAACACTTATGGCCGACAACAATCAATCATATAGACAGGGACGCAACAAGCCCGTACATCAATCCATGTATGACACTGGAGGCAGGATCATGCCTCAGGACAAGGAAGTCGAGGAAGCCGTGCTCGGAGCGCTCATGCTTGAGAAAGACGCCTACACCACCGTCTGCGATATACTCAAGCCCGAATGTTTCTACGAGCCCGCTCACCAGCGCATTTACGAGGCGATACAGAGTCTCGGTGCCTCGCAGAAGCCTATCGACATGCTTACCGTCGTCGAACAGCTGCGGCTCAACAACACCCTTGAAGAGGTGGGTGGACCGGTAGTGATCTCCGAGCTTACCTCGCGTGTCGCTTCCGGTGCCCACGTAGAGTTCCACGCCCGCATCGTGGCGCAGAAATATCTTGCACGCGAGCTTATATCATTTGCCTCGACGATCGAAGGCAAGGCCTTTGACGAAAGTAACGACGTCGACGACCTCCTCCAGGAAGCGGAAGGAAAGCTTTTCGAGATCTCGCAGCGCAACGTAAAGAAGGATGTCACCCAGATTGACCCGGTAATAAGCCAGGCGATAGAGCAGATACAGGCTGCCGCCAACCGTACGTCGGGACTCAGCGGACTCGAATCGGGCTACCACGAGCTTGACAAGCTCACCTCGGGTTGGCAGAATTCCGACCTTATCATCATCGCGGCGCGCCCCGCTATGGGAAAGACAGCATTTGTGCTCTCCATGGCAAAAAACATGGCGGTAAACTACAATACCCCCGTGGCTATATTCTCGCTTGAGATGTCCAATCTTCAGCTCGTCAACCGTCTTATAAGCAACGTCTGCGAGCTTGAAAGCCAGAAGATAAAGTCGGGTCAGCTTACTCCTATTGAATGGGATCAGCTTATGACCCGTGTAAAACACCTCTTCAGCGCGCCGCTTTACATCGACGACACCCCATCCCTGTCGATATTCGAGCTGAGGACAAAGGCACGCAGGCTCGTGCGCGAGCATCAGGTCAAGTTCATCATCATCGACTACCTCCAGCTCATGAACGCGTCGGGCATGAAGTTTGGCAGCCGCGAGCAGGAGGTCAGTATGATCTCGCGCTCCCTGAAGCAGCTCGCCAAAGAGCTCAACATCCCTATCGTGGCACTCTCGCAGCTCAACCGCTCGGTGGAGTCGCGACAAGGCGGCGACGGAAAGCGTCCCCAGCTGAGCGACCTCCGCGAATCGGGAGCTATCGAGCAGGATGCCGACATCGTATGTTTCATCCACCGACCCGAATATTACACCCGCTCGTCGGAAGACGCCTCGGGCAACGACATTCGCGGACTTGCCGAATTCATTGTCGCCAAACACCGTTCAGGCTCGGTCGATGATGTAAAGATGCGGTTCAAGGCAAAATTCGCGCGCTTTGAAAACTGGGAGGAAGAAGACTCGGGCTTCTCCACCGGCACTGTCGGCTCGAAGCTCAACGACATGCAGGGCGTCGACCTGTCGGCAGCCTCGCCATTCTCCGGAGGCTCCGCCGACTTCCTCGCAACCCCCGACGACACCCCCGCCCCCTTCTGACCCCATTAGCCCCATCCGCCCCATTAGTCCCCTAAAAATAAATTCATTAAATTTGACATTTCATAAACTTTTAGGTGCACCTGTTGTTTAAGAAATAAAACAACATTACTAAACTCAACTATTTCAAAGTTTATGAAAAAAGCATTATTTATGATTGCTCTCATGCTGGGTAGCGTGACCGCTTTCGCACAGAAGATGGACAAAAACGAGGTAAAGCAGCTGCAAAACTTCCTTTCACAGCCCGCTGAAAAAGGTGGCACAAATGCAACAGCACTTAAAATCACTGACCTCAAATCGCCTGCCACTTGGGAAGGTGTTACCGTCGCAAATGGCAAGGTGACTGCAATCGAATGGAAAGACAAGCATCTCGCTGGCGATCTTGACCTTTCCGGATTTACCGCTCTTACAAAGGTTGACATATCGCGCAATGCGATCACATCTCTATCAGTAGCCGGCGACGCCGCTCTTACCGAACTGAACGCTTCACGCAACAAGCTGTCAACCCTTACCCTCAAAGGCAACAACTCGCTCGTAGACATCAAGGTGTATCGCAACCGTCTTACCGACCTTGACATAACAGGCACTCCGCTGCTTACCAACCTTAACTGCTCCAACAACCTGCTTGTAGAGTTAAGCGTGGCTAACTCAACTACCCTGAAGACCCTTAACTGCCAGGGATGCCATCTTGAATCACTCAACGTGACCGGCTGCCAGGCTCTTAAGAACCTCTACTGCGGATACAATAAGCTGACCAACATCAATCTCTTCGGTGTGGAAAATCTTCAGAACCTCAACATCGACGACAATGAGATCAGCAACATGATCATCTCCGGTCTGCCCACTCTCAGCACATTTATCTGCTCCGACAACCGCATGACCTCCCTTGCAATCCGCGAGTGCCCAGCCCTAATTGACATCGTATGCTCTTACAATGACCTTACAAGCTTCACTGTAGAGACTTGCCCCAACCTCCAGTATGTTGACTGCTGCTACAACGACCTGACAAGCCTGACCCTCAGCAACCAGACTTTCCTCCAGCGTCTTATCTGCAACAACAACCAGCTCCAGATGCTTGATGTATCATTTGACCAGGCTCTTACCTACATCAACTGCCGCTACAACTACATCACTGACTTCCGTACCATCGGATGTAACAACCTTACCATGGTGGCTTGCCAGTGGAACTACTAATAAAGTCCCTTCCGCCTACAGCGGATAAACTCAACCATAGAGGGGAGCGCGGAATTGACCGCGCTCCCTTTTTCTTTGCATATTCCACGCTTTTTCCGTAATTTTGCACACTATGAAACATATCCGCAACTTCTGCATTATAGCCCATATTGACCATGGCAAGAGCACTCTTGCCGACAGGCTGCTCGAGTACACCGGCACCATCGCCGCAAAAGACATGGAGGCACAGGTGCTCGACGACATGGACCTTGAACGTGAGCGAGGCATCACCATCAAGAGCCACGCCATACAGATGGAATATGCTCTTGACGGCGAAAAATATATCCTCAACCTTATTGACACTCCGGGGCATGTCGATTTCTCCTATGAAGTGTCGCGTTCGATTGCGGCTTGTGAAGGCGCCCTGCTCATTGTCGACGCCTCGCAAGGCATCCAGGCGCAGACCATCTCCAATCTGTACATGGCCATCGACAACGATCTTGAGATAATCCCCGTGATCAACAAGGTCGACCTTGACAGCGCCAAGCCTGACGAGGTGGAAGACCAGATAGTTGACCTGCTCGGTTGCAAGCCGGAAGAGATCATCCGTGCGTCAGGAAAGACCGGCATCGGCATCCCGGATATACTGAAGGCGATTATCGACCGTGTGCCGGCTCCCAAGGGTGATCCCGACGCCCCGCTCCAAGCGCTTATATTTGACTCGGTGTTCAACCCGTTCCGCGGTATAATCGCATATTATAAGATTGTCAACGGCAAGATACGCAAAAACGACTTTGTAAAGTTCGTATCGACAGGAAAGGAATACCATGCCGATGAAATCGGTGTGCTGAAACTCGACATGTCGCCGCGCGAAGAGCTGTCGGCGGGCAATGTAGGCTACATAATCTCCGGTATCAAGACCTCACGCGAGGTGCGTGTGGGCGACACCATCACACATGTCAGCAATCCTTGCGACAAGGCGATAGAAGGTTTTGAGGAGGTTAAGCCGATGGTGTTTGCCGGAGTCTACCCGATCGAGACGGAAGACTTTGAAAATCTACGCGCATCGCTTGAAAAGCTCCAGCTCAATGACGCGTCGCTCACCTTCCAGCCGGAGTCGTCGATGGCTCTCGGATTCGGATTCCGCTGCGGATTCCTCGGACTGCTCCACATGGAAATCATCCAGGAACGCCTCGGCAGGGAGTTTGACATGGATGTCATTACCACCGTGCCCAACGTGTCTTACCGTGTATTTGACAAGAAAGGAGAGATGACCGAGGTACACAACCCCTCCGGTCTTCCCGACCCTACCCTCATCGACCATATCGAGGAGCCTTACATAAGGGCGTCAATCATAACAGCAGCCGACTATATCGGGCCTATCATGACCTTGTGTCTCGGCAAGCGCGGAGAGCTGATAAAGCAGGAGTATATCTCCGGCAACCGTATCGAGCTTACATTTGACATGCCGCTTGGAGAGATCGTGATTGACTTCTACGATAAGCTTAAATCCATTTCAAAGGGATACGCGTCGTTTGACTACCATATACATGATTTCCGCGCGTCACGCCTTGTAAAGCTCGACATCCTGCTCAACGGCGAGAGCGTAGACGCCCTCAGCACCCTTACCCACGCCGACAATGCCGTCACCTTCGGGCGACGCATGTGCGAGAAGCTGAAAGAGCTTATCCCCCGACAGCAGTTTGACATTGCCATCCAGGCTGCCATAGGAGCGAAAATCATTGCCCGTGAGACCATCAAGGCTGTGCGTAAGGATGTGACTGCAAAGTGTTACGGCGGTGACATATCCCGTAAGCGCAAACTTCTTGAAAAGCAGAAAAAGGGAAAGAAGCGCATGAAGCAGATCGGTTCGGTGGAAGTGCCGCAGAAGGCATTCCTCGCCGTGCTGAAACTTGACTGACACGCCACGACCCACTCAGCCATGCGCATAGTCATTGCCCCCGACAAGTATAAAGGCACCCTGACCTCGGTTGAAGCCGCAAGGGCAATCCGCGATGGCGTTTTGGAGGTATGCCCCGACGCCGAAGTGCATATTGTGCCGATGGCCGACGGCGGCGAAGGCACTGCCGCGCTCCTTGCACGTACAATGAATTTTACACGCCATTCGGCTGTCATACATGCGCCTCTGCCTGAGTTACCTCCCACCAATGCCACCTATTATTACAGCGAGGCGGAGCGTGCGGTACTCTTCGACTCGGCAACGGCGGTAGGGCTGACGCTCATTCCGCCGGAAAAGCGCGATATCATCCGCGCCTCTTCCGCACCGATAGGAGAACTGCTACACATCATTCGTGAACGCCACGATTTCAACTCCGCTTTTATCGGACTCGGTGGCACGGCTACATGCGATGGCGGCATGGGGATGGTGTTTTACCTTGCAAAACATAAGGTGCCGTTGCCTTCTTCCATCGTCGGGCTGTATGACGCCGGTGTGCCGTTGCTTGCCCAGGAAGGTGAGCCGTCGGCTCTGTCGTTTGCCCCACAGAAAGGAGCTACACCCGACGACATTCCCTTTCTTGCACAACGCCTGCGCAAAGCGACGGCCATAATGCCTGCCGCAAACCCCGACACACCAGGCGCCGGAGCTGCAGGCGGCCTTGGATTCGCAATTCTCGCCATTGGAGGGAAATTATGTCCCGGTGTCGACGTGGTAGCGGGGTCAAGGATAAGCGACCTGAGCCCCGACCTGATAATTACGGGCGAAGGGTGCATCGACAGCCAGTCGGCCATGGGGAAAGTGCTCTCCTACTTTATCGAATATCGTCGGAAGCATGGTACTCCGGTGGTAGCCGTAGGGGGATGTGTTGATCCCGGCTGCTCCCTCTCCCCCTCTTTCTCGGAAATAATCGCGGCCGACGCCTATGAGCCGCGCGACGTAAGCCCGGTCACGCCGCAAGTGGCGGCATGGCGGCTTAAAGAGGCGATAATCGACCGCCTCCCTTCCATCCTAAAGTCATCGGGACTCGCATAAACAGGTTGAACGCTTTGGTTGTTATATTGAAGTGATGATTATTTATTGCTTCAACGACTATCTATTGCTTCAACTATGAGTCAAAGACAAGAAGAATCGCCTACTTTCCCTACCAAAGTGTATTATTCGGCAAAACGCGCCCTACGAAGTCACGCCTCGGGCGGCAATGTGCTGATTGCGGCAACAGTGTTGGCCCTCGTAGCGGCAAATCTTCCCGGCATCGGAGAGTTGTACAACGACTTCTGGAATCAGGAAGTAAGGCTTCAGGTCGGGTCGTTCAACATATTCAGCCATGCCGGTCATCCGATGACCATGTTGCAGTTTATCAACGATGCCTTGATGGCGATATTCTTTTTCACCATCGGACTCGAGATAAAGCGCGAGGTACTCGTAGGCGAACTAAGCTCGTTCAAGCAGGCGCTCCTGCCGATAATCGCCGCTATCGGCGGCATGATCGTGCCGGTGGGCATCTATATCGCACTAAGCTCCGGTACCGACTATGTCGACGGCGCGGCGATACCGATGGCCACCGACATAGCCTTCTCGCTCGGCATCCTTGCGATGCTCGGAAGCAGGGTGCCAATATCGCTCAAGATATTCCTGACCACGCTCGCCGTGGTCGACGACATAGGCGGCATCATCGTAATTGCGGCATTCTACTCGACCCACATCGAGGTGATGTACATAGTCTATGCCCTGATACTTCTCGGAGTGCTTTTCCTCGGCTCCATATTCAGTATACAGAGCAAAATATTCTATCTGTTGATCGGAACAGCCGTGTGGTACTTGTTCCTCAATTCAGGCATCCACCCGACAATCGCGGGTGTGCTCGTGGCATTCTGCGTACCCGCCACACCGGTATTCGCACCTAAGAAATATGTGCAGATGATACGTAAGTCCATCTCCCATTTCAATGCCGAGGATGACGAACTGTTAAGCCGCCGCTCTATCCTAAACAAGGATCAGATGGACTGGCTGAAACAGGTGGAATCGGCGTCTGACAAGGTCATATCCCCCTTGCAGGATCTTGAAGACTCCCTCCATCCGGTGGTCAACTATATGATTATCCCCGTATTTGCCTTCGCCAACGCCGGTATCAGCCTGTGGCACATGGAACCGTCGGCAATATGGAGCGGCATCGGACTCGCCATCATATGCGGACTCGTATTAGGCAAGTTCCTTGGTATATTCATCTTCACCTGGGGTGCCGTCAAGCTGCGCCTCGCTCCGATACCAGACCATACCGACTGGAAGATGCTCGCATCGATCGCCATGCTCGGCGGCATAGGATTTACCGTATCGCTCTTCATCGCCAACCTATCGTTTGGCGACATGGGACCCCACGGCGCCGAACTGCTCAACAACGCCAAGCTCGGCATCGTCGTAGGATCGCTGCTCGCCGGTGTGCTCGGCTTCCTCCTCCTGCACCGCTACCTCCCCCGCACCGCCTGCGACGCAAACCCCGACGAGTGCTAATCTCCCAACCGTGAGATTATTTCTTTTTCGTGGGGAGAATTTTTTCTCGTCTGCTTTAAGACGGCGTTCAACTTTCTTTGCAAGATATTTTTTCTGGTTATAATCGGCAAAAAGGTCTTGGCATGTTTGGTTTGCCGATTATATTCGGGAATTTATGCATATTTCGCTTGTTTCTCCGAGTATAATCGGTTATCTTTGCAGAAAATTTCGCAACCATGGAACTGATTCCACGTCCCCAATACACGGAGAAGATAGCCGGGCTAATCAATCGCGGTATGATGCTTATACTTGTAGGCCAACGCCGCGTAGGTAAAAGCAAAGTGCTTGAACTATTTAAGGACTGGCTTGAGCATAATCGCCCCGAAGCGAACATTGTGTTCATAAACAAGGAGTTTCAAGAATTCCGCGACATTGTCACGGCAGAGCAGTTGTACGACTATGCGTCGGCACGCCTGCCCAAAGGAGGTGACAATTATCTCCTGATTGATGAGGTGCAGGATGTCGAGAATTTTGAGGAGGCGCTCCGCAGTCTTCACGCCGAGGATCGTTGTCAGGTGATAGCCACCGGAAGCAACGCCTACGTATTTTCGAGCGAATTGGGCACACACCTTTCCGGACGCTACATTGAGATCAAGGTCTATAATCTCTCTTATAAGGAATTCCTACGCTTCCACAAGATCGAGGATAGTGGCAAAGCCATCATGGAATACCTAAAAATCGGTGGGCTTCCCGGCCTTATGGCCTTTAAGTTCGAAGAGCTGTCGCAAATCAACGACTATCTGGAAGGGGTCTACAATACCATCCTCATCAAGGACATAGTCCGCCGTGAGAAAGTCCGCAATGTGACGCAGCTGGAAAACATTACACGGTTTGTTGCTGACAACATCGGCAAACCGACTTCCATCACCAACATTGCCCGTTACATGACGTCAAAGGGCGAGAAGATCAGCGATGAAACCATCACTAACTATCTCAGATACCTTCGCGATGCCTTCCTCGCGATACCCGTCAAGAGATTCGACATTCACGGCAAGATGCTGCTTGAGTCAAATAACAAGCATTATTTCTCCGACCATGGCATCCGCAATTTTCTCTGCGGCTCCAATTTCCGTGGAAGCATCGAGAAAATAATGGAGAATGTTGTCTGGAACCACATGCGGCGCCAAGGTTTCGACGTCACGGTCGGCATCCTTCGTGCCGGCGAAATTGATTTCGTAGCAACCAAGGGCGAGAAGCGCATGTATATCCAGATTACCTACCTTCTTGCCTCCGAAGAGACAATAAAGCGGGAGTTCGGCAATCTTGCCGCCATCAAGGACAATCATCCGAAGTATGTAGTATCACTGGACCCTGTTAACGGAGGATTCAGCGAGTATCCCGGCATCAACCATATGAATCTACGGAATTTCCTTAAGACAGAATTTTAGCTCTCCATCTTAGCCAAATTTACCGTTGTACATTCCATAATTATTCGGTTCAACGCAACCTGTCACAATCTTCTTCCTTAAAAAGGATTGAAGGAGAGGAGATTTGTTGGCGATTATGTTTATCTTTGCGGATGTTATCACAATTTTTGAAGGGCCATGGAAAAATCTACTCAGACGGATTATTATAACTCAAAAGTCGATTGGTTGGTATATGCAATCGTTTTGTTTACAGTTGCCTGCTGTTTTTTCGGTCCGGTTCTGACCGACGAGGATTATTGGCTTGGCTTTGTGTTGAGTGTGATTTTTGTTGCCATTGAGATATTCATGTTTGCATCCGTCAAATATGCCATACGCGGAGACGAGTTGGGGATAAGGACACTTTCTTATAAATGGGAGTGGTTTCCAATCGACGGTATATCAGAGGTGGCAAAAGTTACGGGATGTCTGAGCTCTGCCGCTTTGTCGGTCAAGAGAGTCCGCATAAAGTTTTCCGACCCTAAAATTCTGAAAAGCCATATGCCATTGGAGATTTCGCCTGATAGAAGAGACCATTTTATAGGAAGGCTCATAGCAATCAACCCGAATATAACGAAAGTAAAGCGATAGATACAGATATCCCATGGGCGGATGCCGGAGCATCACGCGCCATGGGATATGTTGATATGCAGGAGAGGGATTTATTTCTTGAAGAGCTGCGGAACAAATTCTGTCAGGTATATGCGCCAGTTTTTCCAGATATGACCGTCGGGCGACTCATAGTAGACGTAAGGATAGCCGTTAGAGTCAAGGACTTCGCGGAATTTCTTGTTTTCGTCATAGAGGAAATCCTTCTCGCCGATAGCCACCCAGTAAAGCTTGGGCTTAGCGGCAAACTGTGTGGCAAGTTTGCCGGAAAAGTCGGCATAAACTTCTGAAGGAGCGTTCCCGTCGGGAGTGATCTTGGCGGAGAAAAGCCCTACATAGTCAAACAGATCGGGAAATTGCTTCGAGATGTGGAGAGAATGAAATCCACCCATCGACAAGCCGGCAATAGCACGTGCATCCTTTTCAGGGATAGTACGATAATTGCTGTCTACATATTTTATTACCTCGGGGAAAGTTGACTCAAAAGTCCCGTCCATCGTACGAGGGCGCTGAGCCACCGGCTGCACGAGTCCCTCCGAGGTCTCGCCGGGAGCCGCCTGCTGCGACACGTTACCGTTGGTCATCACCACGATCATAGGATCGGCCTCGCCGCGCGCGATCAGGTTGTCAAGTATCTGCGCCGCCCTGCCAAGCTCGCTCCAGGCATTTTCGTCGCCACCCATTCCATGAAGGAGGTAAAGCACCGGATAGCGGCGGTCGCCTTTCTCATAGCCGGCGGGAGTATACACGGTCATGCGACGGTCAGTGCCGAGCGATGTCGGATACCACACTTTCGACAGATTACCGTGGGGCACGTCATGGACGCCGTAGAGGTCAGCCCTGTCACCGCCGATGATAAATATGTTGGAGAGCGAAGTGATGTCGCGGAGCAGAAACACATTGGAAGGATCGTTTATCTTCATCGAGTCGACCATGAAGGTATAGCTGTAAAGCTCAGGCGCGAGCGGAGCCGCTGTGGTGTATTCCCACACTCCATTGGCGTTACGGGTAAGCGTAGCGTAACCCGGAGCGTCAAATACCCCGTACGGGGTATCAATCTTTACCGTAGGCAAAAAATCGCCGGTCACCTTCACCTCACTTGCCTTGGGAGCGTTGAGGCGGAATGTCACCGTGTTGTCACTGTTAATCTCAGGCGACACCGTAGGCGCGGTGTTCCATAATGCCTGCTGGGCGGAGGCGAGCATCGCCGTAAGCGACACAGCCGCCATCAGAATTGTCTTTTTCATTGTAGTTTGATATTTGTGGTTACTGTTTTAAATATATCCTTTATTCCTCTATTCCTTGTATCCCGTTGATCGGAAAAGCTCCTTGTCCTCGGCAACGCTGTTACCCACCGTGGTAAGCATGTCGCCCAGCAGCGCGCCGTTGATGCCGCCGCGGAGCATACGCTCCATCGTAGCGCGGGAAAGGCGCATCCTTCCTCCCGCAAAACGTAAAGTCACCTTAGGTGCGATAAGGCGGAAAAGGGCGGCAGTACGCACGATTTCCTCCTCACCGATCAACGGCACATCCTGAAGCGCCGTACCCTTTATCGGATTCAATATATTGACCGGAATCGACACGGCACCCGCCTCACGCGCCTCCTCGGCAAGCATAAGACGCTGACGCATGGTCTCCCCCATACCGATGATTCCGCCGCAGCAAACCTCCATCCCCACCTCCCGGGCAAGTGCGATCGTGCGCAACTTGTCGGCATGGGTATGGGTTGTGCAAAGCGACGGAAAGTAATCGGAAGATGTCTCAAGATTACAGTGATACCGTTTCACGCCGGCATCATAAAGCGCCTGCAGCTCGTCACGGTTCAACAGCCCCATGGAGGCGCACATATAAAGCCCCGTCGACTCTCCTACCTTCCGGTAAACGTCGCAAAACGTGCCTATGTCGCCCGGCGCCACCTTTCTGCCGCTCGTGACCAGGGAATAACGCTTTATACCGGCTTCACAATTAAGCCTGGCGGCATGCAGCGCCTCATCCTCCCCGACGAAATCATACTCGTCGATACCGGTGTGGTGACAACGCGACTGCGCGCACCACTTGCAATCTTCCGTGCACCTGCCTGAACGCGCGTTGACGATCGAGCATGTGTCGATCACATCGCCACACCAATGGCGGCGCACCTCGTCGGCGGCGTCGGCAAGCATGTCGGCACTATATTTTTCATTCAGTTCAATAGCTTCGTCGATTGTAGCCGGGATGCCGGCTATAGCACGCTTTTTTACCTTTTCGAGCATCACATGAAATCATTTAACACGCGAAGATAATCAATTATCGGCAAAAAGAGTTCACTTTCATCATGTAAATTTCGGTACTTATCTGTAACTTTGACCGCCTCAATCATAATCACACAGCGGGATGAAAGGAATCTTAAAGAAAATAATGTGGGCGGTCATAGCCGTGGCGGTAATCGCGATAGCCGTGTTTGCGGCGCGCATGATATGGGAGCAGCGGCAACTTGACGCCGGGTCACGCCGCATCAACGCCGTGATCGAGGGTGTGAGCCGCGTCCATCACGACGAACAGATGCAAAAGGTAGGCAGACACCGCTACCGCAAGATGCCCGCCTACACAGAAACCGTAATATACTACACCTACCGGGTCGACGGCGAGTCGTACAGCGACGATATCAGCACCCGCCACCCGATGTTGCGCCGCATAGGCAAGGGCGATTCCATCCCGGTAAGGTATGCCCTGTCCGATCCTTCGATCCACCGCGCGATGCCCGACAGCATACGCAAGCACCGCCTCCCGGCATTCGCCTACTGAGCCGACTGCGCAACGTCGGCCACGACCGAGCCGTCAAACAGATGCACGACCCTGTGGGCATAGGCCGCGTCGCGGGCGGAGTGGGTCACCATCACTATGGTAGTGCCCCCGCGGTTAAGCTCCGTCAGCAGTTTCATCACCTCCTCACCGTTGCTTGAGTCAAGATTACCGGTAGGCTCGTCGGCAAGTATCAGTGCCGGGCGTGTCACCATCGCCCTCGCTATCGCCACCCTCTGCTGCTGACCTCCGGAAAGCTGGCGCGGATAATGTCGCAGGCGATGGCTGATATTCATGCGGCGCGTCACCTCCTCGACCCGCTTTTTACGCTCGACCGCGCTGATATCCATATAGTTTAGCGGAAGCTCGATGTTGTCATACACATTCAGTTCGTCGATGAGATTGAAGCTCTGAAACACAAAGCCTATCATCCCCTTGCGGGTGCGTGTACGCTCCTTTTCCCTAAGCCCCGACACTTCACGCCCGTTTAGCTTATAGCTTCCTGACGTAGGGCTGTCGAGAAGCCCTATGATGTTGAGCAGCGTCGACTTGCCGCAACCCGACGGACCCATGACCGCCACAAACTCCCCTTCGGCAACATTAAGGCTGATCTCGTTGACAGCCACGGTCTCCACCTCGTCGGTGCGAAACAATTTACTGAGATTTGATATCTGTATCATATTCTGATTTATTCTGATTTAAGATTGATCGACGGATTTTCTTCAGCCGTCTTTTTACTCATAATGACCACGCAGGCAAATATCACAAGCAACACGGCGATTCCCGACAATGCGGCATATATCCACATCAAGCCGGGTGACACGGCAAACTGCCGCAGCCACATATCGCCGACCCACCAGGCAATCACCGAACCGACCACAACAGCCGGCACTGCTGTCCACATTATGTCGGCCGACAGCAGCCCTATGACATCCGACGCCTCCGCTCCGTTGACTTTCCTGACCGCAATCTCCTTGGCGCGCCGGCGTATCTCGTCGCCAATAAATCCGATAAGGCCCATGAACGTGATAAACACCACCGCCACAGCCGCCATAAGTGTGGCATTGCGGAATGTCCTCACCGAATCATACATCTCCACCACCTGCCTTTTATAGCTTGTAAACTCATTGTCATTACCCGGGAAGGCCTCCTTTACATCGGCATTGAGGCGGCGGAAACTGTCCTCGAAAGGCGGTTTCAACTTCAACCATATCGTCTCGCGAAGCCTGCGGGTATGGACAAGCAAAAACGGCATCGGTTCCTGAAAATATCCCAGTATATTGAAATCCTCAAGCACCCCGACAAGTTTATACGAGCCATTGAATTTAAGATGTATCAGAGGATGATCGGAAAGCACTGTCGGCTCATTCCAGTGCATCCAGCGGATAAACGTCTGATTTACCATGACCTCATCATATTCTTCAGGCACACGCCCCTGGATGACATTCATCCCCATAAGCTCCGGATAATTCTTTAACGTCACGTCATAGCGGGTTGAAAATTCCGTGCCACCCTCGTCATTTACAAACATGCCGGAATATCCTCCCGCCGGATCGTTATCCGAGGAGCTCATTTCCTCGACATAAGGCAGATTGGTGAAAAAAGCCATGTAGGCATCCACCGCAGCCGAATCCTGCGCCGGGTTGCGCCCTACGGCAAGCATCTCCGGGTCATATCCCATATCCTTGTCGACAAGATAGCGGTACTGCACCATCATCTCGCAAAGAAGTCCGGAGATAAACGCCACCCCGGCAAACTCCACTGCAAGCAACGCCCTCTTCCACATTGTACGCCGCTCGGTAAACCGCCGGAACACCTGCGTGACCGGGATGCTCGCAAACATCCTGCCCGGCAGGATACCTCCCACAGCGAAAAACACAAGCAGCACAAGCACCGCCACCCACAGCCGCTCCAAGGCAAACAGGTCGGTGACCGACGCACCGGTCGTATCCTCTATCAAAGTCCTGAAATTAAGCAGCAGAAGCACCGCCACGATGACAGCTCCCGCCATGACAATGAATGTCTCCCACATAAACATGGCAAACACGCTCCCGTCGCCCGCGCCAATACACTTATGGACACCTACAACCTTGCTGCGCCTGCCAAGGGAGGATATGGAAATCAACACATAATTGAGCGTCGTTATCGCAAGGAGAGCAATGGCAAGCACGGTCATTATTATCACCATCCGTCGGGCGTCGTCATACGACAGGTGGGTCTCCGTCATCCGCCTTGCGGTAATCCTTATCGGTATATTGCCTTCGCCGGCAGGCACATGCCTGTCGACCACCAGGGCGATCCTGTCGTCAAGTGACTCCCGGTCGTCAAACTCCGGCTTAAGCCTCACGTAGGAAAGCCAAGAGTCACCTCCGGTCCATGAATAGTTGTATCCGAAGCCTTCGCTTTCACCCCGCGACCACACCGTCGGCATGGATACCACCGCCTCCGGACAAAGGCCTGAATTAGGCTGGACACCGTGATATACACCCTTGACCGTAAGCGGTATACGGCGGTCATAACTCAACACCTTGCCTATCGGGTCGACATCGCCGAATATCTTACGGGCAAAGCGGTCACTTACATAGACGACATCGCGCATGGCAAGGTCAGTGACCGGATTGCCCTGAAGCACGGTTATGCCCATCGTCTGAAAAAACAATGAGTCAGCGGCAATAAAACTGTCGTCAAAACGCCGCTCGCCATCATAAAGCGCATACCGGTCTATCCATCGCGCCACCGTGGTCACCGACTCAACAATGTCGGGCATCTCATCATAAAGCCCGCCCGCAGCCTTTCCGACACAGACCTCATTGGGGTCGCACCAGTAACCGTTGAAATTCCACTGCATCCATAGCTGATACAGATTTTCATGATCATGAAAACCGGTATCGTAGCTCCGTTCGTATGATATGCGGGCAAACAGGAGCAGACACATCGCAAGCCCCACCCCTATCGACACCACCTTGATCAGCGACGTCGCCTTGTCATGGATCAAAGTCTTGAACGAGTAATAAATCTGTTTTCTCATAATGTGATTGTTTTGCATTGTTGCATGACCGTAATTGTCTCACATATCGTGCCAAAATCATATCATATTAACAATAAGCCGATTACCGTCACACAGCAGATCGTATTGTAAATTTATTAGACAACGGGTGTCAATAATTCTTACAACCGCCGCCGTTCAATATGCAGCGGCGATAGTAAAATTAATCATTATTTTTGTAGTTTTGCCTCTATGAAAAGATTTAACACGCTTCTTGTAGTCGACGACAACTGCGCGGTGCTAACGGCACTGTCGCTTCTACTTCGCAACGACTTTGAAAAAGTGACGGCAATCCGGTCACCGTCAAGAATCGACGAGATATTGCGGTGTGAGACCGTTGACTGCGTGCTGCTCGACATGAATTTCAGCGCCGGCATCAATTCGGGCAACGAAGGTATCTTCTGGCTCAACCATATCAAGAAAAAAAGTCCTGACATACCGGTGATACTGATAACCGCCTACGCCGACATCGAGCTTGCGGTAAGGGGCATCATGGAAGGCGCCGCCGACTTCATCGTGAAGCCGTGGGAAAACAGTGTGCTTGTCGACAAGGTGACAAGAGCCTGCAAAAAGCGTCGTGCCGGGCTATCAAAAACACCGGCGGGCAATGATGCCGGAATGCTCTGGGGACTATCACCGGAGATGTCACTGCTGAGGGAAACCGTGATAAAAGTGGCGCCAACCGACGCCAATATACTTATAACCGGCGAAAACGGCACAGGCAAGGAGCTTCTCGCCCGTGAGATCCACGCCCGCTCGGCGCGCTCGTCAAGACCGTGCATGCAGGTCGACATGGGATCGGTGACCGAGTCGCTTTTTGAAA
The DNA here is from genome assembly GCA_910587665.1 of uncultured Muribaculum sp. Classification (GTDB taxonomy): domain Bacteria; phylum Bacteroidota; class Bacteroidia; order Bacteroidales; family Muribaculaceae; genus Muribaculum. Next base: position 90,404 of record CAJUMZ010000002.1, read on the forward strand.
GCGAGCTGTTCGGTCATGTAAAAGGTGCGTTCACCAATGCGATGACCGACCGCACCGGAAAAATCGAGGAGGCATCGGGAGGCACGCTTTTTCTTGACGAGATAGGCAACCTTCCGCTCCACCTGCAATCCAAATTGCTTACCGCACTCCAGAGCCGGAAAGTGGTTAAAGTGGGCAGCAACAAGGCTGTGCCGGTCGACATCAGGCTCATCTGCGCCACCAACTGCGACCTCCCCTCAATGGTGACTCAAGGGAGTTTCCGCGAGGATCTTCTCTACCGCATCAACACGATCCACCTCCATCTCCCTCCACTGCGTGAACGGCGCGATGACATTCCGGTGCTTGCCATGCGGTTCATACAGCAATTTTCCGACATCTACAATCGCGACGTAAAAGGGATGACACCTGCCGCCGAACGCCTCTTGCTCGACTATCCGTGGCACGGCAATATCCGCGAGCTGCGTCATGCCGTTGAAAAAGCGGTGATACTCAGCGACTCCGACATGCTAACACCCGAACTCTTCTCATCGCTCAGCCATCGACCCGCGCCCTCCCCGCGCCAACCGTCGACACTTGAAGATATGGAGCGCGTCATGATAGCCGACGCAATAAAATCATGTGGCGGCAATCTCAGTGCCGCCGCACAGCGGCTCGGCATAACGCGCCAGACATTGTACAACAAAATGAAGCGTTACGGGCTATGATAGGCGGATGGCTAAGCAGGCGCAAGCTTGAACTGCTGCTCGAGGCAATTGAAAACGGCGACACGACCGTACGATTCCGCTCGCGTAAAGAAAACAGCGTGAACGCCATACTCAACCGCATCAACGGCATACTCTCGCGGATAAGACGCGACGCGGCAGAGCGCGAGCGGTATTACGAGCTGATTGTCGACAGTGTAGACTCCGGAATAATGGTGGTCGACGGCAACGGGCATGTCATACGATGCAATGACACTGCATGTCGGCTTTTCGGGTTGGAGATGGTCACCCATGTAAGACGGCTGTCGGAATTTAACGCGTCATTGCCCCGGACCATCATGGATACCGCGGCAGGCGACCGCTTTGTCACGAAAGGTGTTGCGTCGGGGCGCGACATGTCACTGTCGATCCGCGTATCGTCAATCACCTTGAAGGGCGAAACACTTAAAATACTGTCTGTCACCAATATCGGCACTGAGCTTGATGACTGCGAGCTCGATTCGTGGCAGAAACTCACACGTGTCATGACCCATGAGATCATGAATCTCGCGGCACCGATCAATTCGCTGAGCGAGACACTCATGTCGCTTCCCGACAGCGACTCGGAAGCGATAAGGGCGGGACTCTCGACCATCAACGACGCCTCATCACAGCTGTCAAGGTTTGTGACTTCCTATCGGCGCCTATCATCAATATCAGTCCCGTCGCCCGAACTTGTCGAAATACCCGCGCTTCTTGACCGCGTAAAGGCACTTACCGAAATTTACGCCGCCGACAACGGCGTCACCGTGTCAATATCAAAAATCCCGCAGTCACTTATCGCCTACTGTGACCGCGACATGACCACCGGCATCCTGGTCAACCTTATCCGCAACGCGATAGAGGCGACCTCCCGCGAGGGAAAAGTCTCGGTCGGGGCATCGGGCGATCCGGATGAATCGGTAACCGTCACCGTGACCAATTACGGCCAGCAGATACCGGAAGAGATACGCCGTCAGCTGTTCGTGCCGTTTTTCACCACCAAGCAATCAGGCAGCGGCATCGGTCTGCCCCACAGCCGCAACCTTGCAAAAGCGCAGGGTGCCACCCTCCGGCTGCTCCCCTACCTCACCCCATCCTCCCCGACCACCTTCGCCCTCACTTTCCACTGACCTTCCACAATTTTTCCCATTTGTACATTGGGGCGGCGGGAGCGTGTATTATCTTTGTCAAAACTTAATACGCGAAGCTATGAAAACACTACAGCGAACCCCACGTTTTGACAGGCATTGGGATGAAGTCATCGCCATCTATCCCAATGAATCCGACCGACTCCTGCTTACATCGGCGATAAAGCAGTATCAGCTTGACGGCACCGAGCCGCAGCTACCACCCGAATTGATGGTGGCATTCGAGTTTCTGCGCCCGACCATCGACCGTCGGGCACGCAACCGCGCCCGACGCAAAGCGCGCACCGCCGCAGCACAACCGGCAATCCAACCGGCAATCCAACCGGCGGTCGACCTTCCGGTCGCCCCTACATCCACCCCGGAAAGCCAATCAACAAGCCTAATCCCCACAACAGCAGTAGGGGCGACCGGAAGGTCGACCGCATGTACAGGATCGGATCCGACAATAAAAACCACCGTTCCCGACAATAATGACCGATTCCTTGCCCCCGACGAGACCGATATGGCTCAACGATTCAAGTTTTGGGAGAATTTTACCAAAAGCCGCAGCTCCAACCTTACCCAAAAGGAGATTGAAAACGACCGACTCGACTTTGAGACCGACCTTTGGGAAAATGAGGAGAACGACACCGTACCAGATAATCCCGACGGCTCACCGATGCTTTACGCCGAGATTGTAAAACACTATTGCCGTATATTACGCAATGACAAGCGACTTCTAATGCGTATATCCGACGAGGTGACGAGACTTACCGGCGTACTATTCCGCACCGATGACCTTCGCGAGTTCATCGACCCGTTCTGCTCGAGGTCAATAAAAATTCCCATCATCAACCTTAACCGAGCCAACTGCCGCCGCGCCTTCATCCGCTATATGATCAACTATGCCACACACTACCGCCGCGCCCTAAAAGATTAGAAAAAACACTTGCCAGTGTATGAGGTGAGGTGATTATTTGCGGTGTTGGCGGAGGGGATAGCGACTGGGATGGAACAGCAACCGCAAGGATGTCGGATAGGAGAAGTAAGCCCACACCCAGTTGGTGAGTACGACGAGCTTGTTGCGCATGCCAAGCAGCGAGATAAGGTGTACAAACATCCATACAAACCACGCGACAAATCCGGTAAGTTGAAAATGCCGCAGGTCGGCAACCGCCCGGTTGCGCCCGATCGTAGCCATCGAGCCTTTATCACGGTAGACAAACTCACGCTCCATATTGCCGCTGTTGAAATTTTTTGCCAGATTACGCGCCTGCTGTATCGCCACCTGTGCGAGCTGCGGACATCCGCGCGGATACATGTCGTCGCAATGGAGGGCAATGTCACCGAGGGCGAAAATGTCGTCATGCCCCACCGCGCGATTGAAAGCGTCAACGAGTATGCGGTTGCCGTGACCAAGCTCGATAGTGCCGTTTTCCACGGAGAGAGGTTCGCCGGTCACGCCGGCAGTCCATATCACCATCTCCGAATAAAGCGTTGATCCGTCGGCAAATGTAAGCACGCTGTCATCATATGATTTCATTGATTGCCTAAGCACAACGTTGACCGACAGCTCCTTCAGATACTTCAAGGCAAACCGCGACGCGGTCTCGCTCATGGTGTGGAGCAGGCGGTCGGAGCCTTCAACAAGGGTTATCACAAGCTGTTCGGGCGGAATCGACTTATACTCGCGATGAAGTATGTAACGCTTCATCTCCCCGAGTGCCCCGGCAACCTCCACTCCGGTAGGACCGCCGCCTATCACGGTGAAACTCAGCAACCGCCGGCGCAACTCTTCGTCGCGGCATATGCTCGCCCTTTCAAGCCGGTCGAGTATCTCGTTGCGGCAACGTATCGCCTCACCCGTGCTTTTTATCGTAAAAACACGCTTATACAGGTCGGTCATGTTGAAAAAGTTGTTGGTCGTACCCGTGGCTATTACAAGGCGGTCGTAATGGAGAGTCTCGTATTGCGTCATCACTTTCCTCGCCGCGACATCGATCGACTTTACTTCGCCCATGTGATATATAGCCGGAGGATTCATCTTGCGTATCTCGCGGCGAAACGGAAACGATATGCTCGCAGGCTCAAGCCCCGATGCCGCCACCTGATAAAACAGCGGAGGGAAACTGTGGAAATTGTTACGGTCGACAAGCGTAACGTCATAGCGCTTTTTGTCAATCCGTTTTACGAAATTAATTCCCGCAAATCCACCGCCTATCACGACAACTTTTTCTTTAGAATCCATAAGTATATGTTATTTTTTTCAAAATTTCCTGATTATAAATTTTAATGACGTAACTTTACATCTGTATTACATGCAATAAGCCACGCATTATGAAACATCTGAAATATATACTGCTTTTCATCATATTATGTTCACTCGGCGCGCCGACCGCGAGACCACAGGTCAACACCGACCAGGTGCTCCGCATAGGGCAAAACTCGCTTTACCTTGAAGATTACGTGCTGTCGATCCAATATTTCAATCAGGTGATCGCAGCCAAACCATACCTCGCGCAGCCTTATTTTTTCAGGGCAATCGCCAAGCTAAGCCTTGATGATTACCGAGGAGCGGAGGAAGACGCCACCATGGCGATCGAGAAAAACCCGTTTATCACCAACGCATACGAGGTCAGGGGTGTGGCGCGTCAGAATCTCGGCAAACACAGCGAAGCGATCGCCGACTACGAAAAAGCCCTTGAACAGCTCCCCGAAAACCGCGGTATCCTCTTCAACAAGGCTCTTGCCGAAGAAGAGGTAAAAGACTATGAGGCGGCGGAAAAATCATTTGCCACACTGCTCAGGGTATATCCACGATTTGACAACGGGTATATCGGGCGCGCAAAACTGCGTCTCGCCACCGGCGACACCATCGCCGCCCTCGATGACATCAACCAAGCCCTCAAGCTCAACAAAAACGCTACCAACGCCTATGTGATGCGCGCCGACATCGCCATCTCCTCGTCAAAGGATTTTGCCAACGCGCTATCCGACATGGATGAAGCGATAAAGCTACAGCCGCAGTTTGCAGGATTTTTCATCAACAGGGCGTTTCTCAGGTATAATCTTGACGACTACTTCGGCGCGATGGCCGACTATGACTACGCCATCCAGCTCGAGCCTCTCAACACCGCCGCCCTCTTCAACCGCGGACTGCTCCGCGCCGAGGTGCATGACAACAACAAGGCAATCGAAGACTTCTCAAAGGTAATACAGCTTGACCCCGACAATTACCACGCGCTTTACAACCGCGCCCTTCTCTACAAAGATATCGCCGATTACCAAAGCTCGGTGGACGATCTCAATCGGGTGATCGAAGCGTTCCCGACATTTTCCGGGGCATACTTTGTAAGATCGGAAGACCTGCGCCTGATGGGTGAGACCGCAAAAGCGGAAAAAGACTACCGCAAGTCACTTGCCCTGTCGCGACAGCCGGTGGAAGGCGGTGACGGAGAGACAACGGAAGAGTCTGGTGACAAGCCTGATACACAGGAAGATGTGGCAAACCGCTTCAAATCGCTCCTGACCATCGCCAACAATGCGCAGGTAAAGGAAGAGTACAATACCGCCGGCATAAAAGGCAGGGTGCAGGACCAGAATGTAATAATCGAGATCGAACCCTACTTCACCCCGTCATACTATGTCACCACAACGGAAATAAAGGAGATACCCTACTACATCAAGGAGATCGACGATATAAACGCCACGCGCATGCTGCGCTTCGTGGTGATGGTCACCAATCATGAGCCACAGCTCACCGACGAAGAGGCGATAGCCCGCCACTTCAGTTCGATCGAGTATTACAACTCCTACATCACCACCCACACCCCGCGCGCAATCGACTATTTCGGCAGGGCAATGGACTACTACACCCTGCGTAATTACCAGGCGGCTATCGCCGACCTGAACAAGGCCGTCGAGCTTGCACCCGACTTCACTCTCGCATATATGCTGAGAGCAAACGCCCGTCTGAAAAACGCTAATCTCAGCGCCATAGGCGACAACAACAATACCGATGACAGCCGCCTGCGCATGCAGACCGCAAAGATGGTCAACGCCGAAGTGATGGATGACATAAACAAGACAATCGAGCTGTCGCCGCGCATGCCTTTCGCCCACTACAACAAAGGCAACCTTCTGGTGGCAAACGGCGACCTTACATCAGCGATCAGCGCCTACACAAAGTCAATCGAGCTAAAGCCGGAGTTTGGGGAGGCATATTACAACCGAGGCTACCTTTACCTGAAACTCGGCAACCGTGAGGCCGGCATCGCCGACCTCAGCAAGGCGGGCGAGCTCGGCATCGTGCCAAGCTACAATCTCCTTAAGCGAATGACCCGATAATCAAGGAAGACGATCACGATACAAGATCGGCTTTACCGGGTAAATTCCCGGCATTTGCCCGAAGACGCCCGAGCAATGCAGTACCAAATGTGATAACGCCCACTCGCCCGATATACATAAGAGCAATTATAGTGCACTTGCCGGTGGTGGAAAGCTCCGGAGTTATACCGGTACTTAATCCCACTGTGCCGATGGCGGAAGTCGCTTCAAAAAGGATGCCCGAAAGCCTGAACGGCTCGCTATAGGAAAGCACCACGCAACCGGCAAAAATCACCGCCCCGTATACTATCACACTGGTAAGCGCGGTGTCGATACGATAGGAGGGAATTGCCTTTCCGAGAAAAGTGACATTTTTTCTCACTCCAAGCTTTGATACTACAAATCCCCACACAGCCGACACGGCGGTACTCTTGACACCGCCTCCCGTACCGGAAGGCGACGCGCCGATGAACATTATCAGCGAAAATATAAGAATCGGACCGACACCGAGTACTGACAGGTCAATCGTATTGAAGCCGACTGTAGTCATAGCCGACATCGTCTGAAAAAAAGACAGCCATATCCGGTGTCCCCAGTCACGTGCACCCGCAACGGTAGGGCTCAGGCTCAGTATGACTGTACCGCCTATAGTCATTATCGCAGTGACGAGGAGAATAACCTTGGTGGTAAAGGACACCTTGTAGCCTCGCTTGCGGAATTTATATGTGAGGTCGGTCATGACAATAAATCCCATTGCTCCGGCATAACTCAGAACTGCGACAGTGAGATTGACCGCTATATTGTCGCTGAAACTGCAAAGCGAGTCACTGAACGGGCTGAAACCGGCAGTGCAGAATGATGACACCGAGAGGAAAAGAGCATTCCATCCCGGCAACGGCACCCCGGCATGAAGGAGCGCGAAGAAAAATGCCACAAAACCGGCAAGTTCAAAAAATATCGTGAAATGGACTATACTGTTAACCAGGGCCTGCAGACTCATGCCGCTCGGCCGCACGATCGAAGTCCCCACGACCTTGCCGGTATAATCGGCATGATGCGTTATGCGGTAAATAATGTAGGAGCTCAACGTCATGTAGCCCACCGCCCCTATCTGAATGAGGAACAGTATGACAAACTGCCCGAAAATCGTATAAGTCGACGGTATGTCAACCGTTGCAAGCCCGGTGGTTGACATCGCCGAGGCAGCTGTAAAAAGATTGTCAAGCCAGTGAACCTCACCCCTATACGACCATGGCAACATCAATAACAAAAATCCAGCAATAATATATATGAGATATCCTAAAAGTATGTTGCGCTCGGGGAGATCGGAATCACGCCCGAAAGTAATAAACCTTGTAGGATTCATCGTCAACAGTAAGAATCGTATCGAGCCCTTCATTTTACTTCATTCATTACATTCATAATAACATTACCCGAAATAAATTGTTACTACAGTCCGATATTTTTTATATATTTGCATACTACTAACCAAATCTACCAAGTAATGACACCTGAAGATGCAAAAACACTTGAACAAAGGGGCATAACACCCGAACATTTCAACGCACAGATAAAACGATTCGAGACCGGATTCCCTTACCTGCGCATACTTGACTCCGCGCGTATCGGCGCCGGAATAGTAGGCCTTGACGATGCCGGCATGGAGAAAGCCGTGGCGCGATGGGACAAATTTCTTGCCGACGGCGGAGAAGTGTACAAATTCGTACCGGCGTCGGGAGCAGCATCACGCATGTTCAAGGCTCTGTTTGAGTTTCTTGACGGCGAGGCAAACGTGCCTGCCGAGGGAAGCGCGGTCGCCAAATTTATCGACGGACTTGAAAATTTCGCTTTCTATCCCGAGCTGGACAAGGTGGCAAAACGCCTTTACGACGCCGACCTTAATTCACTTAAAGCCGGCAACCGCTGCAAGGAGATCGTAGCCGCCCTCCTTGGCAGGGAAGGTCTCAACTACGGAAACCTCCCCAAAGGTCTTCTCGAATTCCACTCTTATGCCGACGGTGCACGCACACCTCTTGAGGAGCATCTCGTGGAAGGCGCGCAGACAGCAGCCAACAGCAAGGGCATTGTAAACCTACATTTCACCGTGTCGCCCGAACACCGCGCTCTCTTTGAAGAAAAGATCGCGGCAAGCGTACCCGCCATCGAAAAGAAGTTCAATGTCAAGTACAATATCAGCCTGTCGGAGCAGAAAAAGTCAACCGACACTGTCGCTGTCAATCCCGACAACACGCCATTCCGTGAAAACGGCAACCTGCTATTCCGCCCGGGCGGTCACGGCGCGCTTATCGAAAACCTCAACGACATTGATTCGGCAGTAATTTTCATAAAGAATATCGACAATGTGGTGCCAGATTCAAAGCGCGGAGCCACTATCGACTACAAGAAGGTGATCGCAGGCTACCTCATGGAAGTGCAGGATCGCATAGCCGCCGATCTCGAAATGATCAACACCGGCAAATACACCATCGATGACATAAGGGAGATGATAGCCTTCATGCACGACACCCTCAACATACGCGACGAGAAGATGAAGACTCTTGAAGACGCCGACCTCGTGCTGTACATAAAAGAGAAGCTCAACCGCCCCATCCGTGTGTGCGGCATGGTACGCAACGAAGGTGAGCCGGGCGGAGGTCCGTTTGTCACCTACAATCCCGACGGCTCAACGTCGCCCCAGATACTTGAAAGCACCCAGATCGACCCGGCAAACGCATCTTACAAGGAGATGGTAAGCAAAGCCACCCACTTCAATCCGGTCGACCTGGTATGTTATGTGAAAGATGTCAACGGCAAGAAATTTGATCTTCCCCGCTACGCGGATCCCGACACCGGATTCATCTCGTCAAAGTCGAAGAACGGCAAAGAGCTTCGCGCCCTTGAACTTCCGGGACTCTGGAACGGTGCTATGAGCGACTGGAACACGGTGTTTGTGGAAGTGCCCATCGCCACATTCAATCCGGTAAAGACCGTCAACGACCTGCTCCGCGACGCCCATCAGGGATAAGGGACTCAGCCGGCGAAACATATTCAATCGCGCACTTGTTATATCAGTGTATGAAAAAGAAAGACGCTGTTTTAAAACTTTGGCGCGAATGTTTCAACGATTCCGACCAATATGTCGATATGTTCTTTTCAAAGGTGTATCGCGATGACGACGCGTTGCTGCTTGAAGAGGATGACCGACCGGTAAGTTCGATGTTATTACAGCGTTACGCCATGAACTTTCATGGCGTAACGATTTCTGTAAGTTACATATGCGGCGCGGCAACGGACCCGCGGTCACGCTGCCGCGGCTGCATGACGGAACTGATGAGAGAGGGGCTGCGAAGGTCATTTGACCGTGGCGACATGCTCAGCACGCTTATCCCCGCAAGCGAGCATCTATACCATTATTACGGACACTTCTGCTTCTCTCCGGTATTTTATGTGGATCTCGAACGTTACACATCGGCACACACTTTCCGTCATGAAGGTGAATACACGATGTATACCGCCCTGGACTCGGAAGAGGCATACTCTTTTTTCCGCACCATGATGGAGCAGCGCGACTGCACGATCCAGCACACGGAAGAGCAGTACCGGCAGATACTCATGGACAACTCGGCCGATGCCGGGATAGTGTCGGCGATCGCCGACTGTTGCGGCAACCCGGCGGCAATGGCATTCACTGTACCGGTCGACGGCGAGGCAATAGTGAAGGATGTGCTTGCCGTGGATGATGACGCGAGGAATGCAGTGCTTGAGGAAGTGCACCGTGAGTTTTCCGACATGCCGATAACTGTGTACGCCTATTACAAGCCTACGGAAGGAGAATTGCAGCCACGCGGCATGGCGCGCATAGTAAATGCCGAAGAATGCCTTTCGGTAATATCGGCGGCTTATCCGAAGATGAATCTCGCCTTGCGAGTAAGCGACCCGGTGATTGACGAGAACAACGGCACATTCGTAATATCCGGAGGAGAATGCCGCAAAGATGACAGTTACGACGGAAAACTTGACTACGATATTGACATCGAGGTGCTTACTTCCATAATTTTCGGCAACGACGTCACCCGCAACTTGCTCGACTTCCCTGCCGTAAGACCGTTTATAAGCTTAATGCTTGACTAAAAAATAGAAATCAGATACGACTTTATATGAAAAAATTAATCATATCCGCGGCTATCGCCGCTGCCGGAATGCTGTCATTCAACATGTCAGCCCAAGACACGGCTAAGATGAAAGAGATAAACGAGGCGCAGTTTCTCGAAAAAGTGTTCAATTACCGCAACGACTCCACCGACATCACGCTCAGTCGCCCTGCGGTAGTGGATTTCTGGGCGCCATGGTGTGCCCCGTGCCTGCGCATCTCCCCAATCCTTGACGAACTGGCAGAGAAATATGGCGACAAGGTGGATTTCTACAAGATGAATATTGATGAAAACCAGCAGGTGGCACAAGACCTCCGCATATCGTCGATACCGCTTGTAGTCTTTTTCCCCGCCGGGAGCCATCCTTTCAAAGGGGCGGTAGGAGTACAACCGGTCGAGGTATATGAAAACGCCGTGAAAGAAATGATCTCACAGCAAGCCGCCGACACGGCAGAGTGACCTCAGATGCCGAGAGATTTCAGACGCGCGTTCAACAGATTGACAAACTGGTAGTTTTTCAATCCCCATTTAGGGTATATCAACAATTCTTCAGGCGACTGACTTGTAAAACGCTCAATGGCTATGGCGGGATTTATGCGACGCACTATACGGGCGCACAGGTCGATATATTCCACCACGGTCATGCGCGGTATATCATATAGCCCAGACTCCACGTCACGGGCAAGACGGGTGTCGCGGATAAGCTGCAACTGGTGAAACTTGACCGTGGCAATCGGCAACGCCGACAAGGCATCGACCGAATCAAGCATCATCTCCACGCTCTCGCCCGGCAAACCCAAGATCATGTGCAGCCCGACATGTATGCCGCGCGGGGCTGTGCGCGTCACGGCATCCACGGTCTGCGCCCATGTGTGGCATCGGTTTATGCACTGCAAAGTGACGTCATGGGAGCTTTCGGCGCCATATTCCACAAGAACGAATGTACGCTTTGCCAATTTTTCAAGATAATCCAGAAGCGCGTCAGGCATGCAATCGGGTCGCGTGCCTATGATTATTCCTTCCACACCGCTCACCCCGAGCGCCTCCTCATACAGTGAGCGCAAATGCTCGATATCGCCATGAGTATTGGTGTATGCCTGAAAATAGGCGAGATACCGCATCTCAGGATATTTACGGGCAAAGAAACGTTTTCCCTCCTCAAGCTGCTCGCTTACGCTGAGACGCGGTGAACAATAATCGGGATTGAATGTCCGGTTATTGCAATATGTACACCCACCCGTGCCAACCGTGCCGTCACGATTCGGACAGCTGAAACCGGCATTGATCGAAATTTTCTGCATTTTCCCGGAGAAATGCTCCGCGAGGAAATCACTGAAGTCACGATACGGTTTTGCCATCACGCCACTACATGTGTACGGTCTTGTTCATGAGCCATGCGTCGAGGATCACCATCGCCGCCATCGCCTCAACCACAGGTACGGCACGCGGCAACACGCAGGGGTCATGCCTGCCACGCGCCTTGAGCGTTACAGGCTCTCCGGTATCACTGATCGTAGCCACTTCTTTCAATAAAGTCGCCACAGGCTTGAACGCCACCTTGAAATATATATCCTCACCGTTGGAAATACCGCCCTGTATGCCTCCCGAATGATTGGTAAGCGTGTGGAGGGTGCCGCCATCACGGGTGAATATGTCAATCATCTCACTTCCCCGATGCCCCACGCCGGCAAATCCCATGCCATACTCAAAGCCTTTTGCCGCATTTATCGACAGCATTGCCGCTCCGAGCTGCGCATGCAGTTTTCCGAATGCGGGCGATCCCAAGCCGGCAGGGACACCCTTTATGACACAAGTAACCGTGCCGCCGATAGTATCGCCATCCTTTTTGACAGCGGAAATAAGGCTCTCCATTTCCGAGGCTTTTACAATGTCGGGACAGCGCACGGCATTAGTCTCAATCAACGACGGGTCATATAGAGAATAATCATCGCCAAGGGCGATCTCACCCACCCGTGATGTATAGGCATAAATCTTTATTCCTACAGAGGCAAGCGCCTGCATGGCAAAAGCGCCACCCACTACCCTCGATATGGTCTCGCGCGCCGATGACCTACCGCCTCCGCGATGATCACGCAAGCCATATTTGGCAGTATAGGTATAATCGGCATGCGAGGGGCGGAATGTGTGGCGAATATTCTCATAATCATTTGAATGCTGATCGGCATTCTCGACCATGAAGCCGATAGGCGTACCTGTAGAACGGCCTTCAAACAATCCGCTCAAAATCTTCACGCGGTCTTTCTCATCGCGCGCAGTAACGATTGACGATTGCCCCGGTCGCCTGCGGTCAAGCTGCCGCTGCACCTCGTCAAGATCGATTTCAACTCCGGCAGGCATGCCGTCAATCACGCCGCCGACAGCGACACCATGCGACTCGCCAAAAGTGGTAAGCCGGTATATGTTTCCAAAGCTATTCATCATCTTTATTTTCCATAGGGGTTGCAATGTCGGCAACAGTGGCACGGACATATCCTATAAGATCGGCAGGTGCAATCTTGAATTGTAGTCCGCGGACTCCCGCACTCACATAAATCACGTCAAAATCCATAGCGGTCGAATGGAAATAAGTCGGGAAGCTCTTCTTCATCCCTATCGGCGAGCATCCGCCACGTATATAACCTGTCAAAGGCAAAAGTTCCTTCATCGGTATCATCTCGGCTTTTTTGGCGCCCGCCACCTTTGCGGCAGCCTTCAGGTCGACTTCCATGTTGCCCGGAATTACACACACGAAATGCCCGCACTTGTCACCATGAAGCACAAGCGTCTTGAATACCTGATTGATATCCTCACCAAGTTCATGCGCCACATGGTCGGCGGCAAGATTATTTTCATCAACCGCGTATGGCACAAGCTTGTAGGCTATTTTTGCTCGGTCAAGCAACCGCGCCGCGTTAGTCTTATTTATACCACTCATAATACACAAAGATAGCGATAAACAAGGGCAATGACAAAATTTATTCAAACAAACAATCAATCCACCACAAAAACACCGATTTAAATACCGCAAAAATACCGATTGAAACACCACAAAAACACCGATTGAAGCACCGCAAAAACACCGATTGAAACACCGCAAAAACACCGATTAAAATACCACAAAAACACCGATTAAAACACCACAAAAACACCGATTGAAACACCACAAAAACACCGATTGAAATTCCACAAAAACACCGATTGAAACACCACAAAAACACCGATTAATTTGCAAAATTCATTAATATTCAATAACTTTGCACAAAACAAGAATTATGAGCTATTTTATACGAACCGCAGATGAAATATTAAGCATTCTATTAGACGTTTTTGGTGCAGTACTAATAGAAGGCCCGAAATGGTGTGGAAAGACCACATCTGCAGAGCAGATAGCTAAAAGCATCATAAAGTTACAGGATCCGGATATGCGGGAGAATTACCTTTCCACCGCACAATCCAAACCGTCACTCCTACTTCAAGGAGACACGCCACGCCTTATAGATGAATGGCAAGACGCTCCGGTGCTTTGGGATGCAGTACGCACCATGGTTGACAACCGAGGAGAACCCGGCCAGTTTATACTGACCGGCTCCAATACCGTGCCTAAAGAGAAAATCCGTCATTCGGGCACGGGAAGGATAGCACGCTTAAGAATGATGCCGATGAGCCTGTGGGAGTCACAGGAATCCACCGGTCTCGTATCAATTAAAGAATTGTTTAACAATCCGGAATATGACATAGACGGAGCTACTTCCAACATGTCAATAGAACAACTCATTTTTGCGGCATGTCGCGGAGGATGGCCGTCATCACTAAAAGGGAATAGTGATCTCTCCAAACTGATCGTGGCAAGGAACTACCTCAACAGTGTATGTGCAATGGATATATCAAGAATCGACGGCAAGCAACGCAATGAGAAACTCGCCAAACTAATATTGAAATCGTACGCACGCAATATATCGACATTGGCAAAAAAGACGTCGATATTAGCCGACATCACCGAGTCAAGGAACATAAATTGCAGCCCCGACACATTAGATGACTATCTTTCAGCGCTGGAGAAGCTATTTGTGATCCAGGATATAGACGCATGGTGTCCGGCAATACGGAGTAAGACGGCAATACGGAGCATGCCCAAAAGAGGTTTTTGCGACCCGTCGATAGCAGTGGCGGCACTCGGACTAACCCCTGACGCGCTCAAAGTCCAGCTAAAGACATTCGGATTTATCTTCGAGCAAATGTGTATACGCGACCTAAAGGCTTACACAATTGATATGGATAGTAATATCTCATATTACCATGACCGATACGGTTTAGAGGCGGATATAGTGCTGCACCTTCCCGACGGGCGCTATGCGCTGATCGAGTGCAAGCTCGGCAGTATGGAGATAGAAAAGGGCGCGGAACATTTGTTAAAAATCAAACACCTTATCCAGGAGAAGAATAAGACCGAGAAACAGATGCCAATCCGCGAGCCGGATCTGCTCATCATCCTAACCGGAGGCACTCTCGCCTATACCCGCAAAGATGGCGTGAAAATCATCCCATTAGCCAGCCTCAGGCAATAATGAAAAATTTCTGATACATAGAGTTGTACAGTCGAAGAATCTTGTATTCTTCACATTGCACGGCAGCTATACACTCATGGTTATCCCGGAGAGGAGATATGAAAAACGAAGTCCGCGACGGGGATACGCGCGGACTTCGTTTTTTTGAATTAGTGTTGAGTAGAGAGTCAGAAGGTGTAGTAGAAACCGAGGCGCAGATTATTGCCGTCGAGCATAAAACCCCACCCTTCGGTAGCATCACCGGCTTTGGCGGCATTATTTGCGCCCATATAACCGAGCATACCCACATGAGCCACAACGCTGCACCTCTCAGAGAGCGCGACAGCGATACCGGGCTCCAAACCAATCTTCCATGTAACTGCGGTCTTACTGTTTTCACCATCGTAGCTTGTACGACCGGCACCAACGCCAACAGCCCCATCGACAAACAAGCTGACTATTCCGCTCTTAAAGAACGCATAACGGTAGTAAGGAGCGACCTGAAACAGATTGGTAGTGACCTTCTCACTGTTGTGATAATACGACCAACCGATAGTGGTACCGATGGCAGTCCTGTCGCTCAGATTATAACCGATTTCGGGGAGTATACCCATAGTAGTCACGTGGTCAGTACCATTTCGCCATGCGCCGATTGATCCACCCACATAAATGTCTTGTGCCGCAGCCCCGAGAGCAACGACAGCAGCAATAGCAAATGCAATAAACTTCTTCATATAAAATTTGAATTTTAATTGAGTAAATAGTGTTATTTTGCTTCACTTTTTGAAACAAATTTTTAGGGCGGTTTGTTTGCGGGGAACTTGGGAAGGGGCGACCTTACGACCGCCCAACGGCTGTTGGGGGATAAAAGAAGACCGGGTCGTGTCGAGATGACAGACCCGGTCATTTATTGAGTATTTATCGGAATTTTTAGAAGGTGTAGCCGAGAGATACTTTTACGTTGGTTGTGTTGACCTTGCATTTTACGCTTTCGCCGCCATATTCAAACTTGTGGCTGTAAGCCGGGATAAAGTCGGTACCTACCTGCACACCAAGATAGTAGCGCTCGTAGTTAACGCCTACACCGACCTGCCATCCCATCTGGAAGCGGTTCCAGGTGTTATCTTTTCCATCCATTGCATCCTCACCCTTGTCAAACACGCTGATCCACTTTCCATCTCGCGAATATTCCGGATCTTCAAGATCTTTATAATCAGTCTTATATTTTTCTGTAAAATGGAGTTTGAAATTGATACCGACATAAGGATCAATAGATACACCGTCAGCAATGTTGAAACGATATACGTAATTTACAGGAACTTGAAGATTGATATTCTGAGTCTTGAATTTTGCTTCCTCACCATTACCTTTTTCAGTGCGAGATCCGAAGAGGAAATCAACATTAGCCCCAACTTCAACAAACATGTTGGTAGCGACACCAAATCCATGAGCGTAATTGAGACCAAAACCATTCTGACCTACAGTTTCAGCCTTCTCCGTGCCAAAGAGGTCCATTTCTTTGTTGAAACCGAGACCGGTGTAATCATAGGACAAAGCCACGCGGTTATAGTCCTGTGCATTCATTGAAACAGTAGCTGCGATAAAGGCGGCAGCAATAAATAGCTTTTTCATAATGTTAAATGATTTAGTTTAATATAAGTATTAAATTTTACCAATAGAGGTTAAAACCGAAGCGAAGTTACAAAATAGATTTTGTACCGCCCCATTATTTAAGTTAAATTTATTTAATTTATTGTTTTATTTAAAAATACAGTCACTTTAATCGGTTATTCAAAGCGGTCATCCGGTAATCGCAGAGATTATTTTGATAAGAAATGTTAATTAAGGAAATTTTTACGTAATTATTTTTGGTGAATAAAATTTAATCCTTAACTTTGCATCAGTTTTTCATGGTATTAGATTTAAGGTAAAAAGATTATTCGTCGCGATGACGAGTAATTTTTTTTTGCCGTTAACTTAAATAAAAGATTATGGCTGCAGAGAGAGATACATTTACCTACATGACGCTACCCAACGGCTTGCGGATCATACATTGCCATTCACGAGCTCAAGCCGAATATTGCGGACTCGCCGTAAAGGCGGGAAGTCGCAACGAAACTCCCGATACATACGGTATAGCACATTTTGTTGAGCATACCATATTCAAAGGGACAGACAAGCGCCGGTCATGGCACATAATCAACAGGATGGAGGCTGTAGGCGGAGAACTTAACGCGTATACGTCGGAAGAGGTGACGATGGTATATTCGGCGTTCCCCAAAGGCAACCTGTCACGCGCCATCGAACTGATAGCCGACCTTGTGAGTCACTCGCGCTTTCCAGCCCATGAAATAGACAAGGAGCGGGAGGTTGTGATGGACGAGAGGTCATCGTACCTTGACTCTCCGTCAGACGCCATATTTGACGATTTCAATGACCTGATGTTTGTCGGATCATCACTCGGACACAACATACTCGGCAACATAGATACAATCTCTACATTCACGCCGGAAACCTGCCGGAGCTTTCTTGAGACATACTACACGCCCGTCAATATGGTAATGTTTTACCTCGGACCGACATCGCCGTCACGGCTCTACGCCACGGCTGAGCGGTATCTCGGACCGCTGCATTACACCACGGAAGCACCGACACCGATTATTCCTCCCACCGTAGCTCCATTTGACGAGACGCGCCATATCAACACCCACCAAAGCCATACGGTGATAGGGGCGCGCATACCGGGCATGTATGAAGACCGCAAACGAGTGTACGGACTACTGACCAACATGCTGGGCGGCCCGTGCATGAACTCTCTGTTCAACGTAGCGCTACGCGAGCGCCACGGCTATGTCTACTCGGTCGACGCATACACGTCGCTATTTACCGACTGCGGACTGTTTACGGTATATTTCGGATGTGACGACGAGCATGTAATGCCATGCCGACGGCTGATCTTCGATATAATCGACCGCCTTGCCAACGAACCGCTCAGCAAACGCTCCCTCGACGCAGCAAAGAAACAGTATTTAGGACAATCCATTGTCGCGGGGGAAAACCGCGAGCAATTCGCCCTGTCAATAGGCAGAGGCACACTCTTCAACAGCAAGATAATCCCGGCTAAAGAGGTGAAGGAGCGCATAAACAGCATCACGCCGGAGGAGCTACAGGAAGCGGCACAGCAAATATCGCGCAAAAACTGCTCGATTCTTACTTTTAGTCAATAATCTATTCTAAAAGTCGCAAAAGTGTCGGTAATTGCACTTTTTTCCTTAACTTCGCACAAGAAGAAAAGCAGGATACACAAAGGATGAAAATAGGAAACATAGATTTGGGAGAACGCCCCGTAATGCTGGCGCCGATGGAAGACGTGACCGACCCGTCGTTCAGGCTTATCTGCAAGGAGCAGGGAGCCGACATGGTGTACACCGAATTCGTGTCGGCCGACGCACTCATCCGCAACATAAGCGCCACTACCCGCAAACTCCATATCAATGCCGCCGAACGCCCTACCGCAATACAGATCTACGGCAGGGAGATTGAACCGATGGTGGAGGCGGCAAAAATAGTTGAGGCGGCGAAGCCTGACATCCTTGACATCAATTTCGGATGTCCGGTGAAAAAAGTAGCCGGTAAAGGCGCCGGGGCGGGAATGCTCCGCGACATACCCAAGATGCTCGCCATCACCTCAGCCGTGGTCAAAGCCATAAACATCCCTGTCACGGTAAAAACACGCCTGGGCTGGGATCATGAATCCAAAATCATCGTAGAACTTGCCGAACAGCTACAGGATTGCGGAATACAGGCACTCACCGTACACGGGCGCACCCGCTCACAGATGTACACCGGCGAAGCCGACTGGGAAATGATCGCACGCGTAAAGGAGAACCCGCGACTGATTATCCCTGTCATAGGCAATGGAGATATCACTACGGCGGAAAAGGCAAAGGATGCTTTTTCCCGTTATGGCGTAGACGGAGTGATGGTAGGAAGAGCGTCAATAGGCGCGCCGTGGATATTCAGGGAGATAAAAGCCGCGCTCGGACAGGAGAATCGGCATGGCGGGGAGATAACGTTTTCGGAAAAGTTTGCGTTGCTTCGCCGTCAGATCGTGGAAAGCATCGAGAGAATCGACGAATACCGCGGCATACTCCATATACGACGTCATCTCGCGGCATCGCCCCTATTTAAAGGCATACCCAATTTTCGGGAGACCCGCATAGCAATGCTGCGCGCCAATACCGAGGATGAACTAAACGCCATACTCGACCGTATAGAATATGAAATCTTACCGACATTATCGGCAAATTGAGTACATAATAATCATACAAGACAAAAAGATAATTACGATATTATGATCAGACGACTTACGGCTTTAGCCATCATCTCCGCGCTGGGTATCGCAGCTGCTACAGCAGCCGACGACCTGCGCAAATATGAACTCGACGTAAAAGATTTCAACGAGCTTATAGTGATCGAGGGCCTTCGTGTGGATTACCAATGCAACGCCGACTCGGCGGGCTATGTGAGCTTCGTGACGACACCCGACATAGCCTCGGTGCTAATGTTTACCAACAACAAGAGCCGCCTGGAGATGCAGATTGCCACCGACGGCATAGATTACGAGAAACTTCCTCTGATCAAGGTGTACTCACGGTTTCTGAGCAAAGTGGAAAACAGCGGTGACTCTTTGGTAAGGGTACTGTCGATGAACCCCACCCCTAATTTCAAGGCCCGCCTTATCGGCAACGGCTCGCTGTCGGTGCGCGGCATAGACGCGACCAACCTTGACGGATCGCTTGACACCGGCAACGGGACGCTAACGCTTTACGGAAGAGCGACAAAGGCTAAATACAGCCTTGTTGGCACAGGCTCGATCCAGGCTGACGAGCTGAAAGCGGATGAAATCAAGTGTTCTGTGCTCGGCACAGGCTTCATCGGGTGTGAGCCAGTAACCACGCTTAATGTGGTGGGGGCAAGCGGCAAAATCTACTACAAAGGAAATCCGATCATAAAGAATCGCTCGATAGGGGTCAAGGTTATCGCCATTGATGAAAATTCAGTGGAGAAAAAATAAAGACTTTAGGGAATTTAAGGTCCTTAGAGTCTTTAGGGAATAGCAAAGGGGTGTCCGGTGACGGACACCCCTTTGCTTTATTGTAGTAGAGGGTAGGAATTAACCGATGGTGATGCCGGAGAAGCCCATGAATGCAAGGGCGAGCAGCCCGGCACAGAGTAGAGCCACAGGGACTCCACGCATTGGCGCGGGCACGTCGACAAGAGCGAGCTTCTCGCGGATACCGGCAAAAATCACGAGCGCAAGGGTGAAACCGATTGCAGTCGCAACCGCGTAAGTAAGCGACTCGCCGAGATTGAAGCCTTTCTGGATTACAAGAATCGCCACACCGAGCACGGCGCAGTTGGTGGTGATCAGCGGGAGAAATACACCGAGGGCCTGATAAAGCGACGGGGCAATCTTTTTAAGAATGATCTCCAGCATCTGCACGAGCGCGGCTATCACAAGGATAAACACGATTGTCTGCATATAGGCAAGTCCGAGCGGGTCGAGCACATATATCTGCAGAAGCCAAGTCACGAGAGTGGCAAGGAGCATCACAAATGTAACGGCCGCCCCCATACCGGTAGCAGATGAAAGTTTCTTGGACACGCCGAGGAACGGACATATTCCGAGGAACTGCGCAAAGACAATATTGTTGACAAATATCGCCGTGACTATGATTGAAAGATATGTGAGCATGATTATGAACGATTACGGATATAGTTAAACAATGCCACAAGGAATCCAAGGGCGATAAACGCACCGGGAGCAAGCACGAACACGAGCGAGCCATAGGTCTCGGGGTAAACCTGCGCGCCAAAAACGCATCCGGTGCCGAGAATCTCACGCACAGCACCGAGGAGCGTCAATGCCACAGTAAAGCCGAGTCCGATGCCGATACCGTCAAAGGCTGAGTCAACCACGGAGTGACGCGAAGCGTAAGCCTCAGCACGACCGAGGACTATACAGTTGACCACAATGAGGG
The DNA here is from genome assembly GCA_910587665.1 of uncultured Muribaculum sp. Taxonomy (GTDB): domain Bacteria; phylum Bacteroidota; class Bacteroidia; order Bacteroidales; family Muribaculaceae; genus Muribaculum. The sequence continues at coordinate 111,318 of CAJUMZ010000002.1, forward strand.
GGATAAACAAGCCGAGACTTGCATTAAGCTCGGGGAGATATGCCTGCATCATCATCTGGAGAAGGGTAACAAAGGTCGCAATCACGACAATAAACGCGGGGATGCGCACTTTGTCGGGGACAAGGCTCTTTATCGCCGAGATGACGATATTGGAACAGATGAGCACACCCATCGTGGCAAGACCCATCGACATACCGTTCATAGCCGAGCCGGTTGTGCCGAGCGTGGGACACATACCGAGCAGAAGGACAAATGTAGGGTTTTCAACTACAAGTCCGTTGTATATGATACGAAGTTTATTCATTGCTATGGTCATTTTTATAAGTCACAAAAGCCTGATAACACTCGGTCAGAGCCGACAGGAAGGCGCGCGAGCTGATAGTGGCGGCAGTGATTGCGTCGATATCGCCGCCATCCTTGGCGACGGTCATGTTGACCTGCGCGGGATCCTTGCCGATAACGCTGCGCTTGCCCTCCTCCATGCGGAACCATTCATTCATCTTGGCTCCGAGACCCGGGGTCTCGGCATGAGAGAGCACCTGATAGCCATGTACAACGCCCTCGGCGTCAAAGCCATACATCACTTTCACCTCTCCGGAGAAACCATTAAGTGTATAGCCCTCCACGGCCGCGCCCACAAACTTGTCGCCCTCATAGGCGGGATACACGATAAACGGAGCGGCACCGTCGCCAGCAACATTGACCTCCGCCGCCTTGGCGAGCGGGTCGTTGTCAAAAGCGGGCAACACATCCTTTATCGCATCGACGCGTGTCTGCTTCTCGGCAGCGGCGATAGGCTCGGCGGTGACGCTGTTGGCCCATGCGAGAAGCGCCGAGGCAATGATCGTGATCACGCCCAACGAAATAATCATGTTGGGCAGTGTAGAAGCGAGTTTTTTCATTTCTTACTCCTTTCTCCGAACCTACGCGGCTTAATGTAACGGTCAATCAGAGGCACGACACTGTTGGCAAGAAGTATTGCAAACGACACACCCTCGGGATAAGCACCCCACTTGCGGATGACAATCGTGATAACACCGATAAGCACACCGAAAAGGATCATACCCTTATGAGACATCGGCGAGGTGACATAATCGGTAGCCATAAAGCAGGCACCGAGAATAAGTCCGCCCGAAAGCAGCTCTACCGCCACGTTGTCACCGAGGCAGAGGGTGAAGAGAGCCACTGTGCCGAGCACGGCGACAGGAATGTGCCATGTGATCACCTTTACGCAGAGCAGATATACAAAGCCAATCAGAAGAGCCACAGCGGCAACCTCGCCAAGCGAGCCACCCATGTAACCGATCGCCTGGTTTGCCAGGTTGACGTCGGCCGCCTGTATCTCGCCAAGCTTCAGCATGCCGAGGGTGGTGGCACCGGTGGTGGCATCGGTATATCGCCAAGCGTTTTCCAACGGCACGGGCCATGAGGTCATCTGCACGGGGAAAGAGATCAACAGGAACACACGGCCCACGAGGGCGGGATTCCATATATTACAACCCAAGCCGCCAAACGCCATCTTGCCGATACCGATCGCCACCACGCAACCGATAAGCACGATCCAGACGGGAAGATTTGAGGGAAGGTTGAAAGCCAGGAGCAAGCCGGTAAGGATGGCGGAACCGTTGGCGAGAGTCGCATCCTTGTTGCCGAACATCCACCGGTTGACGGCATACTCGACAGCCATACATCCGAGCAGCGCGGTCACTGTCACTATCAAAGCGCCTACACCGAAGAACCAAAGCGAGCAGGCGAGCGCGGGAAGAAGCGCTATTATGACGTGCCACATGCAGGTAGAAACCGTTCTGCCGGTATGGACATGCGGCGACGCCGAAACTGTTAACATCGGGGTCATTTTTCCATTGTTTATTTTTGCTGCCGGGCACGGATTATGCCGCCGACAGTAGTTTTACCAAGTCTAATATAATCAAGAATCGGGCGCGAGGACGGACACGTAAAGCTACAGCAACCACACTCAATGCAATTCATCACCTTTGCCTTTTCCACCTCATCCCAGCGGCCGAGACGTGAAAGGGTGCTTATGAGATACGGCTCAAGCCCCATCGGACACGCGCTCACACATGCGGCACAACGGATACAAGGCTCAACCTTGCGGCGTACGGAATCCTTTTCAGGCAACATCAGTATGCCGGAAGTGCCTTTCACCGTAGGAGCGTCAATCTGCACGACACTCTTGCCCATCATCGGACCTCCGAGGATAATCTTGCCGGTGTCGGCAGGCACACCCCCCGCCACGTCTATAAGCGCCTTGATATTCATGCCTATCGCGGCACGATAGTTACCGGGGCGCTCGACCGACGGACCGGTGACCGTAACGACACGCTCAATGAGCGGCTTGCCGAATTTCACCGCCTCATAGACGGCATATGCCGTGGCGACATTCTGCACGATCGCACCCGTAGCGATAGGGAGCGCGCCCGAGGGCACTTCCTTGCCAATGGTGGCGTCGATAAGCTGTTTTTCACCGCCTTGGGGATATTTCACCTTAAGCCCCATCACCTCGATACGGCTGTCGAAGGCAGCCTTACGGGTAAGCAGCTCGATGGCATTACCCTTGTTGGCCTCAATGCCTATTATGGCGCGGTCAACACCCGCCGCCTTCATCAGCATGCGCACTCCGGCGATAATCTCGTCGGAATGCTCGAGCATAAGGGCGTGGTCGTTGGTAAGATAAGGCTCACACTCCACGGCATTGATTATAAGCACCTCAGCCTTGCTGCCCGGAGGAGGCGAAAGCTTGACCTTCGTGGGGAATGTGGCACCGCCAAGCCCGACTATGCCCGCCGCATCAATAATCGCGACAAGCTCCTTTGAGTCGAGCGCGGCAATCTCCTCGTCGGAACGCAGCGGCTTCATTGCCGCCATCGCGTCAAGGTCGTGCAGGTGATCCTCGTCGGTAGCCGTTATGGTCACGGTGTCAACGGGGATGCCGAACGCAGTCTTATATTTATCCACTTTAGTTACAGTGCCTGATATTGAGGCATGCACATTAGCCGAGACGAAACCGCCGGCAGCGGCAATAAGGTCGCCACGGTCCACATGGTCACCCTTTTTCAATTCACACTTTGCCGGTGCTCCGATATGTTGCGCGAAAGTAATCACGACCTCGCGCGGCAGCTCCACGAAGATAATCTTGTCGGAAGCTGTGAGTTTGCTTTCAGGCGGATGCACGCCGCCTTTACGGAATGTATGCAACATGGTATTATTCGGTTACCTTTGTTTCTTTAACTATTCTTGTAGTGTGGATAGCCTTTGTCGGGCATTCAGCCACACACTTGTGACACAGACGACACTTCTCGAAGTCGATGTAAGCAAGATTGTCGGCAACTGTGATCGCCTCAAACGGGCAGACTTTCAGGCACTTTCCGCAGCCAATACAAGCCGCCGAACATTCCTTACGCGCCTGCGCGCCACGATCCTTGTTGGCACAAGCCACCCACACGCGGAGTCCCTTGGGCCCTTTTGCACGCAATTCGATGATGTGACGCGGACAAGCCTTTGCACACGCCCCGCACCCGGTACACTTCTCGGCGTCAACGACGGGAAGTCCGGTGACAGGGTCCATGTGGAGCGCGCCGAAACGGCAAGCCGCCACACAATCGCCGCAGCCGAGGCATCCGTAAGGGCAGTCGGTAGTGCCCGCGCTCAGAGAGCTGAGGATGGCGCATGAGCGGGGACCGTCATAGTTAGAGGTGACAGGCCGGTTTTCACAGGCTCCGTTGCAGCGGAGCACGGCAACCATAGGTTTTGCCGCCGAGGCGGTAAGTCCGACGATCTCAGCGATTTTTCCCATCGCTTCCTCACCGGCACCGGGACACATCAGATTGTCAAGCGAATCGGCGGATGCACACGCGCATGCGAAGTCATGACAGCCTGAACGGCCGCAGCTTCCGCAGTTTGCACCCGGAAGCAACGCCTCGATCTGTTCGATACGGGGGTCTTCCTTCACATAAAACCGCTTCGAGACAATAAAGAGGATCAGGGCACTCAAGATGCCGATGCCTCCTAAAATTAAAATAGCAATAATGATTGGTGACATCTCACGGTAATTTGTTGGTATTAATTAATGATTTATTTTTGGGTAATTATACTTGAAGTCGGTCGATATTCCATGTAAATTTTCCGGCTACACGGCGACGTATCATATAAAGCAGCGCGAAATAGAGCGAAGTCAATGCAAGCCCCGACAAAGCGCACAATCCTTCATCAAGCCCCGCCATACCGGCAAGCACGACTCCGAGAGCAAGCGCCACACAAGGCAGCACAAGGGCTATCAACGTGGCGGAATATTGCTTGTTATCGGAAATTGTCAGCCTTACGGTGTCTCCAGGCGAAAAAACGGCATCCTTTTTAACAGGGACCTCAATGAGATCGCCGTCGTCGCCCGAAGTCTTGCACATGAATCTCACGCTACAGCCTCCACACTTGTCGGCACCGTCATGTATCTTCACAAAGACATGACCCGCGGTCACCCTGACCACAGTGCCCATATGGGAAACAGTCCCGGTCATCAATCGCCAAGCTTATGGATAACGAGTCCGGAGCGTAGTTTAGGCTCAAACCATGTAGTCTTCGGGGGCATGATGTTGCCGGTGTCGGCAATGCGCATCAACTGCTCCATAGACACGGGATAGAGCGCGAGGGCGACAGCCATCTCACCTGAGTCAACACGACGCTTCAGCTCTCCGAGACCACGGATGCCGCCCACGAAATCAATGCGCTTGTCGCTACGCAGGTCATGAATGCCAAGCAGGTCGCGGAGTATAAGATCACTTGAAATTGTCACGTCGAGCTGACCGATTGGGTCACTGTCGTCATATGTGCCCTCCCGCGCGGTAAGGCTGTACCACTTCCCGTCGATATAGAGCGAGAAATTGTGCAGACGGCAAGGGCGATACTCGCTCTCCCCTTTCGGCTCCACGACAAAGTGCTTGGACAGTGCGTTCAGGAAATCATCGACAGTCATGCCGTTGAGATCGCGCACCACGCGGTTGTAGTCAATTATATTCAGATGGGATGCGGGGAAAGCAACGGCAAGGAAATAATTGTACTCCTCGTCGCCGGTATGGTTGGGATTAGCCTTAGCCTTCTCATTGCCAACAAGAGCCGCAGCAGCCGTGCGGTGATGCCCGTCGGCGATGTAAAGCGAAGGTATCGCGGCAAAAGCCTCGGTGATAGCCTCGGTCATCTCGTCATCGTCGATCACCCAGAATTTGTGACCGAAACCGTCGGGAGCCACAAAGTCATATTCGGGAGTACCGGATACCACTTTGCCTATGATGCCTTCAAGCACTTCATTGTCGGGAAATGCAAAAAACACAGGCTCGATGTTGGCATCGTTGACACGCACATGCTTCATGCGGTCTTCTTCTTTGTCGCGACGTGTAAGCTCATGCTTCTTGATGCGACCTTCCATGTAGTCGTCAACATTAGCGGCCACGACAAAACCATACTGTGTCCTGCCGTTCATGGTCTGGGCATATATATAATAATGCTCCTTGTCATCCTGCACGAGCCACCCGTTGCGCTGAAACGCATTGAAATTGCTTACCGCGCGGTCATATACCTTGGGATCGTGCTCATCGGTCCCCGGCTCAAAGTCGATCTCCGGCTTTATGATATGGTACAGGGATTTCTCATTGCCGAGAGCCTCCTGACGCGCCTCCTCGGAATTAAGCACGTCGTAAGGCCGTGAAGCCACCTGAGTGACGAGCTCGCGCGGAGGGCGTATGCCCCTGAATGGTTTTACCTTTGCCATCGCTTGTCAGTTTTTTATGATATTAAGTAACTCTTATAAATTAGTTTATAATGAAAGTAATAAGTAAACCCTGGGGGCTGACACATCCTTACTCGTCTTTTCGGCGATTTTTGCGCTCTCGCTCAGTCGTGTAGCACGCTACACTCTTTCGCTCAATCATAAAAATCTCTCGAAAATCCTTCATAATTATGTATCAGCTAATTTATGCGAGTTACTTATGTTTAGATTTATAGTATTTACGATACATTATTATTTGCGCAAGATGGTCTGCTCGCGGTCAGGACCTATCGACACGATTGTGATCGGTGTCTTAAGTTCTTTTTCCAGAAAGGCGATATAGTCCTTGAACTGTTCAGGAAATTCCTCCTCACTCCTCATCGCCGTCATGTCGGTCTTCCATCCGGGAAGGGTGACATACACAGGCTTGATCTCATCTTCCTCTATTGAGAAGGGGAAATCCTCGACGCGCCCGCCGTTTATCTCGTAGGCCACACACGCCTTTATTTCGTCGAAGCCGTCGAGCACATCGCTCTTCATCATGATAAGCTGTGTGACGCCATTGATCATTATGGCATAGCGCAACGCCACGAGGTCGATCCATCCGCAGCGACGTTCGCGCCCGGTAACCGCACCATATTCATGACCGAGGTCGCGGATCAGCTTTCCGGTCTCATCGAAAAGCTCGGTAGGGAACGGCCCGGCGCCTACACGGGTGCAATAAGCCTTGAAAATGCCGAAGACCTCGCCGATCTTATTGGGAGCGACACCGAGTCCGGCACATGCCCCGGCACAGATAGTGTTGCTTGATGTAACGAAAGGATAGCTTCCGAAGTCGACATCAAGCATAGTGCCCTGCGCACCTTCGCAAAGCACGCTCTTGCCGCTGTCAAGAAGCTTGTTGACAAGATGCTCGCTGTCGACGATGTCATATTCCTTTATATATTCGATAGCATCGAGCCACTTACGCTCAAGCTCGGAAAATTCAGGCTCCTCACCCATCGAGCGCAGCACAGCCACATGGCGGTCGCGCGCGGCGGCATACTTCTTGTCAAAATTATGGAAAGTGTCGCCAAGGCGAAGACCGTTGCGACTAACCTTGTCGGTGTATGTAGGACCGATGCCCTTGCCTGTGGTGCCGATCTTTGCGCCGCCCTTAGCTTTCTCGTTTGCAGCGTCAAGGAGTCGGTGGGTAGGCATGATAAGGTGTATCTTCTTTGAAAGTTTGAGTATGCCCTTAAGATTTACGCCACTCTTTTCAAGCGCCTCCGCCTCTTCGCGGAACAGCACCGGGTCAAGGACCACACCGTTGCCGATTATATTGGTCTGACCATGCTGGAATATACCTGACGGGATTGAACGGAGCACGTACTTCTTCCCTTCAAACTCGAGAGTGTGTCCGGCATTCGGACCACCCTGAAAGCGTGCCACCACGTCATAACGCGGAGTAAGTACATCTACTACTTTTCCTTTTCCTTCATCGCCCCATTGCAGGCCGAGCAAAACGTCAACTTTCATTTCAACTATTGTTTTGTTTTTCTGTTTTTACATTTTCCTTGCGTTTGTTACGGCGGGCGCAAGCCGCACATGTCCCATAGACGTAGAGGCAAAAGTAGGAAGTGTGAAACGCCGAGTAGCTGCGGGAATTCATGAATTTCACAAGCTCGGGGTCCTGCGACTCCTTAATCTTGCCACATTGCTGACAGATCAGATGCAAGTGATTGGACATTCCGGCAACCAGCTCGTACTGGGCAGGCTGAGAGCCGAACTGATGTCGCCTAACAATACCGCAGTCGATAAACAGCTCCATGGTATTGTAAAGGGTGGCGCGGCTCACATGGAAGCCATCATCCTCAATCGCGACATACAAAGCCTCGATGTCAAAGTGGCGCGTCATCACACACACTTTGTCAAGTATAGCATAACGCTCCGGGGTCTTCCTCAGTTTCTTAACCCTGAGATACTCCGTAAGCGCAGCCCGTGCCATTGTCCGTGACTTGTCGTCAATCATCGCGGTGCAAAGATACGTCAATCTGCTCGGTTAACCAAATTTAGTTATCTAAATGTTTCCAAATGTTTTTGATGTCAAATAAGACTTTTCACGCAGTTTTTTTGTTATTTTGCAAAACAGATTTTTTCCGCAACGCAATGACCAACGATAAAAAAGGCACAACGTCAAAGCTGTCCATGCTAATAAAGGGATGGATCGAACGGATACGCAGTTTCTGGAATTACTGCGTGACAGGAGTGTGGAGCGACACTCGCCGCAACTGGAAAGTCAACACGATAAAGACATTGAACCTGTCGGCACAGTCATTCTTGAACAGCGAGTTGCAGAACCGCGCCTCGATGCTCACCTACAATACGCTGCTTGCGATAGTTCCCGCGCTTGCGTTGCTGTTTGCCATCGGCAGGGGCTTTGGCTTTCAAAACCTGCTGAAATCGCAGTTGTTCACTTTTTTCCCGTCGCAACGAGAGGTGCTTGAGACCTCGATTGGCTTCGTGGACCATTATCTCGCCCAGGCGTCACAAGGCATTTTCGTCGGAGTCGGATTGGTATTCCTCCTGTGGACCATGATCTCGCTCATGAGCAACATCGAGGACTCGTTTAACAAAGTGTGGGGAGTGAAGAGCAACCGCCCCATGGCAAGGAAAGTGATCGATTACACGGCAATCATGTTTTTGCTACCGATATTGATGGTATGCTCCAGCGGTATCTCGCTGCTGATGTCGACCACGATCGTGGACAATCCGCATTTCAAACTGTTTTCGCCGGCGGTCAAGGTGTTGCTTGACCTTGCCCCGTTTTTCCTCACTTGGCTGGCATTTACGGGAATGTACATGCTGTTTCCCAACACAAAGGTCAAGTTCAAGCACGCCCTGTATTGCGGAGTCCTTGCCGGCACGGCATTCCAGATACTTCAATACCTGTTTGTGTCGGGACAGATCTATGTGTCGAAGTACAATGCCATCTACGGTAGCTTCGCCTTCCTGCCGTTGCTGCTCATATGGCTTCAGCTCGTATGGAGCATAACGCTTGCGGGCGCCGTGTTGTGCTACTCGTCGCAAAACATATTCCAATTTAATTTCAGCAATGACATCAACGCCATATCGCTCGACTACAAGCGCAAAATAGCCGTCGTGATAATGACCATAATCGTGAAACGCTTCAAGAGCGGTCTTCAACCCCTTACGTTCATGGACTTTGCAGCGCTGTATCACATGCCGTCACGCATAGTCACCGACCTCATCCGCGAGATGACCGACGCCGGGCTACTGTCGGTAGTCTATTCGGAAAACGAAAAAGAGCAGCATGCCTACCAACCGGCAGTCGACATCCACGACATCACGCTCGGCTTTGTGCTTGACCGCCTGAACTCACAAGGCTCCGACGAGTTTATACCGAATTTCCAGGAAGAATTTGCCCCGATCATATCAGTTGTCGAAAATTCAATCGAAAACACGATAAAAGCCGACTCCAATATCCTGCTGATGGATATAGAGGTCGACATCTCGGGTACTCCGTCGCCAAGACACTCTCATATTAATTACCATAATTAAAATACAAAACAGATGAAAAATCCTATTTCCACCAATGAGGCTCCCGGTGCAATCGGACCGTACAGCCAGGCTATCGACACAGGTTCATTTCTTTTCGCCTCGGGACAGATACCCATCAGTCCCGCCGACGGAAGCATTCCCGAAGGGATAAAGGCTCAGACCGCACAGTCGCTCGCCAATGTGAAAGCGATATTGAAAGCGGCAGGGCTGACTACCGCAAATGTCGTAAAGACCACGGTATTTCTCGCCGACATGGGCGATTTCGCGGCAATGAACGAAGTATATGCCGAGACATTCGAGGCGCCCTACCCCGCCCGCTCAGCTGTCGCCGTCAAGACATTGCCCAAGAACGTGCTTGTGGAGATCGAGGTAATCGCCGCGAAATAAATGACCATTTTATGCAAAGCAAGCAAAAAAGAGCTATGTCAATTTTTTTAGCATAGCTCTTTTTTTGAAGATTCTTTCCAAATATTGGGGAATTATCTATCCGGCGGTATAGCTACGCTCAGTCGGAAAGCTGAGCTTGGGTTATGCCCAGGGGATTGTCGTAAACATGGGTGTGCCTTCCGTGACATAGGGTATCAGTTGAAATGATACCACGTCGAGGAGCATCACGCCGAACCAGAGCAAAAGAAACAAGCTAAAATTGTAGCCATTATATGAAGCAAAGACCTTTCCGTGAATTATGATCATCCATACTACCGCCACAAGTATCGAGCCGTAATACAGCACGGCGGCAAGTTGCTCCGATGGTAACTCGATAAACCTCAATGCCACCCAAAACGCCATCATGGCAAGGAGATACACCACAAATATCCTGATAGCCGGATTATTGCCATACCATAACCAGCAGATAGTCCCGACAGCACAGACTAACAATACAAACCCCACAAACCAAGGGTTATTATAAAGACCGTCATATCTTATTAAATAGACTAAAGCAAAAAAATCTAACGGAATGTAGCCAAACCGGGCAAGCAATGCTCCCAAACGGCTGTCAATCCACGGCTCCATGATGTGAAACACAAAGCCTATTGCACATATAGTCGTCACAACCAATAGTGGCATGATCCAACCGGTATCCCACAGATATACCGATGATAAAATTCCTGCCGAAAGGTTAAGATAATATTCTTTTGAGTTTTTCCAGCTGAAACGTGAAATCACACTTTTTTCTATCATTTCCATCATGTATGTCTTTTCTTGTCCAAAGGTCATGAATCTTTCGCCTTGCGCTTGTAGCGGCGCAGAGCGTCAGCGATGATCCACTGAAGCTGCCCGTTGACCGAGCGAAACTCCTGAGCCGCCCATCGCTCGACCTCAGCCATCATCTCCGGCTCTATGCGTAGCAAGAAACCTTTGCCCTTACCCGTTTGCTTTTCACTCACAGCGACTCCCCCTTATTGATAAAGAGTTCCTGTATTGACCACCGGTTGCGCCGGCTCGTCGGCACAAAGCACGACAAGGAGATTGCTCACCATCGTAGCCTTGCGCTCATCGTCAAGCTCCACTACCTCCTCCTCTTTCAAGCGGTCAAGAGCCATCTTGACCATCGACACAGCACCCTCGACAATCTTCTCACGCGCGGTTATTATGGCGGCAGCCTGCTGACGACGCAGCATCACGGCAGCAATCTCCGGAGCATAGGCAAGATAGTTGAGGCGCGCCTCGACCACAGTGATCCCCGCCATGGCAAGACGCTCGTTGATCTTGCGCTCAAGAAGGTCATTGATCTCCTCACCACCGCTACGGAGCGTCAACTCGCCGTCACGGCTGTCGGTCTCGTCATAGGCATAACGGCTTGCCACCTCACGCAGGGCGGCGTCGCTCTGTATGCTCACGAAGCGTGCAAGCGCGCTCGCCGTGTTGCCGGGATTTACGGAAACAGAGCCGTTGACCATTGTCAAACTTTTCTGCTCGCTGTCAACGTCAAACACGGCGCGGTAGGTATCATCCACCTTCCAGACAAGCACCATGCCTATCATGACGGGATTTCCCGACTTGTCGTTGACCTTTATCGGCTCGATATCCATATTGCGCAGGCGGAGCGACATGCGCTTGCGGTTCATCAGCGGGTTAACCCAGAAAAAACCGGTGTCGCGAAGCGTGCCCTTGTATTTGCCGAAAAACACCATGACACGCGACTCATTGGGCTGCTGCGCAAAAAATCCACATGAAAAGAGCACAATCAACGCTATCAGCACCACCGAAACGGCTACTGACAATCCGGGAAATATCTCTAAAAACATACTGACATTGGCAACAAGCAATATCGGCAACAATACATATGTCACCAACAACATAACAAATCCATTCATAACAGAGCCGGAGTATTCATACTCGTGATTCAGATTCTTTTCCATGTGATATTATTTTGATATTATTAATATAGCGCAAATATATTGTCAATTTTTGACAATACCAAATTATTATCTAACTTTTTTTCATCTGTAGATTGATATAGGATATAAGTTGTAGTATCTTTGCAAAAATATATATCAATGGCAGCAAGCTACCTTCAAGTTGAAAATCTGACAAAAAGCTATGGCGACAGGCTACTGTTTGAAGATGTCACCTTCGGAGTATATGAGGGTGACAAGATAGGCATAATCGCAAAAAACGGCACCGGTAAGTCAACATTGCTCAATCTCATAGCCGGGAAAGAGAGTCCCGACTCCGGCAACATAATATTCCGCAACGGATTGCGCACGGGCATTCTTGACCAGACCCCCGTATTCGGCGAAGGGATGTCGGCAATGGACTATTGCCTTGACACCGACTTAAAGTTTCACGACGAAACCGATGCCATCAGCTACGCCGACCGTGTACGCCAGCTTCTGTCGCAACTCGGCATCAACGATACCGGCACCCGTATCGACAGACTGTCAGGCGGACAAGCCAAGCGCGTCGCCCTTGCAAAGGTAATCCTGTCAGAGCCCGAGCTTATAATACTCGACGAGCCGACCAACCATCTTGACATAGGCGTGATCGAGTGGCTTGAAAACTGGCTTACCCGCTCCCGTGTGACCCTGCTGATGGTGACCCATGACCGATATTTCCTCGACCGTGTCACCAACAAAATCATAGAAATCGACCAAAGACAGATATTCACCTACGACGGCAACTATGATTACTACCTCCGGCGCCGACAAGAGCGCATCGACGCTATGGCGTCGGAGCTTGCGAAAGTGAAAAACACCCTTCGCAAAGAGCAGGAATGGATGCGCCGCCAGCCACAGGCGAGAGCCGGCAAGGCAAAGTATCGCATCGACGCATTTTACGACCTTAAGAGCAGGTCGCGCGTGAACCTGTCGGAAGAAAACGTGGATCTTAACGTAAAGTCATCCTACATAGGGTCAAAGATATTTGAGGCCGAGGGAGTCAGCAAGCGATATGGCGACAAAGTGATACTCGATGACTTTACCTATACATTCGCCCGCTATGAGAAATTGGGCATAATCGGGCATAATGGAGCGGGCAAATCCACTTTTATCAAGATGCTCCAGGGTCTTGTAGCCGCCGACAGCGGTGAGTGGAACGTAGGCGAGACAGTAAGATTCGGCTACTACAGCCAGGAAGGGATAGCCTTTGACGACAACAAGCGCGTGATCGACGCCATAACCGAGATCGCGGATGACATCGTGGTCAACGGCGACCAGCGCTATTCCCCGATGCAATTTCTCACCCACTTCCTGTTTTCGCCCGCCGACCAACAGAAATATATCCGGACACTCAGCGGGGGCGAACGTGCACGCCTGCACCTTGCGGCCGTATTGATGCGCTCGCCCAACTTCTTGATCCTTGACGAGCCGACCAACGACCTTGACATCGTGACACTCGGTATACTTGAGGATTATCTGCGCGGATTCAAGGGATGCCTTATTGTCGTGAGCCATGACCGATTTTTTCTGGACAGCATTGTCGATCACCTGTTTGTGTTTGAGGGCGAGGGAGTCATCAGGGATTTCCCGGGAAATTACACCGAATACCGCGCGTATGAAGAGGAACGCCGCAAGCTATCCGCCCCCGAAAAGCCTGTACAAGCGTCAAAAGAGAAGCCACGGCGCGAGCGCGACAGCAACAAGATGACATTCAAGGAGCGCAAGGAATTTGAGTCGCTGACCGAAGAGATCGACTCGCTGAATGTGGAAAAAGCCGAATTGGAAGCCATTTTTAACAGCGGCGCAGTCGTGACCGACATAGCGGAGAAATCGGCACGTTACGAAGAGGTGAAATCACTTCTTGACGAAAAAGAGATGCGGTGGCTCGAACTGTCGGAAAAGAACTGAGCAATCGCAGGGATAATGCGTGCTGCGGTCGACCTTCCCGGTCGCCCCTACATTATTGGATAAATATCTGCAACGCTATTATAGTATAGCATTGAGAAGCGAGGCTATGTCACGATAGGCAATACCTCTGTAGACGAAAGCGTCATGAGTGACAGTGATCTCACAGGGTTCCGAATCAACAACCGCGATCGCGTTGCGGGCAAGAGCCTTTACCAACATGTCATGTCGAATCCCCTCGCCTTTGACAGAGATTTCCCGTACAGGAGTCACAGATACCCGAAAAACGCCGGATGAGGAGTCAAAGGTCACCCCGTCACGCACAAAATAGCGTGCAAGGCTCCCGTCAAGGGCAAGATCCTCCGGCGTACCGGTCGTGACACCGTGATTGCGGTCGATAAGCCAGATCCTGTCAGCTGTCAATAGGGCAAGGTCAAGGTCGTGGGTCGACATGAATATTGTCTTGCCATATCGGCGTGAGAGCGAGAGCAAGAGCTGCATAAGTTCAACCTTGCTCGGAAAGTCAAGGAAAGCCGTCGGCTCATCGAGAAATATGACGGGTGTCTGTTGGGCAAGTGCCTTGGCTATCATCACTTTCTGCCGCTCCCCGTCGCTGAGTGTATGGGTCATTCTGTCGGAAAGAGAGGAAATACCGACAAGCGACATCGCTTCATCGACCACGGCATTGTCCTCATCAGAAAGCCTGCCCCAAAATCCGGTATAGGGTGTACGCCCCAGCCCGACGAGCTCCCGCGCCGACATATTTTCAAGCGCCGGCTTGTCGGTAAGCACCACCCCTATGAGACGCGCGCGCTCCGTATTGGAATACGAGTCGAGCGGTTTTCCCAACAATGTTATTTTCCCTTTCAACGGAGAGATGAATGTCGAAAGTGTCTTCAACAAGGTTGATTTTCCTGCGCCATTCGGTCCGAGCAGGCAAGTCAGTTCGCCGCCGCGCAATGAGGCGTTTATCCCATGGGTCACAACTTTCTTATCGCCACCCGAAGAGTAGCCGGTAGAAAGGTTGTCAATATTTATTGTAATATCATGTCTCATGTCAATACAGCTATTTACGACGGCGGAGCAATACCCACAACACCACAGGCGCCCCGACAAGCGGGGTTACGGCATTGACCGGAAGTACCCCTGACGAGGGGAGCATGCACAACAACGAGCAGCCAAGTGCGACAACCGACCCACATAAAATAGTGGCCGGCATGAGTATGCGGTGATTGTCGGTGCGGAAAATCATGCGCGCTATATGAGGCACGGCAAGCCCGATGAATGACACCGGACCGCAATATGCAGTTATCACGGCCGAGAGCAATCCGGTGGCAAGCAGCAGCACGTTTCTTACAAGCTTGATGTTGACACCGAGATTAGCGGCATATCCGGCACCCAAGAGCATCACGTTAAGCGGCTTTATGAGGAGCAACGCCATAAATATGCCGGATAGAGTCACACCGGCAAACAGCGGCAATTGCTGCAACGACACCCCGTTAAAGCTGCTCATGCCCCACATCACATAGCTCTGGATCCCTTCGGCCGTGGAGGCATAGTTAAGAAGCATGATCACCGATGAAGCGAGGTAGCCAATCATGATTCCGGTGATGAGCAGCATAAGGTCATTGCGGATTAGCGATGACAAGCCGAGCAACAAGCCCATTATCAGCATACTGCCTATAAAAGCGCCCAAAATCACCGCCGCATAACCACCTATCGTAAGCGAGCCGACAGCTACAGAGCCGCCGAAAAACAGAAGCACCACGGCGACACCGAGACTCGCGCCTGAAGTGATGCCAAGTATCGAAGGCCCGGCAAGCGGATTGCGGAACGAGGTCTGCAGCATCAGACCCGACACGGCAAGTCCTGCTCCCGCAAGGAGTGCGGTGACCGCCGCAGGCAAGCGGCTTCCCATGACAATGAATCCTGCCGCGCCTCGGGTATCGTCGCCAAGCAGAATCTCCACGACATCACGCGCCGGAATCTCCACCGAGCCTAAAAACAGGTTCAGCAGAAACAATACCACCACCGTTATGGAGATTATGGCAAACTTCATTGTATCACGGTTTCATTTTTGTAAAATATCGGGGCGCGATATTGTCAAACTTCTCCGGATGAAAAATCATGATCAGGTCGTTCAAAAGCCATTGCGGATGAAACGGCACCTCCTCATAAAAATATGTCCGGGAAGTATTGCAGCCATACACCCTCCCACTTTTCAACGCATCAAACTGCCGGTATATTGCATTGTCGTCGGAGAGCTCGCCCAAAGTCTTGTCGGATGACTGCGAATATCTCACAAGCCACACATCGGCGTCGGACGCCTTATAAAGCACCTCTTCCCCGCTAAGCCCGACGCTGCCGCTCTGCATATAGGAGTCAAAGGGATTATCTCCGCCGGCATCCTTGATAAATATGCCCATTGTGGAATTGGCGGCAGGCACATACCACGCCTGTCCGTAAAGACGGTCGATGATCACCTTGGGCGCGACCGCCGTCGTGTCGACCGACTGTTTCAATGCAAGATACTCCGCCTTTGTGTCGGCAAACATGCGCGCCGCCACATCCTCCTTGCCGAAAAGCATACCGTAAAACTTCATCCATTCGGCACGCCCGAGCGGTGATGTCTCCATATAGTCGGCACATTCTATTAACGGGATACCGAGCTGCCCGACCTTTCCGTAGGTGCCGGAATTTTCAAACGGAGAAAGCATTATGCCGTCAGGCTCAATCGCGATTATACGCTCGATGTCGGGCGACGTACCGACACCGCAGTCGGCGATCACACCTGAGGCTATGCGGCGTGCAAGCTCGGGCTGATGGATGTAAGGGGCGTCACACACACCCTTGATTGCATCAATAGAGCCGAACTCAGAGACAAGGCTGTTGTGGACCGACGAGTAGATGAGGGCGCGCTTCAGCGGAGTCCTGACCACAGTGCCATGTGGTAGATTTCCGGGCAGTTTCACGCTATCAGGCACAAGGATATAAGTATGCAGCACGGAAGCGGCATTCCACGGATTTCTGACTTCAGCCGTGATATAACCGTCGTAACGCACAAGGAGCAGATTGTCGGCATACTCCATTTTTATGGTGTCGCCGCCTTCCGAGATAATATCAGCATTGCCGCCCTTGCATGATGCAAGGAACGGCAACACCGCTACCAAAAGTAACCTGATCAAAGGCTTTATGTCCATGTCAACCTACCGGCATTATCAATAGAAGAAGACGGCATCACGCGGATTCTGACCACCGCAGTCAAATTTTCCGACATAACTGCCGTCGTTCTTGAAGCGGTACATCACACCGTTGCTGTCGGAGTAATTTGTAACACCGATATATATGTCGCCGGTTGAGTCGCTTACCGTCATCATTGAGATGCTTGAAGTGGCAAGCTCGACAGGAGCGTTTTTAAGGAATGACGCAGTATTTAGGCGACCGCTCTTTATGTCGTAGGAGCTGAAAGTATTGTTGGTTGTCACTGCGGACCAGTTGCTGTAGTCGGTACGTGAATCCACTATATACAACATGTCGTCACCTGCGGCCATATTAGTCGCATAGCCGATTTCAGTCACAGCATTGTTATTATCGGGATCAATCATCTGCAGCACATAGCTCTCACGACCGTAATTCCAAGAGATAAGGAAGAGTTTGTCATCCTCTTCAAGAAGTTTGTTGGGGTTCTGCTCAACGACAATGGTCTCTTTAAGGGTGAATGTATGCAGGTCGACCACAAACAAGTCTTTCTTATAAATATAGTCATTTTGACCGGTTTCGGGATTTTTTGAGATCTCGTAAGAATTAGCCACATAGAGGCAGTCATTCTCGATAGCCACGCCTTCAAGATTGGCACCCGGAGTTTTCAACTTGGCTACCACCTTCAGGGTATTGGCATCAATCTTAGCGACAATGCCCCCATAGAAAGAAGCGTAAACATAACCGTCTTCAGCAGCGAGATAACGCACACCGCCCTGAAGCTCGGGATCTTCGGAGAAAAGCGTACGCGCCTCCTGCACGCATGCAGTATTGAGCTTCACGATATAGTTGGAGCCGTATACCGAGACATAGATATTTTTGCCATACTTGATCATGCACTGCCCGGTGTCACCGAGACGGCTGCCGTTCTGGTCAAAAAAGATGTCGGCAACGAATTTCGGCTCGCCTTCCCCGGGGTTGTAGAGGCTTATAGAGGAATTGTTAGCCGACATCGTACCCTCGTTGAGGATATACATCCTTGATTCCGGAAGCTCGACTTTTGAGTCATCATCGTTCCACTTGGGTTCGTCATTATCATCACTGCATGAAGTGAAAAATCCGCCAAACGCAACAACGGCGGCAATTGCAAAATAAAGTTTTTTCATTTTTTAATAATCCAATCTATTTATTGTAATTCAAAATTTAAATATTCCTGTCAATCGCCATGAACGCCCCGGCATAGGATAAAACTTTATGACGTCGTATTGCTTGTCGGCAAGGTTGACTATCTCGCCGCGCAATGTAAGGCCACATCCGCGAAAACGGAATTCCCTTGACAGAGAGAACGTCTGTTCGGCATATCCGTCAATCTCGTTAGCCTTTATATTTTCCGCCATGTAATAGCGCATGCCCACAGCCACTACCGAATATCCGACATTGACCCAAGGGGTCTCCACTATTAGTGAGGCATTGCCGCTGTGCTCGGGAGTATATGGCAGTTGTGCCTTGTAATTGCGGGAGTCCTTGTCGGTGACATTGAGTGCACGCTGCCACGTGTATGCCCCGCTGACGACAAGCGCGATATCCCACGGTAAAGAAAATGCAGTCGAAAGCGTGACATCAAGTCCGGTCACACGCGCCTTACCGTAATTTGTCATTCGCCAGGCATATGTGGTGGGGAAAGCCACAATCTTGTCGGTCACGTCATTATAATATGCGTCAACGGTCACCGAGAGGTAATCCATAGCCGGGAAAAGCGAGCGACTCCACGTGACACCTACATCAAACTCATCGGCCTTTTCCGGGCGCAGCACACGGCTTCCGAGACGGTCGTAGTAAAGGTCATTGAATGTAGGCACCCTGAATGTGCTTTTATACATAGCCCTGAAATATAGCATCTCGCCGGCAAACGGCTTCACGCTCACCGACAGCGACGGGGCAAGACGCTTTATGTCATGCGGCCGGTCGCCGGTCTTGACCCGCTCGGTGATATAAGTGCCGACAAGCGAGCCGGAAAGCGTCACCACGGAAGATTGCCATCGCGCGCTCAACGCAGTCAGCGAAGTGTAGCGCACGGGATCCGGGCAACCCGTCATCGTGCTGACCAGAGTATTCACGATCCCATCTTGAGCCAGGGCCAAAGTCACATTTTTCACCGGGCGGTAGAGTCCGGTTGCCGACAGGTAGTATTCGTTTTGCTTGTGGACAGCCTCATAATGGTTGCCGGTAAATTGCGGGCCTTCCTCGGTGTCCTTGTTCCATCCGTAATTATATTTTGCCTGAGCCTGCAATTCCCATTTCGGCGAAAAAGACTTACGGTAACGCGCCTGAACGAAAGCGTTCCTGTCCCACAGCTTCTCGGTCGACACGGGATTGTAAAGCACGACCGCGCCCGGCAACCCGCGTTTTGAGTAAAAATAATAGCCCTTTACCTGCAGGTCACCGCCATCGGGCATGTCGTAATACACATTAGCCTCGCCGTGCCATGAGTCGATCGCCGAATTGTTTCGCCGCTCTCGGGTAACGTTCTTGCCGTTGACCAATGTAAAAGGATAGTTTCCGTCGGCACGCAGGAATGTGCCGTCAAGAGAAGTGGTGACCCGCGATCCGATTTTCTGCCACCATCTTACCGAAGGGCTGACGTAACCGAACGAGCCGCCACTCATCGTCACGCGGAACCGCGCATTGCGCGAATCATCGAAATAAGGGCGCTCGGTAGTGATGCCGAGTACCGCCGCCGAGGCATACAGGCGCGCACTCTGGAGCATATCCTCAGTCTGCCCGACGGCAAGCGACAACATGCCTACATTGTCAAGAGAAAAACGCCCTATGTCGACCTGCCCAGCCTGACAATTGCTGACCGGGGTGCCGTCGTAGCTCACCGCCGTATGGTGAGCGCCCATGTTGCGCACCGAGACAGTCTTCAACCCGCCGATACCACCGTAATCGCGCACATTGGTACCGGCGAAACGGCGCACGGCATCGGCGACGCCCTGCACACCGAGCCGATTCATGTCGTCAATTGAAAGTGTCTGTACTGGTACAGCCGTGGCCACCTTGTTAGGCGCACGGCGCGATGTCACCGTAACCTCGTCGATCCGATGCACCTTACCGGTAATGGAATCGACATCGGCTGCCGACACATCAAACGACAAAATCGCGACCACTCCCATCAGGAAGCAGCGCACACAAATAATCCGTGCTGTAATCTCTTTATGTCCTCTCATCCTCGAAAGAAAAACATTATATACTTCACGCAGGCAGGTCTTCGGACTTATTTCAGGTCTATCTCAGGCGCCTTCCCGGATTACTTCGCCGCAACCCAGTGGCTGTTGCCTGTTACCTTTAATGAAAATTACCGCAGCGGGACTGTCCGGGATTCTCACCCGTGTTCCCTTTTAATCGCCGACCGACATACAGCAGGCGAACCAACGCGACCGCAAAGGTACAACATTTTTTCCGCCATGCAAAAAACTTTTTATCAGCAAACCGGACTCAATTTCTTAACAAAGCTGCAACTTACGGTAGATCAGCACAATATTTTAACTGATTTTTATAATATGTTTGGAATTGTTCTAAAACCATAATGCCTAAAAACATGTTTTCTAAGCATGTAATGCCGGATATTACATTGTCAACATTTTTACAACTAAACCTTTTTAATTATGGAAACCAAAGCTAAAAAAGAGACCCCTGCCAAGAAGGAGGATGCCAAGGCAAAGGCGGAAACTAAGACAAAAGATGTAGCTGACTCAAAAGCTGACAAGAAAGTTGCCACCGACACAAAAAGCAAGAGCAAGGAGAGTGGTACTGAATTCCGTGAATTTTTCATTGAAGAGCTCAAAGATATCCTATGGGCTGAGAAGGCACTACTCAAGGCTCTGCCGAAAATGCGCAAAGCCGCCTCCGGTAAAGAGCTCGCAGCTTCATTTGACGCACACCTGTCGGAAACCGAGGAGCAGATCTCCACCCTCGAACAGGTATTTGAGCTAATGGGAGAGAAACCAAAGACCAAGAAGTGCGACGCGATGGAAGGTCTTATTTCAGAAACGGAGAGCATAATCTCCGATACGGAAAAGGGTACGGCAATACGCGACGCCGGACTGATTCTCGCGGCGCAGAAGGTGGAGCACTATGAGATAGCCACTTACGGGACTCTTGCAGCCCTTGCCGATGCAATGCAGGAGGCGAAGGTAGCAAAGCTGCTCCGCTCAATCTTACGTGACGAAAAGGATTCTGACAAGAAGCTGACCGCACTCGCCCTTGAATCGGTCAATGAGGAAGCTTCGGAAGAATAGTCCATCCTCACAATAAAAATAACGTACCACATGCAGATGCACTCGGCATGTGGTATGCTATTTATACAGACCTTATATAAAAAAGGAATCGCCTGAGAGCGACATTGCTCCCCCGAGGCGATTCCTGCAAGCTGTGATTCGGGTTTTATCGTTGGCTGTCAGCCGAAATCATATCAATGGTGCTGACGATGCTCATACTGGAGGGTCAACGAGGGCTGATCGCATACCTCTGCCGGGCCGAAATACTGGATAGGACCGGGGTAAACGAACTCTGTATTAACAGCCCATGACTCACGCTTTGATGCAAATTTCTTGAAAGGCGCACCGTCAAGGCTTACAAGAGCCTTTTGTATAACGGGTTTCATAGCACCGTGACGACGCTCCATATTCATCATCATGGTGATAGGTATACCACCTGCGATCCACTGTACCGAAGGCTTGGTCAAGCCACGCACGCTTGACATGTAGCCGGTAACGCCGGCGTTGATAAGGCATGCGGCATTGAAGCCGAGCGCATAGCAATAGTCGGCATCAAAATTGGAGGGATCGGCGCAACGACCTTCGTAGCCGAAGAAGTGGCAAAGGAAAGCGAACTTGCCGACATAGCGGCCTTCGCTCTTCATCTCGTTAAGGCGACGTGCCACCATCTCACCGAGCAGCTTCTCGGTCTCGATAAGTGATACCTGCACATTGCCGTGGGGGTCACGGTCAAGGCAGAGCTGGCGGGCAACACCCTCGGGAAGGCTTGTAAAGATCGCGGTGTTTTCGTCAGAGAGACGACCGGCGATCCAACCGAGCTGATTCTGACGGTCAACCTTGGCAAATTCCTCAGCATTGGCGGCAAGGAGGTCATTAAGCTCTGCGATAAGAGCCTTCATTGCGGGAATAAACTCTATAAGACCCTCCGGAATGAGGACTGTACCGAAGTTGTTACCGTTGGCAGCGCGAGCGGCAACCACGTCGGCAATTGAGTTAACGATATCGTTAAGAGTCTGCTTCTTAGCCTCAACTTCCTCAGAGATTATACATACGTTGGGCTGGCACTGGAGCGCGCACTCAAGGGCGATATGGCTTGCAGAGCGACCCATGAGCTTTATAAAGTGCCAATATTTCTTAGACGAGTTGCAGTCACGCTGGATGTTACCGATAACCTCGCTGTAGACCTTTGTTGCGGTATCAAAGCCGAAAGATGTCTCGATAACCTCATTCTTGAGGTCACCGTCGATAGTCTTGGGGCAACCGATTACCTGCACGCCGGCATTGATTTCCTTATAATATTCGGCAAGGATAGCGGCGTTGGTATTTGAGTCATCACCACCGATAATCACAAGAGCCTTGATGTTAAGCTCCTTTAGGATTTCAAGACCTTTGTCAAACTGAGCCTTTGTCTCAAGCTTTGTCCTGCCCGAACCGATGATGTCAAAACCTCCGGTATTGCGATACTCGTCAATAATGGCGGCGGTAAGCTCCATATACTGATGGTCGACGAAACCGCCGGGGCCCATCAAGAAGCCATAGAGACGGCTGTCGCGATGTACCTTCTTGATTCCGTCAAACAGACCGCTTATTACGTTATGTCCGCCGGGAGCCTGACCGCCTGAAAGGATCACACCTACATTAAACGGCTCGGTCTTTCCTGCCGACGCAGCCTTCTCAAACTGGATTTCGGGAAGACCGTATGTGTTGGGAAACAGTTTTTTGATATCTTCCTGGTCAGCCACAGAATTTGTAGCCTTACCCTCCACCGCCTTTACAGCGCCTGTAAGCACGATCGGCAACTTGGGCTGATAAGCCGCACGGGCTTTCTGAAGTGCACTCTTCTTCATCTATTTAACGAGTTATAAATTGGTAATATATATGTTCAATCGTTTAGGCTGCAAATTTCGCAAAAAATAATCAAAATATCAACCTGTTTCCTACTAAAAAATAAGCGGAGCTATAATAAGAGATGTTAAACACCCTCCAACTTTTAAGCGCGCACAATGGATATGTCGGTTATTATATGTAAATTTGCACACTGATTAAAAAGCCAATAAATGCTACGACCTGTCATATCGGAAACCAAAGTAAAAGCGGTACGTGACCTGCTCCAGGAGAGCGAGCGTATCGTGATAACATGCCACATGGCTCCCGACGGCGATGCTGTCGGGTCGTCGCTCGGGCTACTTCACACGCTTGCCAATATCGGCAAGGAGGTAAGGATAGTCACCCCCGACCGGATTCCCGAGACCCTTAGATTTCTTCCGGGCGCGAAAGACATAGTGCCCTATTCAAAATACACCGAGTTTGCCGGGAAGCTCCTGAATGACGCCGACCTGATATTCTGTCTTGACTTCAATGCCCTTTACAGGGTTGACCGGATGAAAGACGCCTTGGAACAATCCAAAGCAAAAAAGATACTTGTCGACCATCATGAAAGCCCGCAGGACTTCACCGATGTCGCAATCTCCCACCCCGACCAGTCATCAACCTCAATGCTGCTGTTCAGGCTGCTGTGCCGGCTCGAGCTTTTCAACATGATCGACCGTAAGGCGGCCACCTGCATCTATACAGGCATGATGACCGACACAGGCAACTTTTCCTACAACTCCAACGACCCCGACCTCTATGTGGTGATCGCCGAACTTGTAAGAAAAGGCATCAACAAGGATGACATCTACAAGCGTGTCATGGACACGAAGAAAGCCAATGTGCTGAAGTTAAACGGATATGCTGTGGCAAACATGCAGCTTTTCCCGGAGCATAAGGCGGCGCTACTCACCCTCTCCGCAGAGGAGCTGAAACGATACAACTATCAGCGAGGCGACACCGAAGGACTTGTCAACGAGCCGCTGTCGATAGAAGATGTGATATATTCGGTATTTCTCCGCGAAGACGAGCGCCACATCAAAGTGTCGACTCGCAGCAAAGGGGATTTCCCGGTAAACAAGATCTGTGAAAAATATTTCAACGGAGGCGGACATGTAAATGCCGCCGGCGGTGAAATCGAGTGCACGCTCGACGAGGCGGTGGGAATGTTCAAGACGACTCTCGCCGACATGGAAAAATATCTTGAATCAAAAAAGACTGACAATAAATAATCACAAACAACATATCAATATCACGAAATGAGACTGATCCGAAATATAATGGCACTTATGGCAGGATGCTTTGCCATAGCTGCATCTCTTTCTTCCTGCAATGACCGGAAAAGCTATGCCGACCTGCTCCGCGATGAGACGAAGTATATCAACAATTTCCTTGCCGACCAGCGAGTGGAAGGCAACGTACCCTCCGACTCGGTATTTATCACCCGTCAGGGAATAGCCGAGGAGATATATAAGAAATCATCGCATCCTGAAGGCGTCGACCATGATGAAGAGATAGGCAAGATCATGAACGAGCTAGCCCAGGATCCATCTAAAGACGCACCATTCTACAGAATGGACGAGGATGGCAACGTGTATATGAAAGTCGTGCGCACCGGCGACATGAAGAACCGCCCGAAATACGATGACCTCGTATACCTGCGCTTCCTCCGCTACAACCTTGCAAGCTACAACAACGGTGTGTTTTCAATCACTCCTGAAGGAAACGCCACCGACGTCACTTACAGCGTGTCGATACGCTACGGCAACTATAAGTCAGTGTCATCTTCCTCCTGGGGAGAAGGCATACAGCTGCCACTCAGCTATCTCGGCTTCGGATGTGAGGTCGAGCTTGTGATGCGCTCGCAGGTAGGAATGTCGAGCGAGATTGCCTCGGTAACACCGTTTTTATACACCGTAAGGTACTTCAAGAGCAATATTTAATATGCAATAAAAACCAAACAGAAGCATGTCACTAATAAAATCAATTTCAGGTATACGCGGTACAATCGGAGGAGCCCCCGGAGAGGGGTTAAGCCCGGTTGACGTGGTAAAATTCACGGCGGCATACGCCCATTTCATCAGCAAAACCACCACGCGGAGATCACGCACCATCGTAGTGGGCAGGGACGCGCGCCTGTCAGGGCCGATGGTCAACTCGCTCGTAGAGGCTACCCTCACCGGGATGGGGTTTGACGTAATCAACATAGGTCTCGCCTCCACCCCGACGACAGAGGTTGCCGTAGTGATGGAGCAGGCATGTGGCGGCATAATAATCACCGCATCACACAACCCCAAGCAGTGGAACGCCCTCAAGCTTCTTAACGAAAACGGGGAATTCCTGAACGATGCACAAGGTAAGGAAGTGCTGCGCATAGCCGACAATGACGAGTATACATTTGCCGACATTGATTCCATCGGACATGCTTACACCAACAATACATACGACACGAAGCATATAGAATCGGTGCTCGCGCTCGACCTTGTTGACCGCGACGCTATTGCAAAAGCTGACTTCACTGTAGCCGTCGACGCCGTAAACTCGGTAGGAGGCGTGGTGATTCCCCGCCTGCTCCGCGCCCTTGGAGTGAAAAACATCATCGAGCTTAACTGCGAGGCAACAGGAAAGTTTGCCCACACTCCCGAGCCGATACCTGAAAACCTCACCCAGATTTCCGAGCTTATGCGCTCCGGCAAAGCGGATGTAGGCTTTGTGGTAGACCCGGACGTCGACCGTCTTGCCATCGTAATGGAAAATGGCGAGATGTTTGTAGAGGAATACACGCTGGTAGCCGTAGCCGACTATGTGCTCAGCCACACACCCGGCTCCACAGTGTCAAACCTAAGCTCGTCGCGCGCGCTTCGTGACGTGACCAACCGTCATGGATGCAACTACTCCGCCGCAGCCGTGGGCGAGGTCAATGTGGTGACAAAGATGAAAGAGACCGGAGCCGTGATAGGCGGAGAAGGCAACGGCGGAGTCATCTATCCCGCATCACATTATGGAAGAGATGCCCTTGTAGGTGTAGCCCTGTTCCTTACCCTGCTTGCAAAGAGCGGCAAGAAGGTGAGTGAGCTAAAGAAGACATATCCCGAATATGCGATAGCCAAAAACAAGATAGAGCTTACCCCCGAGATAAATGTCGACGCCATACTCGCGGCCGTCAAGGAACGTTACTCCAACGAGACTGTCACTGACATCGACGGCGTAAAAATCGACTTCCCCGACAGTTGGGTGCATCTGCGCAAATCCAACACCGAGCCGATCATCCGCATCTACTCGGAAGCTCCTTCAATGGAGGAGGCAAACGAGCTTGCGAAGCAGATCAAAGACGTGATAGCGTCACTTGCATAGCATGTACTAATAGATGTTAAGATACCGCCGGCGCGTCAAACATTTCATGATACCCGCAGGTTATTAAGGAAACCTATAACTATTAAAATTAACAATCATGAAGTGTAGCATCGAAACATTTCTGCTCGGGCTTGTGACCGGAGTGCTCACCGGGATGTATGCCGAGCGTTATACCCGCACAACAATGCGCGGTCGTAAGCTAAGAAGAGAAGTCAACAAAACAATCCGCGACCTTTACGGGTCGGCCGAGCAGCAAATAGGCAGAATAAAAGAGAAGGTAAGCCATTCTGTCGACGATGCCCGCGATGTAATTGACGACGCTATCGAAGCGGCAAAATAAACTTTGATTTATACAATGGGAGAGACGGTGATGACCATAGGCATCATCGCCTCTTTTTATTGTCTAATTTACGGTCTAAGCGAAGAGAGAGCGAAACGCCTCCTCGACCTTTGCCACCTCCACAATCTTGATTTTAAGGCGTGACGTGTCGAAGCCCTTTATATTGTGCTTAGGGATTATGATTGTGCCGAACCCAAGCTTTTCCGCCTCCAGCACACGCTGCTCTATGCGTGTGATAGGGCGTATCTCACCGGAAAGACCCACCTCACCCGACATGCACACATCACGTGGCACGGCGATGTCGACATTTGACGACAGTATGGCACATATCACGCTCAGGTCAAGAGCCGGGTCATTGACCTTCAATCCACCGGCTATGTTCAGGAACACATCTTTCTGCGCGAGCTTGAATCCGACACGTTTCTCAAGCACGGCAAGGAGCATGTTCATGCGCTTTGCATCAAATCCGGTCACCGAACGCTGTGGAGTGCCATATGCGGCAGTCGAGACCAAAGCCTGCGTCTCGATAAGAAACGGGCGCACACCCTCGAGCGTAACTCCGATCGTTATGCCCGAAAGCGGATCTTCACTCCCCTGCGACAGCAACAGCTCCGACGGGTTGGTGACCTCACGCAGCCCCTTCTGCACCATCTCATAGATTCCGAGCTCGGATGTAGATCCGAAACGGTTTTTAATCGAGCGTAATATACGGTACATATAATGACGGTCACCCTCAAACTGCAATACGGCATCGACGATATGTTCCAGCACCTTAGGTCCGGCAATAGACCCTTCCTTATTTATGTGACCTATTAGTATCACCGGCGTGCCGGACTCCTTGGCATAACGCAGCAGCCGCGCCGCACACTCCCTGACCTGACTTACACTTCCCGCCGATGACTCGATAGCATCAGACGCTATGGTCTGGATAGAGTCCACGATCAGCAACTCCGGGTCAACCTGAGCAATATGATTTAATATCGATTCAAGAGAAGTGTCACAGACGATAAAGCAATTGTCATTGAGCTTCCCGATACGGTCGGCTCTCATCTTGAGCTGCGACGCACTTTCCTCCCCCGAGACATACAATATGCGCTTCCCGCGCATGGACAAGATATTCTGTAGGACAAGCGTGGACTTTCCGATGCCGGGCTCGCCGCCGACAAGCACTATCGACCCGGCGACAAGGCCGCCGCCAAGCACCCGGTTAAGCTCTTCGCTGGGCATGCGCATGCGTTGCTCCTCGCGTGTCTCTATCTGCGAGATCGGGCGCGCCACCACATCATCGCGGCGTTCAAAGGTGGAGCTTTTGCTTTTCTTCACCACACGTTCCTCAACCATGGTGTTCCACTCGCCGCAACCGGGGCAACGCCCCATCCATTTTGCCGACTCGGTGCCGCAATTGCTGCAAAACCACACTGTCTTTTCCTGTTTTGCCATATAAGGGGAGTTTAGAGAGGTTGTTTATATTAGGTAATTATAGCTGCCGACGGCGAAATTCGGCTACGGTCACCGCAGTGGCAGTCCCCACATTAAGTGACTCACTTGTAACCGCGCCGAGCGGATAAGAAGGTATGG
Source organism: uncultured Muribaculum sp. (assembly GCA_910587665.1). Classification (GTDB taxonomy): domain Bacteria; phylum Bacteroidota; class Bacteroidia; order Bacteroidales; family Muribaculaceae; genus Muribaculum. Next base: position 139,557 of record CAJUMZ010000002.1, read on the forward strand.
TTATGCGGCGACCCACTTTTTCCGCCACCTCGTCAGAGATACCTTTACCTTCATTTCCCATAACGATTACCGCGGCAGCATCAAGCCGCGCGTCATAGATATTATCGCCATGAAGGAAAGTGCCATAGACGGGCAATCCGCATGAGTTAAGCCACTCAGGGAGGTCGGTGTAATACACCCTCACCCTCGCTATCGCCCCCATGGTCGCCTGCACGACCTTGGGATTATAAAGGTCGACGGTGTCGCGCGAACAGACTATATCCCTGATGCCAAACCAATCGGCGACCCTCATTATTGTGCCGAGGTTGCCAGGATCCTGCACCCGGTCAAGGGCAATAATCAGATTACCGGCAATGTCAGCCTCGCGGATGTCGCGAGACGGAATCTCATATACAGCAATCACTTCCGGAGGAGTGGTGAGCTGGCTCATGCGCTCCATATCGGCACGGGTCGCCTGAGTCACCTCCAAGCCTTTCAGCTTGGAATTATAACGGGAGATCCACGCCGATGTCGCGAAAAGATAGCGCAAGGGGAAGTAGCGCAGGGTATCAAGCACACACTTTGTCCCCTCTGCGACAAACAGCCCTTCCTCACGGCGCACGCGCGCATCGTCAAGCGACGCCACGAGCCGGCGAAGCCTGTTGGTCAGTTCAACCATCTTTTACTTCTTATATTCCTTAATACCTTTTTCAAGGAATCGGGTGAACTTGGGTATATTCTCATCGTAAGAGAACGGTCCGGAGAGCAGATTACCCTCAGCGTCAAGGATCACGTAATAGGGTTGGGCATTTGCCTGGAACTTATATCGCTGCAGATAGCTCCAACGGTCGCCATAGGTGTCAAGCGTAACCTTTTTACCATTTTCCATGACAATCTCAGGCTCCGGAAGCTTTTTCTTCTCGTCGACCATAAGTTTGATCACCACAAAATTATTTTCAATCATGGCGTGCACATTGCTCTCGTCGAGCACCGCGCCTTCCATCTTGCGGCAGTTGACACATCCGTAGCCCGAAAAATCGACAAGCACCGGCTTGCCCGCATCGACAGCAGCCTTCATGCCCTCCTCGTAATCGTCATATTCCTTGAATCCGCCTCCGTAAAGATTGAAATCCTGAGTATACAACGGTGGAACAAACGCACTCACGCCTTTGAGCGGAGCACCCCAAAGTCCGGGGACAAGATATATGGTGAAGGCAAACGACGCCATCGCAAGGAAAAAGCGGAATACACCTACCGAGCTGTCGGCAGGACCGTAATGGCTGAAATTAAACTTACCGAGAAGATACATGCCGAGAAGGGCGAAAATCACTATCCACAGTGCAAGGAACGCCTCGCGGTCAAGCAAGTGCCATCCATAGGCAAGGTCGGCGACTGAAAGGAATTTCAGGGATAGCGCAAGCTCGATAAATCCAAGCACGACCTTAACCGTGTTCATCCATCCGCCTGATTTAGGCGCGCTCTGCAACCAGGAGGGGAACATGGCGAAAAGGCAGAACGGTATGGCAAGAGCGAGCGAGAATCCGAACATTCCCACGGCCGGACCGAATTTATCACCCGTGCTTGCCGCCTCAACAAGCAGTGTACCGATAATGGGACCGGTGCAAGAGAAAGAAACAAGCGTCAGGGTGAATGCCATGAAAAATATGCTCAGCAATCCGGTGGTCTTCTCGGCAGTACTGTCCATCTTGTTGGCCCATGACTCAGGTAACTTTATGTCAAACGCACCGAAGAAAGATATGGCAAACACGACAAGGAGCAGGAAGAAGATGATATTGCACACCGCGCTCGTAGAAAGCGCGTTAAGCGAGCTTGCCCCGAATATCGCAGTGATCAGGAGTCCGAGGAGAAGGTATATCACGATTATCGACACGCCGTAGACCGTGGCGTCACCGATAGCCTTTGCGCGCGACTTGCCCTTTTTCAGGAAGAAGCTAACGGTAAGGGGAATCATAGGCCACACACACGGAGTGAGAAGCGCCACGAATCCACCGATAAAACAGGTCACGAATATATACCACAATGATGTGGTCGATGGATCTTCGGGATTGTTCTCCCCGTCAAAGTTGACCGGCGCCCATATACCTTCAGAAGCCGATTCCTCCGAATCAGCCCCTACCGGCGTCTCCGCAACTACAGGAGTCTCGGGAACAGTATCGGCGATAACCTCCTCCGGGGTTTCTTCAACGATTTTTGCCGTACCGGAAAACTCAAAGGTCTCTTTAGTAGGCGGTATACAGTTTTCATCATTGCAAGCCGAGAACCGAATCGCACCCTCTATAGCATAATGCGAGGCTGTCACGACAAAATTCTGACGAAGCGTCACCTCATCGGTCCACCAGCTAAGATTGGCGCCAAACATTTCGTCAAATTCCTTATGCGGAGCTTTCCCGGGCTTAAGCTTACCGTCAAGCTTAACTCCGTCGAGCTTTGTCCAATCTATTTCAAGGGGATTGGGTCCAACGTCGGGATCAACGTCATTACTATACACATGCCATCCTGCATCAATTTTTGCAGACATGACCACCGCACCGTGGGTATCGTCGGCCATGTCGAGCGCCACGCTCCATTTGACCGGATTTACAATCTGCGCCTCCACATAGCCGAGCGAGGCGATAAAAACAGTAACTATAAGGTAGATAAAACGGGTCATTGCAATCCTATTTTTCCTAAATCAATAAATTAATGTGCAAAGATAGCTATAAGTCGACTGCAAAAGCAAATATTTTTGTTATATTTGCCATGTGAATATGTTATATAGGATTATGGCACCTCTGTTTTCAATAATAACCGTAACATACAATGCCGCGGAAACGCTACCGGCAACGCTTAAAAGCGTGAAAGAGCAGAGCTGCGACCTATTTGAACACATCATAATGGATGGGGTGTCGACCGACCGCACCCTAAAGATAGCGATAGATGCCGGAATACCGCAATCACGGATAGTATCAAGCCCGGATAAAGGCATCTATGACGCCATGAACAAGGCGCTTGACATAGCCAAGGGTGATTATCTTATATTCCTGAACGCCGGTGACTCATTCCACTCGCCCGACACTCTTGCCCTGCTTGCAAAGGAAATTGTGGACAATGACTATCCCGGAATCGTCTACGGCCAGACCGACCTTGTCGACAGCCGGCGCAGATTTATCGCACCGCGCCACCTTACCGCCCCCGAAACGCTCACGCTTGACAGCTTCAAGGAGGGCATGGTGGTGTGCCATCAGGCGTTTATCGTCAACCGGAAGCTTGCCCAGCCTTATGACCTGAGGTTCCGGTATTCCGCCGACTACGAATGGTGTATCCGTTGCTTGCAGCGTTCACGCCACAACCTGTATGTGCCCGAGGTGCTGATCGACTATCTTTTTGAAGGTACGACTACCGCCAACCGCCGTAAGTCGCTTATAGAGCGATTCAAAATCATGAGATACTACTACGGATTGTTTCCGACAGTGGCGCGCCACGCGGCATTCCTGCCCCGCTTTTTAAAGCAACGGCATATTGAGCGGCAATCGGTAAAAGATATAGAATCACAACAAAACAACTAACATAATTAATCATGAAGTATTACATTGCAGAAAATGAACAGCCGGTGGGTCCGTTTGAAGTAGGACAGCTTATAGCCCGCGGCTTGAAAGGTACCGACCTCGTATGGGCGGAAGGCTTTGAAGGATGGGTACCTGCGGAAAGCGTCGAAGAGATACGCATTGCGCTTTATTCTCCCAACGGCAGCTCTCCAGAATATCGCGAGACGGCAATTCCGGAAATCAACCCAACACAGAACACCCAATGCCCGCCTCCTCCGTTCCGCCCGGCCTACCAGCAGCCCCAACCGGAGCAACAGCCCGTGCAGACGGAGATCCCGCCGAAAAACTGGCTTGTAGAATCTATCCTTGTCACAATACTCTGCTGCTTTCCTTTCGGTTTTGTCGGCGCGATAAAGGCCGCACAGGTAAACGCATGGTGGGCAGGGGGCTTCTGCGAAAAGGCTGAAAAAGCATCATCCGATGCAAAACGCTGGACCATAATCGGTCTTGTGTGCGGACTCGTCTGGATCGTACTTTACGGAATATTCGTATTTACCGTCGGTCTAAACGGTATCATGGAGAACATGTAATGATAGTAAACACGACATTTCATGTAGAGCAGTCGGTCGAACAGGAATTTATCGACTGGATCCGCACCGGCTACATTCCTGAGGCTAATGAAAAGGGGAATCTCCACACTCCCCTTTTCATGCGTATAATGACCCCCATGGAAGGTGGCACGGGCTACGCCGTGCAGCTTCAGGCCCGGGACAAGGCGGAAGTTGAACGATGGCTTGACGAAGTACAGCCGCGACTACTCACCGAGATGGCACATAAATGGGGGAAAAAGGTGATGTTTTTCACCACAATAATGGAGAAAGTAATCTGATGGCTGTAGCCGGAGAAAGGAATGAGGCTTTGCGTGACTGGGATCGTATAATAATCGGTATCGATCCCGGCACCAATGTCATGGGCTACGGTGTGCTCGGCGTAAAGCGCAACAAGCCGGCAATGATCGCAATGGGTGTCATAAAACTCAGCCGATTTGACAGCCACTATCTGCGGTTAGGGCATATTTTCAAACGGGTATCGGGCATATTGGAGCAGTATCTGCCCGACGAGATGGCGATAGAGGCGCCGTTTTACGGTAAAAACGTGCAGTCGATGCTCAAGCTTGGTCGCGCGCAGGGGGTGGCAATGGCGGCGGCTATAAACCACGACATATCCATCTGCGAGTATGAGCCGAGGAAAATCAAGATGGCGATTACCGGCAACGGCGCAGCCGCAAAAGAGCAGGTACAGGAAATGCTTCGCTGCATACTCGGCATACCCGCTGAAAACATATTGCCGGAGCTTGACGCCACCGACGCGCTCGGAGCCGCGCTATGCCACTTCTACGAGTCGGGCAAGCCGGACATCGCCCGCGGTCCCAAGTCGTGGAAAGAATTCATCGCCCGCAATCCCGGCAGGATAAAATAATTATGGATGCAGAAATTTCATAAAGTATTGCACGGGTGGAGAAAAAGTTGTAACTTTGCGGTCGCTATTTTTCCGTACAGGCTTGATAAAGCAGCCGAAAGCTCGGCTCGCCCGGCGGAGTTAACCTGTAATAATCATTATTAAACAGATGTACGCAATTGTAGAAATTCAAGGACAGCAGTTTAAGGCAGAGGCCGGCAAGTTCTTGTATGTTCACTACCTCGGCGATGACAAGAAGGAAGGTGACGCAGTAGAGTTTGACCGCGTTCTCCTAGTAGACGCCGACGGTGCCGTTAAGGTAGGCGCACCTACCGTTGAAGGTGCAAAAGTAGTATGCGAAGTGGCAACCCCGCTCGTAAAAGGTGACAAAGTAATCGTCTTCAAGAAGAAAAGACGTAAAGGCTATCGCCGTAAAAACGGTCATCGCCAGTACTTCACCAAAATCGTGATCAAGGACCTTGTAGCTTAACCCATTAAAATCTTAAAAAGACATGGCACATAAAAAAGGTGTAGGTAGTTCAAAGAACGGCCGTGAGTCAGAAAGCAAACGACTCGGAGTTAAGATTTTTGGCGGTCAGCATGCTAAGGCAGGCAACATTATCAAGCGTCAGCGCGGTACAGTTCACCATCCCGGTGAAAATGTAGGCATGGGCAAGGATCACACGATCTATGCTCTTGTTGACGGCGTCGTTGAGTTCAAGCTCAGAGGCGGTCGTCATTATATCAATGTTACTCCCGACGCAGAGGCATAACCGCCTTTCGTAAAATCACAAAAATATGCTGTATCAGAATTCTGATGCAGCATATTTTTTATTCAAGGCATCAAATACCATTTTTAATAAAATGGATTAGCCCACCCCACATTTTGCCTTAATTTTACTCAGTTATTGCATTTTTGATCTTTACACGAACATTTATCCATCTAAAATCATTAAATTTGTAATCATACAAACAAGGAGTAACATGCACCTCATCAACGACAACATCCAAAGGTTATTTGCTTTGTGCCAAAAGCATAAAGTCAAGAAACTATATGCTTTCGGATCCATACTCACACCAAAATTCAATGACCAGAGTGATGTTGACATACTCGTGGACTTCAATTCTGAAATAGACCACAACACCTATGCTGACAATTATTTTGACTTATACCACGCCTTGAAAGCCTTGTTTGGACGAGACGTGGACTTGGTTGATGAATCGGCAGTCAAAAATCCCTATTTCAAGGAAGAGCTTGAAGAAACTAAATATCTGATCTATGGATAGAAAACTCAGAAAATATTTATCCGACATTCTATCCTCAATCATAGAGATAGAGTCATTCATGGAGGACAGGCCAAAAGTATATTCCACATTCTGCAATGACATTCTATTCAGAAGAGGTGTTGAAAGAAACATGGAAATAATGGGCGAGGCAATGAACCAAGTTCTGAAAATCAATCCACATATCCCAATCACAGCAGCCAGAAAAGTCGTCGATACACGAAATTTTGTAATCCATGCCTATGACTCCTTGAAGCCTGACATTCTTTGGGGCATCGTAATTAACCATATGCCGTTGCTCAAACAGGAGGTTGAAACTCTACTGAAAAAAGACTAAGCATCTTTCCGCCTATTGCGGAGCTATATAAATCAAAGAACTCCGGGTCGACAACTGCACCATGTCGACCCGGAGTTTATATATATGTGCGGCGGGGGAGGTTGCCGCACAATGAATGTCAATGTTTAGAAGGGGATCTCTTCTTCCGTAGCGGGGTCAACTGTCACGTCATGCTTCTCGGCATATGTCTCCTTTATGAAGAATACACAGCATGCGCCGGCGATCAAAAGCACACCGGCAAGTATAATCATGTTGAGCTGCGAGTGACCGCCAAGAAGCGAGAATACCCCGCCACCAAGAGCGGCGGCAACAATCTGCGGGATAGTTATCGTGCCGTTAAACAATCCGAGATAAGCACCCATATGCTTTCCTGAGATGGAGTTGGTCAGGATGGTAAAAGGCATTGCGAGCATAGCGGCCCACGCCGTACCGACAAGGAAATAGCTTATGAAAAGCATATACGGGTCATGGAAGAACATGGTGGAAATGAATCCTATGCCACCGATCACGAGGCTCAGCGAGTAAGCGACACGACGGTTTTTGAAGCTCGGCAGAATGGCAGCCCATATCACTGAGCCGATAGCCTGCACGGCAAACAGCACACCGTTCCAGTTTGCAGCCTCCTGGTAATTCGCAGCCTGAGTACCCTGCGACGCATCCCAGCCGTAAGCCTGCTCGGCAACGCCACCTGTATTATAAGTCCACATGTACATGAACGCCGCCCAACAGAAAAACTGCACAAGACCGACAGTCCAGAACACTTTCGGAGCCTTTACAAGCAGCGTCACGAAATTAGCCTTGTCGTCATCCTTATCCTCGGTTATGCCATGATATTCGGCATACTCCTTGGGAGGCATTTCCTTTACCTTGCAGAAAGTATAGATGACACATATAATAAGTATTGCCGCTCCACCGTAAAACGAGAAAGTCACCGAATCAGGCACCTTGTTGCCCTCGGCGATATTGCTTATACCGATCCATGTCAGTACGAACGGGAAAACGAATCCCACGACCGAGCCGGCATTACAGAGGAAACTCTGAATCGAATAGGCAAGTCCTTTCTGCTTCTCATTGACCATGTCGCCGACAAGCATCTTGAACGGCTGCATTGAAATATTGATCGACAGGTCGAGGAACATCAAGGCGAAAGCCCCGAACACAAGAGCCGCGCCTATCGCGAAGTGGAAGCTTCCCGCATTGGGCAGAAGCGCCATGACTATCACGGCAAGGATTGAACCAAACAGGAGATAAGGCAGTCGACGCCCGAAGCGATTCCATGTACGGTCGCTGAGAGTACCTACAATAGGCTGGATGATCAATCCGGCAAGCGGGGGAAGAATCCAAAAATAACTCAATTCATGGGGATCGGCGCCAAGAGTGGCGAAAATTCGTGAAATGTTGGCACCCTGAAGCGCATAAGCGATTTGAACGCCGAAGAAACCGAAACTAAGATTCCACAGTTTCCAAAAGCCCAAATCAGGCTTTACCTTTGCTTTCATGTGTATAAACGGTTGTAATAGAGTTGGACAATATCTTTAGAATTACCTGCAAAGATAATACATTTTTCCACAAAAGCAAAAAAGAGTTGATGATTACGTAAAAATAAAATAAAATCCGCAAGCTGTTAACGTATACACCATTCATCATGCCGCCATGAACGTTAAAAGATGGCACGAGGGATGGCGGCGGCTCATTTTTTCCCGATTTTATTTATATTTTTCAGGCGAATGTAGTAAATTTGCACATTATTACCATCATATCACTGACAATATGAAATCAATAAAGACCATAGCCGCAGCCCTCATCATGGCATTTGCGGCATTTTCAGCAGAGGCACAGCTTCCCTCTGTCCAGCTAAAGGATCTTGAAGGGAAAAGTGTCGACACAGCAAAGCTCAGTAACGACGGAAAGCCTTTTGTAATCACGTTTTTCGCATCATGGTGCAAGCCTTGCAACCGTGAGTTGAAAGCAATCCACGAAGTCTATCCCGACTGGCAGGAAGAGACCGGCATGAAAGTGGTGGCGATCTCGGTCGACACCGGTCAGAATGCAAGCAAGGTAAAGCCTACGGTCGATGCCGAGGGATGGGAATACGACATACTTCTCGACCCCAACAGCGACTTCATGCGCGCGATGGGCATACAGATGATACCCCACTGCCTGATTGTTGACGGCGAGGGCAATATCGCCGACAGCCGAAGCGGCTATACCGAAGGCGCCGAGAGCCACATCATTGAAAAAATACGCGAGTTGCAGAGCAAATAAATAATTGTATATTACCCCATTCCTGACAGAGATGAAGTTTACCGGAACGCTCACACTGCTTGCCATAGGCGCGGTATCGCTAAGCGCATCAGCCCAAAACGGTGTTGCCGTGCATGGTAGCGTGCAAAGCGACAACCTGTTTCCCACCAAGCCCTACAAAGACATGAACGACAAGGAGCACCACAGTGACTTCCTTACCAACACCTATGCCGACGTGGGACTTATAAGCAACTATGTCGACGCCGGACTGCGTGTCGAGTATCTCGACCATCCGCTTCCCGGATTTGAGCCCGACTTCAAGGGCTGGGGTCTGCCCAATATATATATAAAGGGCAAATACAAGGGCTTTGAACTTACGGCGGGCGACTTCTACGAGCAATTTGGCAGCGGATTCATACTCCGCACCTACGAAGAGAGAAGTCTCGGCATTGACAACTCAATCAGGGGAGGCAGGCTGAAAGTGAACGCACTGCAGGGATTGCGTTTTACCGCACTCGGAGGATTGCAACGCCGATTCTGGGACTGGAGCAAGCACTCCCAGGTCTACGGAGCCGACCTCGAATGGGACATGCAGGAGCACATAAAGGGGCTGCGCGACCATAACATCATATGGACACTCGGAGGCTCGTGGGTACTCCGCCACGAAGATGACGAGACGATAATGGTGCCCGGCACAAACTATCGCCTTAACCTGCCAAAGACCGTCAACGCCTTTGACGCCCGCACCCATTTCTACCGCAGCGGGCTCGACCTGCTCGGAGAATTCGCTTGGAAAGCCCCGGATCCATCTTACGACAACAACTATACCTATCGCCACGGCAGCGCGGTGATGATCTCGGCATCTTACTCAAAGACGGGATGGAGCGCGCTCGTGCAGGCAAAACGCTCGGAGAACATGGCTTTCCGCAGCCAGCGTTCGATGAAACTCACATCGGCGTTTATCAACAACATGCCGGCATTTGCCTATCAGCATACCTATGCCCTTGCCGCGATGTATCCCTACGCCACGCAGGCTGCGCCCGGCGAATGGGCGTTTCAGGGAGCATTTGCCTATTCGTTCAAGCGCAAGACCGCGCTTGGCGGTAAATACGGCACCAAGCTCAAGCTCAACATAAGCTATATCCGAGGACTTCACCACGAGAAGCAACCAACGTTTAACGGCTCGGAATATGGCACCGACGGCGACAAGTGCAAGTTTTTCGGCATGGGTGACCTGTACTATCAGGATATCAACCTTCAGCTTGAAAAACGTATCACCCGCGACTTCCATTTCAACTTCATGTACATGAACCAACGCTACAACCAGACCGTAGTGGAAGGTCACGGAGGCATGGTCGACGCCAACATATTCGTGGCTGAGGGAAAATACAAATTCAACCGCAAGCTTACACTACGCGGCGAGCTGCAATATCTAACCACCCGCCAGGACAGGAAAGATTGGGCCTACGGGCTGCTTGAACTTTCGGTGCTCCCCTACCTGATGTTCAGCGTCAGCGACGAGTGGAACTGCGGAGGTGACGGCACTCATTATTATATGGCGTCGGTGACCGGCACATACAAGTCAAACCGCCTCATGATAGGCTACGGCAAAACCCGCGCCGGCTATAACTGCTCGGGCGGTGTGTGCCGCTACGTACCCGAAACACAGGGTGTCAACATTTCATACAACTACAATTTTTAAACAGGGAGAAGACACACTATGAAAAAATCAGGAATAATCACGGCACTCGCTGCCGCAGCAATATTTGGCGGCTCCCTGACCTCCTGCGACGAGGTCAAGGAGAATGACCGCTACATCGACATGGGCGAAATCACGGCAAAACGCACCGTGCTCCTCGAAGAGTTCACGGGACAGAAATGCACAAACTGCCCGTCAGCTCATGAGAGCATTGAAAAAATTGAGGAGCAGTATGGCGACAATCTCATTGCAGTAAGCATCCACGCCACCACTTTGGCTATCAACGAAGATCACAACTCAAAAATATCCGGATTAAAGCAGCCGGAAGGTGACGAATATTCTCAAAAATGGGGTGTATCCACTATACCCATCGGTGTAGTAAATCGTAAGAGCGGGCTAACCGACCCGGGGGCATGGCAAGGTCTTGTAAGAGAATATATGCAGAATGACTCTCCGATAGCCATCACCCTTTCGGCTACTCTCGACGAGACAGGCGAAAAGATAAACATCGAGACCGACATTGACGCAGGCGACAATATCACCGGCAAATTGCAGTTATGGGTGGTGGAAAGCGGCATCGTAGCCGTACAACTTCTGCTTGATGGCAGTCTAAGCCCAAACTATGTACACAATAATGTATTCCGCGCCGCGGTCAATGGTACATGGGGTCAAGATGTTACACTTGTAACCCGCGAAAGCCAATCATTTGCCCACTCCATTTCTGTAAAAAGCAACTGGAACATTGACAATTTAAGTATTGTGGCATTCATATACACCGACACTGACGGAGTGCTCCAAGCAGCAAAATCCCCGGTCGGCAATAGCAAAACCACAGAATAAGCAATCGTAAAATATTAAACCTGAATATAATGAAAAGATTTATTACACTATTTTCAGCCGCAGCACTTGTAGCAACCATTAGCGCACAAGAAGTTACTGTAACCTACAACGGTGAAAAGATTGAAAACGGCTCGACCCTGACAGTAAATGATTTCAAAAACAATGGTCTATGGGGTTCTAATCCGGAACTTAAACTCACTGTATCAGAAGATATGTCGGCATCCCTAAAGACATCGTACACCGACTCCCACATACAGTTTTGTCCTGTTACTGAGGGAGAAATCGACGGTTGTATTTCCCCCGTCTCACAAAACGGCGTACTCGTTGCAGAGAAAAACTTCGAACTGACTACGACAAAGCCTGTTGACTTGGCGATCCATTGGACTGACGACTTTGATAACATGGGAGCCGAGGTATGTCCCGAAGTAAACAGTTCCGTTACATTTTCAGTAATTCGCAAACTTAAGCCGATCTACAGCTTTACCCTTGTATTCGATTCTAAATACACTGCCGGGATCGACAATGTAGCAGGCGACGGCAGTTTTGTAAGCCTTGCCGCAGGCAACATCCTTGAATATAATGTGCCGGAAAGGACAAAGCTTGACATCTATTCAATCAACGGTTCAACAGTACTTGAGCGCACAGTCAACGGTCACGGCTCACTCTCACTTGACCGCCTTGCTCCCGGCGTATATCTCTACAAGGCAGGCAAGCTCAGCGGCAAAGTGCTCGTCAAGTAATTTTTTCAGCAAAAAAGTATGATTTTAAAATAAAAGATATAACTTTGCATCGCAAAGCAACAATAAACAATTTTCGTATAATATCTAAATTTTAATTAATCATGGCTTACGTAATCACTGATAAGTGTGTAGCTTGCGGCACCTGTCTTCCCGTGTGCCCCGTTGAAGCAATCTCAGAAGGCGATATCTACCACATTGATCCCGATACTTGCATCGAGTGCGGTAGCTGCGCAGAAGTTTGCCCCAGCGAAGCAATTATCCCCGGCGAATAATTGACGCTACGCAACAGCAAGACATAAGGGCTGTCCGTCAGGGCAGCCCTTTCTGCGTAAATATCCTCAATAATATTTCATTTGCAGGAATGGAGGGAAATTGCTAAATTTGTAAGACAAAGTATCTGACGATGGGCAAAGAATTTGTGAAGGATGATCCCGAGTTGATAGCGAGGTTGCGCGACCCTGCCGGATGCCGTGATGCCTTCTGTGAGGTAATCAAGCTCTATGGCGAGCCGCTTTACTGGCAGATACGCCGCATGGTTGAAAGCCATGAGGATGCCGACGACCTCCTCCAGAACACCTTCATGAAAGCCTGGAGCTCCATCGAGAATTTCCGAGGCGATGCAAAATTGTCTACATGGCTCTACAAGATTGCCATCAATGAGAGTATCTCTTTCCTTGCCCGTGAAAGAAAACGCCTTAACCTGTCGCTTGACGACGAAGAGTCTCACCTGGTAAACCTTATCGAAGCCGACACATTTATCGACGGCGACGAGCTTGCCCTGAAGCTGCGTAAAGCGATAGCGACACTGCCTGAAAAACAGCGTATCGTATTTAACATGCGCTATTATGACGAGATGAAATACGAAGATATGTCGGAAGTGCTCGGCACCTCGGTAGGAGCCTTAAAAGCGTCATATCATCTCGCGGCAAAAAAAATAGAACAATATTTTGCTGATAACGATTAAACCATTTACAGGTTTCTTAGTCATACAAATAAAAGTTATACGATATGGCACATGAAAATGACATACTAAAGCAGGTTGACCGGCGGTCGGGCATGACTGTCCCCGACGGCTACTTCGCTGATTTTGCCTCACGTATGATGGAGCAGCTTCCCGAGAAGAAGCAGGAAAAGATATTACCACGCACATGGTGGCAGCGTTGCCGGCCATATGTCTACATGGCAGCCATGTTCAGCGGCATATGGCTCATGATGTGGCTGTTCAACGACATCAGCGGCAGGCAATCCAACCATATGAGCGATAACCCGGTTATCGCCAAGGTGCTTCAGAGCGATAATTTCTATGACTATTACATGCAGGGCGAGGTCAACGAGTATGACGTGATCGAAGACTTGTATGATGACGGCGTTACATTAACAAGCTTTAACTAATTACTGATATGAAACGACAGAATATCCTGCTATCGCTCATCGTGGCTATGCTTCTCGCCCTACCCGGATATGCCCAGGACAAGCGCAATATCGATCGGAAAGAATGGTTTAAGGAGCTTCGCCAATACAAGCATGATTTCCTCGCCAAGGAGCTTGACCTGACCAAAGAGCAGGAGACAAAATTTTTCCCTATGTATGACGAGATGGACAATTCGATCTGGAAAATCAACCATGAGGTGAGGGGGCTTGAACGCAAGATAGCCAAATCAGACGGGAAAGTGTCGGATCTCGAATATGAAAAAGCAGCCGAGGCCATGTATGAGATGAAGGGGAAAGAGGCTGCGGTTGAAAAACAATATTTCGCAAAATTCAAGACAGTACTTACCCCGAAACAGCTGTTTCAGCTAAAACGCGCCGAACGTAAGTTCACCGACAAGCTCATGAAAGAGCACTCCAAGGCAAGAGCCGGGAAAAAGTAAATTGACATTTTTTTGAAAAATATATAATTATCACCTTTGGCGCGAACTTTCGCGCCAATTTCATATATTATTACTATTATGAAGAAGGCTATCCATTTACTATCACTATTAATCCTGTTTGTGACAATGAAAGCCAACGCGCAATATTCACAACCGAATTTTGCTTATCCCAAAACTGTCGGTAAAAACGCCGTTGCCTCGCTTGACAAAGCTCTTGCCGACGGCGACGGAAAGCTCCTCGTCAGGTCGCTTATCGACTACGGGCTTGCAGAAACCGCTGTTGACCGCGACAGTCTTCAACCGGTACTTGACCGAATCGCAGAGATAACAGCCGTGGAAAAAGACGTCGTCACCCAATCGCTGCTTTCGCTGCTTCAAGCCGACATATACAACTCCATATATCAAAATAACCGATGGATTTATGACCGCAGGGAACTGCCGGCAAGCGCAGCCGACAAGGATTACTCTCTCTGGAGCGGAAAGCAGTTCAGCGACAAGCTCGTGCAGCTTACCTCAGAGGCGCTCACCGACCCGGCACTGCTGCAATCAAGGAAGCTATCTGACTATTCGGGAGTCATCAAGGTGGAAAATGATTCAAAGCCATTCTACCCCACCCTTTACGACTTTGTCGCATGGCGCTCGATCGAAATCCTCAAAGGACTGTCGACGGAGCAACCGCTGTTCCCTCCGGGATGGCTGTGCCGATATGACAAATACAGCCGCATGTCGTTCAACTACCAGCATCCCGTCACAAAAAACATACTTGACACATACCGCCAGCTTCTTGATTTCCACAAGGGAAATGCCGCCCCGTTCATCAATGCCGACATAAGCCGTATTGATTTTGTATCGGGCGGTGTGGAAAATCCGACCGAAAAGAAGTCCCAACTGCTTTATGAACTGTATGACACATATTCCTCTTCTCCATATTCTGCAGAAGCATTGATAGCCATCTTCTACAATTCCTACCACATGGACTCTGAAAATTACCCGGAAGATGTGAAAAGATATTACAGCACCGCGACAGGGTGCATAGCGCGTCATCCGGGATATTTCAGGATCACATGTCTTAAAAACTGCGTCAATGACCTTACGACAAAAAGCCTCAACTTGGAATACGGCTCTACCCTCATACCGGGCGACACCTTGAAGATCACCGTCAAAAACAATAATGTCAAGTCGGCAAAAATAGAGATCTACAAAGTGCCTTACAACCCCATACGCGACAGCTGGTCGTATGACATGAGGAAAGGCAGGGTCAAAGCCGTGCTTGTAAAGACACTGACTGTCAAAAGTGACAAGACCGCGCCGTTCTTCAGCAAGACGGAAGAAAACTTTGTAATTGAAAAAGAGGGGGCCTACATAGTTGTGCCGGTAATCGACGGCAAGCGTGCCGACGTATATGACCGATCGTTTGACTTCGTTCACTGCACATCTCTCAACCTCAGCACCGGAGCATTCGGTCCGGAACGCTGGGCATATGTGACCGACCCCAAGACAGGAGCACCGGTCAAGGGCGGAGTCACGGTAACGGCAATAACCGACAATAACACGACAAAAGACTATATCACCGGCAGTGACGATGCCACAGCCAAAATCATTGGTAAAGGGAACCGGATATTTGCCACTAAGGGCACCGACAGGTATGCCGCCACATGCTACCTGCCCTATTTTTACCCGACAGAGCGACATGACGGGTATCTGGCACAAGGCAATACCGACCTTGCGCTTTACCACCCCGGCGACACTGTCAGATGGAGCGCTGTAATACAGCATTACAGCAGCGACAGGCCTTCGGTTGTCGCCCCCGGAATCTTGGTGGAGGTGGCGATGCGCGATGCCAATTCACAGATAAAAGACACCGTCAAGGTGACTTCCGATGAATTCGGAAGAATCAGCGGAGAGTTCAGGATACCCGACGAAGGACTTACCGGCTACTATTCGCTGGTGTTCCGCCATCCGCGCGAAAACGACTACGGAAACAGCTACGGCAGCACACGCTTCATGGTGTCGGACTATAAACTCCCCACCTATGAAGTAAAAATAACCGACATCCTGCGTGACTTCCCGGCAAAAGGCGATGTCACCCTTAAAGGCAAGACAGAGACCTATTCCGGCTTCGCGATTGCAGGATGCAATATCGCCGCTACTCTTGAAGCATCGCCACGTTACCGCTTCTGGTGGGGCAACAGCTACGGAAGCCCGTTTTACACAACTACCGTAGAAACCGATTCCACCGGAGTGTTCAGCATCTGCTTCCCGGCGGCATTACTCGACGAGTCACCCATAGTCAACGGAATCTTCACCGCACGGCTTATGGCGACATCCCCGACGGGAGAGAGCCGTCAAACCGACCGCAGCTTCACCACCGGCAAGCCGTACATACTTTCGGCGTCACTTCCGGCAGCAATCGACGCGACCGGCAATGTACGTCTCGACGTGACCCTGTCGGATCTCTCCGGAAATCCCAAGACCGCTGAAATCGCCTACAAGATTACCGACAGCGACAGCACCGCCGTGGCTGAAGGCACTTTTGCAAGCGACAAGCCTGTCATTGACCTTACAAAAGTAGCGTCGGGCGAGTATTCCATACTGTTCCACACAGTTGATCCGGATCTCGCCGACTCCGTAACGGTATCCCGCACTGTCATTTACCGCACCGGTGACAATACTTGTCCTGTCAAGAATGAAATATTGTGGATACCGGTCAATAAATACACCATCAAGAACCGCACTGCCGACATACTTTTCGGAACCACCGGAAGCACGCAACATATCCGTTACGCCATATGCTCCGATTCTGCCATGCTAAAGCAGGGTTGGATGGAAGTAAAACCGGGATTGCACCATTTCACATATGACCTACCCGACGGTGTAGACAAAATAAACGTGACCCTTGCTACCAACTATGACTATAACTATCAGTCGGCGACAATCGGCGTTATCACCGACGCATCGCTGCGGCGCATAAACCTTGGCGTGGAAAGTTTCCGCGACAAAATCGTGCCGGGTCAGGAAGAACGGTGGACATTCACCGTGCGTGACCGCGACGGAAAGGGGATGAAATCGGCCCTTATACTCGACATGTACACCAAGGCTCTTGACGCCCTGCAACCCCACGGTCTGTCGCTCTCTCCGCGCAGGATGCCCGTGACTATGTTCAACGACCGAAATTCGGGATTCAATATGTCATCATCATATGACGCGGTCAGGGTAACCGGCGAGCGTTGCAACAGGATTATCGACCCGTCATTTGAGCTTTGGGGCAGGTCATGGATGACAATTTATGTGCGCGGCTACTACTCCACAATGGCAAGGGCAAAGGGTTCTTTAGCCCTAAACAATGTTAATACACATGCCGATGAAATAATCGTAGAAGAAGCTGCGGAATCATATGACGCCGCCGCTCCGGTAATGATGGAGAAAAAAATGGCAATGGCTGACGCAGGCTCTGTTTCCAACGACTCGGAATATGAGGCTACGGAAGAAAGTGCTGTCACAGGTGCAGTCGAAAAAAAGCCTGACAATTTCCAATATCGCACCGCAGAGACACCGCTCGCATTTTTCCGCCCGGAACTGACCACCGACAGCGAAGGCAACCTCTCCTTCTCGTTTACCGCGCCCAATGCCAACACCACCTGGCAACTCCGCGCACTCGCCTTCACAAAAGATCTGCTTGTATCAGACCTATCGCGTGAAATCCTGTCAAGCAAGCCGATAATGGTACAGCCCAACATGCCGCGCTTCCTGCGTACCGGCGACAAGGCTGTAATCGAGGCTTCGGTGATGAACAATAGCGACTCTACAGCCACAGTAAACACCGTCGTTGAGCTTTTTGACCCGTTCAGTGGCAAAACCACCGCCACCTATAATCATACCTCTACCATTGCCGCCGGTGAAGCGGCAATAGTAAGCACCGAAGTCAATGCCAGCAACGACATGACTGCAATAGGATACCGCATAAAGTCATCGACCGACGCATTTGCCGACGGAGAGCAGAGCGTGATTCCCGTATTGTCATCCATAGCCCCTGTGATTGACACCATGCCATTCTACATCTCACCCGACTCCACCGGATTTGAAATGCAGTTGCCGGAAATGCCCGCCGACGCAAGGGTGACCTTGCAATTCTGCAACAATCCGGCATGGTACGTAGTGACAGCTCTTCCGGGACTCCGCAAGGAAGAGGCAAAAGACGCCCTTTCGGCGGCTGCGGCAATATTCTCGGCGGCAATTGCCGAAGGCATCCTGAAGACCGACAGCAATATCGCCAAGGCTATCAAGATGTGGAATGAAAGCGACCGCAGCGATTCAACCCTCGTGTCAATGCTTGAACGTAATGCCGACCTCAAGACCATACTCCTCAACTGCACGCCGTGGGTGATGGATGCAAAAAGCGACACGGAGCGGATGGAGCGTCTTGCCCTGCTGTTTGACCCGAATGTGATCGCAGACACCTACGACAAGGCGGTTAAACAGCTCGCCATGCTCGAAGCCCCTCGCGGCGGATGGTCGTGGATAGGTCAGGTAAAAGAGCCGTCATCATGGATCACCGAATCTGTACTCACAATGATGGGTAAACTGAAACGGCTTGGTTATCTGCCGGCAAATTCCCGCCTTGAAGAGATGATGAACCGCGGGGTCAGCTATCTCGACCGAAACGCAGCCGAGGTAATCAAAGATAGCCCGCAAGCCACCGACATGGGTTATGCACTCATGCGCCTCGACTATCCCGAAATCTCAGTACCCGCCGGCGCGAGAAAGCTCATAAACAATACCGTGGCGGAAGCCAATGCCCATTGGAAAGATTACGACGTGGAAAGAAAAGCCCTTGCGGCAAGACTTCTTTACGGTCACAAATACCGCACCGTGTCACGCAACATACTTGCATCACTGCGCGAATATGCCACTGTCACTTCTCAGAAAGGCATGTGGTGGGCTTCGCTCGATGACATCAGCCGCATGTCAATGGGCAAGGTTGGTGCTACCGCAACCATACTGGAAACATTCTACCTGATTGAACCGCAGTCGCCCGATGTGGAACGCATACGCCAGTGGCTCATACTCCAGAAAGAAGCAAAGAACTGGGGTACTTCGGTCACCACATCCAACGCCATAGCGGCTATACTGCTCTCCGGCAAGCCTCTTACCAAGCCGGCAGAAGCACCTGTAGTCAAGGTTGGCGATAAAAATGTCGCCCCCGACACGGTGGACTCATTGCTTGGTTATTTCCGTCAAGACATAAGCGGACTTGCTCCGTCAGGCAAGACGCTCTCCGTGACAAAGCAGGAAGGTCTTCCGTCGTGGGGAGCCGTATTCTGCCAATATCGCAGCGAAATGTCGGAAATAAAGGCGGCATCATGCGATGACGTCTCGATCGAAAAGATGCTTTTCGTAAAATCGAGCGAAAATGACAAAGTGGTATGGTTTGATGCCGACAGCGTAAAAGTAGGTGATCTCGTGCAGGTCAATCTCATTATAACTACAAAGCGCGACATGGATTATGTAGCGATTATCGACGACCGCGGTGCATGCTTCGAGCCGGTGGAACAGCTTCCTCAGCCGCTCTATTCCGAAGGAATCTGCTTCTATCGCGAAAACCGCGACGAGGCAACCAACATATTTGTCACCCATCTTCCGAAAGGCACATACCGCCTCAGCTATGAGCTCTTTGTCAACAATGCCGGACAATATTCAACAGGCGTGGCATCGCTGCAAAGCCAGTATGCGCCGGCACTTTCCGCCCATTCGTCAGGTACAATAATCAACGCGTCACGTCAATGATTTCGAGAAGATTTACCGCGTTGACACTCGGAGTGTCACTGACACTGCTGCTTACATCGTCAACCACGATACTGTTTATAGGCGACTCTATAACCGACGGGAACTGGGGAAATCCCGTCGGTTATCCCTGCCCGGTAGAAAACCGGTCGCTGACCGACATGAACCATATCTACGGACACGGCTATGTGTTTCTCATCGCAAGCGACTATGAAAGCCGGGAGCCGTGTCGCGACCGACACTTCATAAATCGCGGCATAAGCGGCAACACGCTTTCCGACCTTGAGGCGCGATGGAAGAATGACGTGATCGACAACCGCCCCGACATTGTGTCAATACTGATTGGCACTAACGATGTACACTATTGGCTTGACGGCGACAAAAAAGATGCGTTCGACTATGCCGGTTGGGAAAAACACTACCGCAGCCTGCTTGACACAACCCTTGACTCGCTACCTGATGTAAAGTTTGTAATCGGGGCGCCCTTTACAGCTCCGTCGGGTTGGGTGGCAAAACGTGACGATTTCCACGAGCGAAAAGATATGATAGCCCGGCTCGACAGCATAACCGCACGCATCGCAGCCGATTACAATGCCACCTACCTCCCTTATGACAGCCTCTTTCACGAGTTACAGTCGCTCCCGAATCTGCCCGACGATTACTGGATATGGGACGGCATACACCCCACCCCGGCAGGACACCGCCGCATCGCCGACCTCTGGCTCCGCTCCGTCTCCCTCCCGCCCTGCAATCCCCAATAAAAAGTGATGGGAATGTGAGCATTTTTGAGTAATTTTGCATTGCATTATCATATAGCGATGGCGAGTTACGAAGAAATACTTAACCGACTTGAAGCCGAAGGCAACCTGCGCGCGATTCCGGCATCCACTGAAGGGAAAATCGTGGATTTCTCCACCAACGACTACATGGGTCTTGCCGAGCGCACAGACCTCCGCGAGAAATTTTTCAACCTCGAAGAGCACAGGCTGTTACCAATGAGTTCGTCAGCATCAAGGCTTCTTGCATCATGCCAGACTGAGCATAACCGACTTGAGCAGACGATTGAAGAGCTTTACGGGCGTCCCGCGCTACTGTTTAACAGCGGCTACCATGCCAATACCGGCATAATCCCGGCTCTCGCCGAGGGCAACACGCTCATCGTTGCCGACAAACTGAGTCACGCCAGCATAATCGACGGCATGGTATTGTCACGGACAAAATTCACGCGATTTCCCCACAATGACTACGACAGGCTCGAGCGCATCATAAATGATGCCGAGGGAAAATATGAGCGCATACTTATCGTGACTGAATCAGTGTTCAGTATGGATGGTGACCGCTCCGACATCGCTCGTCTTGCCGACATAAAGCGACGACACGAAAACACTATGCTGTATGTCGACGAGGCACACGCCTTCGGCGTCGAAGGGAAATATGGACTCGGACTGTCACATGACTCACCGGCATTCCAAGATGTCGATGTGGTAATCGGCACATTCGGCAAAGCGGCTGCATCTGCGGGAGCGTTCGCGTCAGTTACATCGACAGTAAAAAATTACCTCATCAACAGAGCCCGCAGCTTCATATTCTCCACCGCCCTTCCTCCCATGACCTCGGCATGGACGCGCTTCATGGTCGAGACGCTGACGGAAATGGAAAATGAGCGACGCCATTTGCGCCACCTCTCACAGCTCCTCCATGTCGCACTCCATATAAATGGCGGAGAGCCAAGCCATATCGCGCCTCTAATCACCGGTGACTCGCGCCAGGCGGTAGAGCTATCCGGGAAGTTAAAAGCACTCGGATACAAGGCTTTGCCCATCCGTACCCCGACAGTCCCTGCCGGTACGGAACGACTCCGGTTCAGCCTCAGTGCCTCAATGACTGACCGCGACATAACCGGACTTGGAAACGCCATAACATCACTCATGTCATGAAACAGGAGTTTACAGTAAACGAAGGCAACAGAAAGCTGATAATCATATTTGCCGGATGGGGAATGGATGCGTCTCCGTTCCGCCACCTGAGGCTTGACGGGCACGACATAGCCGTGGTGTGGGATTACCGCGACATGACACTTGACTCAACTCCGTTCCGCAAATATTCCGACATATACCTGTTTGCATGGTCATTCGGTGTATATGTTGCCGCGCGTACCCTTGCCTCCGGAACGTTAAATCCGACCATAAAGGTTGCAGTCAACGGCTCGCTAAACCCCATCGACGACAACGAAGGCATACCCGAAGCGATATTTCGCGGCACGCTCGACAACCTGTCGGAACGCAACCTTGACAAATTTTACCGCAGGATGTGTAAGGATGCAGCCTCATATGCCGCATTTAAAGCGGATATGCCATGTCGCGACATCGCGGGACTCAAAGATGAATTACAAGCTATTGCCGACATGTCGGCCGACAAGGATGCGGACATATCAGTTGACTGGGATCGCGCCATTATAGCCGGCAATGACAGGATATTTCCCCCCGACAACCTCCGACGAGCCTGGAGCTACCTGCCCAGGACACGAAAGATAGCCGACGGCGGTCACCTGCCCGACTGGCAATCACTGATAGAGCAGGAAATAATTGACAAAAGCCTTGTAGCGCAACGGTTTTCACGCAGCGCATCGACCTACGATGACAATGCCGATGTACAACGCCACATAGCGGAAAAACTCTGGGAGCTTTGGCGCGACGCCACCGAAAACCCTCCACTATCAATACTCGAGGCAGGCTATGGCACGGGAATGCTCACGCGACTTTACACCTCACATTGGCATCCCTACCGGATAAGCCTGTGGGATCTCGCTCCTATAGATATTGAACTGCCCGAAGCCGGCGAAATCATTGCCGGCGACGCGGAAGAGCTTATACGCCTCATGCCGGAAGATTATTACGAAGCGATAGCCTCGGCTTCGGCAATGCAATGGTTTGACTCTCCCGAACGATGGCTCCAAAACGCGGCACTCACACTTGCCGACGGCGGCATTATTGCCATATCGACTTTCGGACCCGACAACATGCGGGAACTGACCTCCGTGACCCGGCTACCGCTCCGCTATTACACGACCGACGAGCTATCTTCCATGATACCTGACGGATGCAATATCATCACAATGGAAGAAGAGCGCATCGTAAAGAATTTCGATTCTCCACGCGAGGTATTGAACCATCTGAAACTAACCGGTGTCAACGCCATGCGACGCCACGGCACAAATATCCGGGACATCCTGTCGCGCTATCCGCTGACCGATGGGAAAGCCACCCTAACCTACCATCCAATCTACCTAATCATCAAAAAAGTATGAGTGACGTAATCTTCATATCGGGCATTGACACCGATGCCGGTAAAACCTATGCGACCGCATGGCTCGCCAACCGCCTTATGTCGCAAGGAGGGAAAGTTATCACACAAAAGTTTATCCAGACCGGCAACGACGGTTATTCAGAGGATATTGTAAAGCATCGCCAGCTGACGGGCACGGGCATGTTTCCCGAAGATAAGGATTTCACGACCGCACCGATAATATTCACCTATCCGGCGTCGGCACAACTTGCCGCCCGTATTGACGGGAAAGAGATCGACCTTGACCTCATAAGGCGCAGCACCGAGACTCTTGCATCACGCTACGACCATGTGCTTATCGAAGGTGCGGGCGGACTCATGGTACCGATCACCGACGATTATTTCACTATCAATTACATAACCGACGAGCATCTTCCTCTGGCACTCGTCACCAATGGCTCTCTCGGATCCATCAACCACACAATACTCTCACTCGAGGCTGTCAAAAACCGGGGAATAGAATTGCGCTACCTGCTTTACAATACATTTTTTGACAACGACACAACAATCTCTTCAGATACCCAAGGCTTTTTGTCGCGATATATTTCCAAGCATTTTCCACAATGCAAGATGCTGATTTTTTAACCCGACAAGTCATCGGCGAAATATAAATTACGTTAAAAATCAACTCCAAACGTTAAATTTAGATTCCGATAAAGCCAAGATACTCAACTTCTCACCGAAAATGCCTACCTTTACGTTGCTGAGATAACACATATCTATCCAGAAACATTCAAGAGAAGTCGAGAAATCTTTATTATTAGAACCAAAATGGATGTAAAAACTGTTGTATTGTCTATAACCAAGGAACAATTGGCATCTTTACCGACAGTCACATATCCCGGTCATATCGTGGTAGTGAATACGGTAGAGCAGGCTAAAAGTGCGCTTGAGACAATACGTAGATACCGAGTTGTCGGATTCGACACGGAGACAAAACCATCCTTCAGGAAAGGACACACAAACCAGGTGGCACTCATCCAGATTTCTACAGGTGACTGCTGCTACCTTTTCCGCATCAACAAGTTTGGCTTCACTCCCGAGCTCAAGCAGTTCATTGAAGATGACGACATTGTCAAAGTCGGTCTTTCATTGAAAGATGACTTTCACGTGCTAAACAAACTCCACAAAATCTCCCCAAGCGCGTTTATCGACCTTCAGGATATGGTGAAGGATTTCTGTATACGCGACTGTAGCCTTCAGAAGATTTACGGAATCATATTCAACGAGCGCATATCCAAGAGCCAACGGCTATCCAACTGGGAGGCGTCATTGCTGACAACCCCACAGCAAATCTATGCGTCAATCGACGCATGGGCATGTATAAAGATCTATAACTATCTGACTTCCGGCGATTTCAATCCGGAAGATTCAGATTATATCTATACTCCAGTACCCGAGGACAATCATTCGGAATAGAAACAACCAAACCTGATAAAATACACTAAACCCATGAAAAAATCGACTTACATACCACTATTACTGCTTGTATATCTCGGAGTCATGAGCTATATCGGCAGAGGTGAATTTTACGCCGGGAATTACCTATATTACTTTGGTATCATAGGCACAACACTGCTATGTATTATCCTGCTCCACTTCTTCATGAAGAAGCGTGACAAACTGCGCAAGCAGCGAGAAAACGACTCACGTCACTGATTATTCTTCCGATTCAGCCGCCACCTCCGCAGGCTTACGCTTGTGGAGAGGAAGTGTATAGCTTATCGACAGGGAGGCATTGAACGAAGACGTGCGTGCACCATAGCCGGGCACATACCATGGCTCGCCATAAGGAAGATTGCTCTGATGCACGACAGAGTGCATGCGCACATCCCAGCCAAGGTAAAAATTCTTAAAAATCATGACCTTCAATCCGACCACAGCCTCGACATAGCCTACAGTCGCACGCTGCGACGGAACGTTGATAATCACGTCGTCACCCCAATAGCCTTGGTTGACACGCACATCGGTCACCTCAAAGCTGAAATTACTGATGCCGTAACGCACACCGGCATATACTGAATAGGCCGGATCGGAATTATACAGGAAATTATAGTTGAGACCGATCTTGAAATAAGGTGCCACCGCCGATTTGTAGGTATAGTTGCCGTTGTCGGGCGTCATCTCAGCCTGTCCGAGCCCCGCCTCAACTATAGGCTTGAACCAGTTATGGATACTCAACTCACCCCAAAAGCCGACAAGCCCGTATTTCTGTCCAAAGCAACGCAGCAAGGGGTCCCATACATTGACACCAACCGAAACCGATTCAAAACGCGGATACACGAGTTTGGGCGCAGTAGTAAGTATCGTATCACGATATTCCACGCCCGATATTGTATCGACAAGCACGGTATGACCTGACACATCGGTCATCTCGACCACGCTCTCAGGCTTGCCGGTAGTGACTGTGTCGGTCACCGCCTGTGTAGTTCCTTTCGATTGAGGCTCCACCGGAGTAATACGGCGTTGCGCCGACACGCCCAACGCGGTCAGCAAAATCAGCAAAGTCAAGATATGGCGTATAGCAGTATTCATTCTGTCGGTTGCTGTGTACGGAAATATACTCTTATAGTCTCGACGTCGGCATTGGTCATGACATCGGTAAGCAATCCTACCGAGTCGACAAGGTGACGCGTATAAGAATAGTCGTCGATGCGGTAGCGATACATCGCCCCGCAATCCTTGGAAGCGAAATACGGGATGGGAGTATATTTGAACGTGATGGTATCAAACAGCTCCGGGAAATTCAATGCTTCATCCTCATAGCGGATAAAGAAACTCGATTGACCGGCATCGGCACGAAAAGGCAGATAGACCTTATCCACCGACTCTTTTTCGACCAACAGCGAGTCATTGGGAGCATCAACGCCACCAATAGACACGTTATTGACAGTAATGGCGGTAAGCTCTTCGTAGGAATAAAATCCGGCAAGCGGGATTGAACTTTTATTATCGGTACATCCCACTGAATTGCACGACTGCAACATCATTACAGCCACAGCAACCGCCAATATGTTCAATATTTTCCCCATTTCACTATCTCGTCAAGCGGCTTGCGGTTTTTCTCAGGCGCATGCGTGCCGTCAAGCGGATATCCCACCGGAATTATTGCGACAGGCTCCACGCCCTCAGGAAGACCGAGAGCCTCGGAAAGCAGGGCAGAGTCAAAGTTGCACACCCAGCAAGTGCCAAGTCCGAGCGTTGTCGCAGCGAGGCAAAGATGCTCGACAGCAATCGACACATCGACATCTGTGTGATCCTTGCCGTCAAACGGGCGATGCCATGCCACATCATGCAATCCCAAAGCCACGATATAAACCGGAGCGGAGTTAAACCATTCCCGGTCATAGCTTTTCTGCACCGCATGGCGAAGTTCCGGAGTATCAATCACCAGAAATTTCCATGGTTGACGGTTGCAAGCCGACGGGGCGAGCCTCACGGCATCAAGCATGGCTATGAGAAGATCACGCGTCACGGGCTTGTCGGAATAGCCGCGGCATGAGTAACGGCGCTCGGAAAGGTTATAGAATTGAGGATATTGTTCCATATTGTATGTATTGCTATTTTTCAGGGATGAAAGAACCGATCTCTTCCTCGATCTCATACTCATTGCGTCGGTCGGAGTTGCGCACGATCAACTCACCGATAAATCCGGCGAGAAACAGCTGCGAACCGAGGAGCATCAGAGTAAGCGAGAGATAGAAATATGGCGAATCGGTCACAAGTATATAGGGCAGACCGTGGTGCATGTTATACAGCTTGCCAAAGCCCACCACAGCAACAGCGATAAGTCCGAGGAAAAACATCAGGCTACCGAGCAGGCCGAAGAAATGCATCGGCTTCACACCGAAGCGCGAGGTAAACCACAAAGTGCCGAGGTCAAGATAGCCGTTGACAAAACGGTCGAGACCAAATTTCGTAGTACCGTATTTACGCGCCTGATGATGCACGATTTTCTCACCGATGCGGTTAAAACCCGCATTTTTGGCAAGATATGGTATATAACGGTGCATATCGCCATACACCTCGATATGCTTCACTACCTTGTTTCTGTAAGCCTTCAGCCCGCAATTGAAATCATGAAGGTTATGTATGCCGCTCACCCTGCGTGCCGTGGCATTGAAAAGCTTCGTAGGAATAGTCTTTGACAGGGGGTCGTAACGCTTCTGCTTCCAGCCCGACACGAGGTCATATTTCTCTTCCTTGATCATACGGAACAGCTCCGGGATCTCATCGGGACTATCCTGTAGATCGGCATCCATGGTGATCACAACATCACCCTGCGCGCGGGCAAACCCGGTGTTTAACGCAGGCGACTTTCCGTAGTTGCGACGGAAGCACACACCCTTCACATTCGGGTTATGCTCCTTCAGGCGCGATATCACCTCCCATGATTCATCGGTAGAGCCGTCGTTGACGAAGATTATCTCATAAGAAAATCCGTTTTCTTCCATCACTCTCGCTATCCAGCTTTCCAGCTCTGGAAGCGACTCGGCTTCATTATATAAAGGGACAACGACTGATATATCCATTGACTTTCTGTTAGTTTGCTCGTTTTTTTCCGTAACCTCTCGCCTGCACAAGGAGCGACATCAGCATTGACAATATCGAGCCGGAAAACACGATAAGCCAGAGCATGTCGATGGCAAGGTTGATAGGAGTCGGAATAAGATGCTGCTCCTTAGCCCTTACAAGCATGTCGGAAAGCTCTTTACCGCGCTCCCAGTCGGCACTGCCGTAAAGTTCGATCATCATGTCGACCTGCCCGTAGAGATATCCGGGATTAATCCATGTCATATAAGCGACCGACACCAGGGAAGATATCAGTCCGCCAAAGAAGAAGATTGCAATGCCCTCCATCCAAAGGGATGAGAATATAGTCTTTCCATAATCGGCAACATAGCTCTTACGCAGCATGACGTATATCACCACGGGAACACCCGCCATCATCACAAGCGACAAAAGACTAAGCACCGGGATAGACAGTGAATGGGCTATCGCAAAATACAGCACACTCAGATACACGCCAAAAGCGACACCGTAACGGGCGCCGCGACTATATGGCGATTGATTTGTAAGCTTCGTACTGCTCATACCTTGCAAAGGTATAAAATAAAAACGAATTTTCAGGGTCAATCAACAGAGAAAACATAAGCGCCTATGTCGGGGACACTTCCTCGTTGCAATCCGTACATATCGACGGAGGCATCAACGGAATTGAGCGAGGGATCACCCTTGCCAATCGCCGGGGAGCCTTCACGCAGGCGGTAATCGAAGAAATAATCTTCCCGCACGGTATAAAACATAGGGTCGGAATCCCACACGGTGTTGATAAAATTGTCATCGTCGGTACCCGCGGAAGAGAACAGGCAGTTGCGGAAATACACCGGCTTACCCGCAAGGTCGGCAGGCAGCACCTCACCGCCCATACCATAAAGTATCGAGTTGGACACATCGGCGGCAACCGTCTCACCGTCAAGATAAAGCAGCGGACCTGTTATCGCGGAAAAAAGATAGTAATTGGCAAATGTGCATTGATTGAAACTATGAGTACCGCCGTAAAGATAGACCACACCTTTTGCTGCCTCGGCAAACTCACAACCAACTGCCTTGACAGGGGCATGAGAGGCGACAAGCACCGCACCGGCGGAGTTACGCAGCTGACAGTTGACAAGCGTAAGCACCGGCTCGATGGCGTCGACACTGACCGAGTCGACATAAACACCGTATGTGCTGTTGCGGATATATGTGTTGCTAAGTTTATTGCCGGTTGTGGTGCCATAAAAATACACACCGCCCCATTGCCCCGACATTATTTCATAAGGAATCTTGCCGACAACCTGCCCGAAGCGGTCGCCGGTCATGTTTACCCGGCGATCAACCGTGCCGTTGGAAATCAATGTGCCGTGCACCACAAGTTCCGCCTTGTCATGGAAATAAAGCGTCGCACCGGGATCAAGGGTGAGGGTGACACCTTCCGCCACGACGAGGCTATCGAAAATCTGATAAGGTTTGTCGCCCGCGAGTGTCATGTCGGAGTCTACTGTAACAGCCTCAAGTCGTGTAACATCCTGTCCGAAAGCATTGAGCACTACGGTCGAAGTCACTCCGTTTGCCACAAAGTCAAGCGACGCATTGATCTCTACGGGCAGGTTGGCGCCTGACTCGGGGAGGGTTGCCTCCACAAGCACGAATATAGAATCGTTTGCCCTAATCTCAACGTTGTTGAAACTTGTTCCTGAAACTCCGTCAACATTAAGACGGAAGATTTTCTCCATTGCGGCATCGCTAAACGAAATCTTACTTATATTCAAGCCCTTGTCATGACGGTTAAATACCTTAAACCGATGGGTTGGCGTGCCCTCGGCAGTAAACACTGTGCCCATCTTCAAGGTATCGGTGGAATATTCCGGCTGATCGGAGGGCGATGTGGTGAAACCGTCTTCAATACAACCTGTTGCAATCAATGCCGGCAACACTAACAATAATATATGGCGCAAAAACTTTATCATTGGATCTTTCATCAACTAAACATACAATATAACGCAATCCGCCACATCTTTATTATATATCACAATAAGCCCCATGCCATGAAATAATGCAACCAAATAACAAATTAATTTGTTAAAACACAAAACATTTTGTTATTTTGCCCTTTATTGAGTGAATTAGATTTAGAATGAATAACCGAAATTTTAAGTTATGAAGACCAAACGTATGCTCATCGTTTTCAGCCTGTGTGGCGTGATGATGACAGGATGTGTAACCAACAAGAAGTATCAGCAACTTCAGGCCGACTATCTGTCGACCCGCGAAAGCCTTATCAAGTGTGAGGCAAACGGCGACAACCTCCAGCAGCGTCTTGAAGCTGCCGAGAGCAACAACCGGGAGCTGCGCGCCGGACTTGCCGAGCTTAAAAGCACCCTTGACAAGAGTATGGACCAGAACGCCCAGGGCAATGTCAACATAGCCAAGCTTGTAGACGAGATCAATGCTTCCAACAAGTATATCAAGCAGCTTGTAGATGCAAAATCGAAGAGCGACTCCCTCAACATCGCCCTCACCAACAAGCTTACCCGCTCTCTCAGCACCGACGAACTGAAGGATGTCGATGTAAAAGTGCTTAAGGGTGTAGTCTACATCTCGCTTGCCGACAATATGCTATTCAAGACCGGCAGTTACGAGGTAAACAACCGCGCCATGGAGACCCTGAGCAAGATCGCAAAGATCATAAAGGATTACAGCAGCTACGACGTGCTTGTGGAGGGCAATACCGACAATGTGCCTATCAGCCGCACCAACATCCGCAACAACTGGGATCTGTCGACACTGCGTGCCTCGTCAGTGGTTCAGGTGCTACAGAATGATTTCGGCATCAACCCGCAGCGTCTGTCAGCCGCCGGCCGTGGCGAATATAACCCCATCGCCGACAACGACAGTGAACTTGGCCGTCAGCGCAACCGCCGCACCGAGATTATCATCACTCCAAAACTCGACGAGTTCCTTGACCTGATAGACAAGGCCCCGGAAACCGACGAAGCGAAATAAACAATCCATATAACAATAAAAATAGGGCGTATCAGTATTTGATACGCCCTATTTTTATTATATCCGCAGGCTATTTGTTGACCTGGAACTTGTTGATGCCGTCGCGGAGGTAGGCAACCACCTGATTGGCGGCGGCGATACCGGCATTGATGTTTGCCTCCGAGGTCTGTGCACCCATCTTCTTGGGGGTAAAGAACACACGACCGCCAAACTCTTCTTTAAGGGCATCGGCATTGTCGGGCTTCACATCGGCAACATATTTGAGGTCAGGGCGCTCGCGAAGAGCCTTTGCAAGACCACCCTCATCAATCACCTCCTTGCGGGCGGTATTTACCACAACTCCACCAAGGGGCATGTTGGTAAGATTGAAATAACCTATGCTCTTGCGGGTCTCGGGAGTTGCGGGAATATGAATCGACACAATGTCGTTGCCTGAATAAAGGTCGTCAACCGAATGGATAGGCTTCACTCCATCGTTGGTCATAACCTCGTCGGGACAATAGGGGTCGAAAGCCGACACTTCCATGCCGAAGCCCTTTGCTATACGGGCCACATTGCGGCCGACCTGACCGTAAGCCTGCAATCCGAGTCGCTTGCCTTTCAGCTCAGTGCCTGAAGTGCCGTTATAGTTGTTGCGGACAGCCATCACAGCCATACCGAACACAAGCTCGGCAACGGCGTTGGAGTTCTGTCCCGGAGTATTCTCTACCACAACATTGTGGGCGGTTGCCGAAGCGAGATCCACGTTGTCATAACCGGCACCGGCACGCACCACGATCTTAAGCTGCTTTGCAGCATCAAACACCTCGGCATCAATCACGTCGCTGCGTATGATCAACGCATCGGCATCAGCTGCCGCAGCAAGCAAGTCGGCCTTGGATGAGTATTTTTCAAGCAACTCAAGTTCATAACCGGCGTCTTCGACGACTTTACGTATACCGTCAACGGCAACTGTCGCAAACGGCTTTTCGGTAGCTACCAATACTTTCATAGCCTGAATATATTAATGTTTCTTTTCAAATTCCTTCATAGCATCGACAAGCACCTTGACGCTTTCAATGGGGAGCGCGTTATAGAGCGACGCACGGAATCCACCCACCGAACGGTGACCCTTTATGCCGACAATGCCCTTGGTAGAGGCAAAATCGATAAATTCCTTGTCAAGGCCGTCGTACTCGGGCTTCATCACAAAGCATACATTCATTATAGAGCGATCCTCGGGAGCTACAGTGCCCACAAACATACGGCTTGAGTCGATAGCCTCGTAAAGCAGCTCTGCCTTGGCAAGGTCGCGACGCTCCATCTCTTTGATACCGCCGAGCTCCTTGTAATATTTCAATGTCTGGAGTGCGGAATAGATAGGAAGCACGGGGGGAGTATTGAACATAGAGCCTTTCTTTACATGAGTGCGGTAGTCGAGCATCGTCGGGATGGCACGGTCAACATTGCCGAGAGCCGACTCCTTTACAATGGCGATGGTTACACCCGCAGGGGCAAGATTTTTCTGCGCTCCTGCATAGATGACGTCATACTTCGACACATCAACGGGGCGAGAGAAAATATCACTCGACATATCGGCTACGAGAGGTACTTTTACGTCGGGATCATAGCGCATCTCAGTACCATAGATGGTATTATTGGTGGTATAGTGGAAATAATCGGCATCCTCGGGAACAGTGTAACCCTTGGGAATGAAAGTATAATTCTTATCCTTGCTTGAAGCCACCACGTCAACCTCGCCGAAGAGCTTAGCCTCCTTTATCGCATTAGAAGCCCAGGTGCCCGTGTCAAGATATGCCGCCTTCTTCTTAAGGAGATTGTAGGGTACCATGCAGAATTGCATCGACGCGCCGCCTCCGAGAAACAGCACATGATATCCTTCGGGCACTTCAAGCAATTCCTTTATAAGCTGCTGAGCCTCCTCGATGACAGCCGTAAACTCCTTGCTGCGGTGAGAGATTTCAAGAATAGACAATCCGGTACCGGCGAAGTCCTTGATGGCTTCGGCTGTATTCTTAATCGTATATTCGCTAAGAATCGAGGGACCGGCATAAAAATTATGCTTTTTCATCTTATAACGTGTTAAATGGTTATATCCGCAAATTTAGTGATTTTATACAAGGTAACTCAACAAAACGCAAGAAAAATCACTCCAATTATGGAAATTTTTCCTTAAATCTGCTTTTTAACGCTCAAAATGTCTTCTAAACCCAATGTCGTCAACTATCACGGGAACATCGCAGCCACCGACACGCGAAAACCGCACCGCAGTCACAGTGACGCTGTCGGCTAGGGGGAGCGGGATGCAGAAAGTCGATAGGAACTGTTCCCTCTCGCCGTCGCCCTGCACCGGGAAGAGCAGCGGCATCAATGAGAGCCGTTTGACCGGCGGAGCGGTAACGGTCACAGTATCAGCGGCAACAATGTCGTTTCCGCTAAAAAGCGACACCGCCAGCCCGATCTGACCGCCTGAAAACGCGGAAAATAACAATTGCTGTCCGGGCGTCACGACCATAGCCGTATCAAAGCCGACATGACAGCGACCCTCTTTGTCAAGGCACATGCCGTGATTGTATTGCGTCATGCGGGAGTTGTCGCGAAGCAGAAGCTCCGTCACCCCTTCCCTCCCGGGACAATCGTCGAAACGGGCGGCGTAGCGACATTGAGTGTCATCCCATCTCACCATGTCGCCCGGCTGCGCCCCTTTTCGCAATATTTCAGGAATTTCGCCCGCATTTCTCAGGGAAACGTCGAGAAATGCCGCTATATAGTCCACCGCAAGCCTCCGCTGTAGCTCACCGTCAATCGCATTGCTCCGGTCGAGCAGCCATGATGCAGGAGGCTGACGGTCATCGGCTCCCCACACAGTGTTAAACTGCCCGTGATTTGCCCCGTCGATAAGCACCGCCGCCTTGAAGTGATAAGCCGAGTCGGTAAAGCAGGCGAGATTATATCGCCGAAGCCCATACAGAAATGACACATCTGCGTCTTTATCGCCGTGAAGAAGGAGGTAGTCCACATTATTATATTTATAAGGCATCTCGTCGGGCATCGTAAGCATTGCAGTGGGAGCAATCTCAATCACGCCCTTGATCCCGAAATTGAAGTCAAAGGATTCCGACGGATCTACGGGAGAGCGGTCAAGCCCGTTGAGCCACATCGCCGAGGCAACGCCGTCGCCCCCACGGGAATGTCCGGCAAAGGCCATGTTATCGAAATCTATCTTTCCATGAAAAGGAGATGAATCGTCAGAGACAAGGGTGCGGAGATATTCAAGATTTTTCAGCAACAGCCAGCCCCTACCCTTGTAGTCATGCGAGCCATAGCTGCCGGAGAAACTTTTATTGATGAAGTTTTCATCGATCAATGCTACAGCATATCCCCTTGCTGCAAGTTCCAAAGCGAGATACTCATATCCGGGATGGGACTCTTCAAGCATATAATGACTGCCGTGAAGCATGACAAGCAGGGGACTCTCCTGCCCGTCGCGGGGAAGATAGACCACTCCCCTCAACGGCAAAGCCTCGGAACCAAAACCGAGTATATTGCGGCGCACCATGCTGTCGATGCGGCTTACCTTCCGGAAATAAGCCGAGCCGTCGACCAGGCATTCATCCGCGCCTGCACCGTATTCAATTCTCACGACTTCACCGCCATTAACATGATCCGGAGATTTATCGGTGTCCCTGACGCAAAGGGCGATTCCCGCTGCAAACAGTATCGCGTCAACCGAGAAGGCAATCACCCTCAATGCTCGCCGCCTTGACAAAACGGCAATCGCGGTAATCGCGCCAAAGACAACCCCGACAAGAATCAAAGTCCAGCCGATCCGAGGGAAATCGACCGGGAACAGGAATATCCACACCACAAAAAGCGAGGCAAGCGTCAGTGCCGGAATGCGGGGAAACAGCCGGAGCACCATAGCCGGAATCGCAATCCCGGCAAGCAGGGCAACGCCTGTCAGAATGAATGCCGAAAATGTAGGGAATGGCACGACCGGCGACAGATAAAACGCATATGCCGCTGACAGAAACAGCCACGCCCCGACAAAGACTCCTGCCGCCACCGACCTGTCGAAACATCGCAGTCTCTCGCCGCGCCGTCTGTAAATCCACCATTCCATATCACAAATATACTAAGAATATTTGCTAAACCATAATTTGTGACCTCATAGCCCTGAATGTCAGAAATTTGTTATATCTTTGTAATCAGAAACTAAAACTCTCCAATTATGGCACGACCAATTAAAGAGACCCCTGAATTATTCGGCAGGGACGCAGAGCGCTTCGAGAAAATGATCTCGCAGCCCAAGCCGGTATCAAAAGAGGAGAAAGAGAGGGCACGCAAAGCCTACGAAATCATGAAGTCCATAAGCAATTCCCAATGGTAATGTATTCATGGATAAAAGACAGGCTATAGAAATCGCAAAGAAATATAAGGATATGGTAGCAGAGCATCTGCCGCTTAAAGCCTTATATCTTTTTGGGTCATACAGCAAGGGAGGATATACGGAAGAGAGTGATATTGATATTGCCGTAATTGTCTCTCACCGTAGCGAAAATTATTTTGAGGACACACCATTATTATGGAAATTAGGTCGTAAGGTAAACTATCTAATTGAGCCTGTGCTTTTAACTGAGGACAATAACAATCCCCTTTACTCCGACATCATAAAAACCGGCATCTTAATCTAATACAAAGTATATAAGTGCTTCGCCGCATTTACATAGTAAGCGGCATAAAATGATCAGTAGTCCATAAAAATAAGGCATTTTCTTGCCGATAACGGCAAGAAATCACTGCACAAGATTACTACATAGCACTGCTCGACTATTTCAAGATCAGGCGTTGAATCTTAATCTAAGGCAAGGTATATAAACATTGATTATTAGTTGAGTGTAGACATTTTGGCTACAAAGTGTCTACACAACCGCTACGTCATTTTGAAGCCTCGGCGAAATGTTTAAAATAACTTTGCATCAATAAATCAATATTAACACATAGCAATTATGAATTTCGCGACAAGACCTTTAGCAATTCTAATGACATTGGTGCTTTTCAACTTCCTGTCAGTATCCTGCGGCAGCGATGATGATGACGAACCCAAGAATCCTGACACTGAAAAACCGTCAACACCAGACGATGATGACGATGATCCCGACTATGAATCGCTGATTATCGGCACATGGGCTTATGAGGATGACGGCTATTATCAACTCATGGGCTTTAGTCCTTACAATGAGTTCTCGCTCTTGACCGAAGAAGAAGAAGACGGCAATGATTTATACCAGGAATTCGGAACATATAGCATTTCGGGTGATAAGCTCAAATTAAAATATGATGACGGAGATAGAATGACAATCACTATCGTCAGCATTACGAAACGCAAAAAGTTAGTTCTGGAAGCCGAAGGGGAGAGAATCACCGCAAAATATGTGGGCGACTGGGATGACTATCTAAATTATGAAGACTAATCGCACTTTTGCGGCAATGATCACCTTCGCGCTTGCCATCTCGGGAATGGAGGCACAGCAGGTCGACTACTCGGTGGTGTCGGTTCAGGAAGAGGCCGGAATCGACTTTATGAAAATCACCTCCGCGAGCGACTATGTGTGCATGCCGCAAGTGCGCCGGAGCAGAAACAGCATCGACTGGCTGACCAACCGTATTCTTGCCGTGACCGGCGACGGGCAGTCGATCGCCTACCTGTCGTTTCGCAACGGCACGACCAACATATTCATCAAGGAACTTGCACGCCAAGGCAGTTCGGCGCAGCGCACCAACCGCAGCAACGTGATCGATTTCTCGTTTTCGCCCGACGGCAAGTCGCTGTGCTTCTCCGAGACACGAGCCGACAATAACCAGATTTTCACCACCGATGCCAAAAACGGCTACACCTGCCGCCAAATCACCTCCGGGGCGATGGATTATTCTCCGGTTTATTCCCCCGATATGAAGCGGATATTCTTCTCCCGGCTCGACAGCCGCGGGGCGTCGATATGGAGCTACGACATGGCAAACAATTATCTGTCAAGCTATAGCGCGGGGATAAACCCTTGTCCTGTCAAAGGCTCGTCGGCACTGATCATCACACGCACAAACAATGGCGGTCAGGGAGAGATATGGAAAATCAACTATGACACCGGCAGTGAGGAGTGTCTTGTCGCCGACGCGAAGAAAAGCTTTACATCGCCGGCAGTGTCGCCCGACGGCAACTGGATAGTGTTTGTAGGCAGCAGCATGCTGCGTGCACCGGGGATTGAATATCCCAACACCGACCTATATGCCGTAAGGACAGACGGGACAGCCCTGACGCAACTTACCTATCACGCGGCCGATGACCTCAGCCCCGTATGGAGTGCCGACGGAAAGTATATCTATTTTATCTCGCAGCGCGGCGACAGCAACGGTGCCGCAAACATATGGAGAATGACATTCAATTACTAAACCAACATTACAATCATGAACAATTCAAAAATCTTATTGACAGCAATTCTTGCAATCAGCTGCGCGATGCCTGCGGCAGCGCAGTTTGCCAACACAGGAAATACCACCACGACAACCACGACCCGCGTTGCCCGCGACATCAACCCTTATGACCGAGTAAGCGTGTCGTATGTCAACACAATGCTCTCAACCGACGTCAAAAACGCTGACGACTTTTCAATCAACGGAGTAGGCATCGACTATATCCATGGCTTCAGCCTTTCCAAATCGTTCCCGCTTTATCTCGAGACCGGAGTAAAGGCAACACTGTCGTTTTACAGCCGCGAAGATTGCGCTTTCGCCAATATCTGGGATGATGATGCAGAAAACAAAGATTTCAAGACAACATTCCAGACACTTTCCGCAGCAATTCCTCTAAATCTTGCCTATAAATTCACCCTGACCAATGGAGAAGTATCTATCGTGCCTTACTTAGGGCTTAACTTCAAGTTCAACATCATGGCAAACGGAAAAGAAGTATATGAACCAGATGATGATGACAAGGAAAAAGAAAAATATGACTTCTTTGACAAAAAGGATATGGGCGACAAGGATGCCTGTTGGAAGCGTTTCCAGTTGGGATGGCATATCGGCGCAGGATTAAACTACCGCCAGTTTTACATCGGTCTCAGCTACGGCACCGACTTTATGGAATTGGCAAAGAAAGTCAACACATCGACATTTGCCGTAAGCGTCGGCTATAATTTCTAATGCGATTTATACAAATGAAACGCCTTATACAGTTCATGGGAGTGTCCGCAATATTGTGGACACTCCTGACAATAACCGCATGCAGCTCCGATGATGACGACCGCAAAGGCAATGGTGGAGCAAGCGACATTGTAGGCAATTGGTTCTTATATGACGAAGTGGAACCTGAATTCTATTCTTTCAAGAAAAACGGCAGTTTTGTTTGGGAAATATGTGATATCAAATATGATGAATGGGATGAAGAATCGGGAAAGTATTGGCTTGAAGACGGGGAACTTGCTGTCCAATATTACGGAAATAAGATTGAAACGGTATATTACGAATACACCGTAAAGGGAAATATCCTTACCCTTTTTAATGAGAAAGGCACAAGACTCCGCTATCAATATACAGATTGCAAGTCGCTTGAAGAATGTCTTAACGAAATGGATTACTAATTATGATCACAAATATGAAAATAATAAACCTAATCAAAATCCCCGCAATATTGCTAATGTTACCGCTGATTGCGGCTTGCAGCTCCGATGATGATGACGACCACAAAGGCAATGGTGGAGCAAGCGACATTGTAGGCAATTGGTTCTTATATGACGAAGTGGAACCTGAATTCTATTCTTTCAAGAAAAACGGCAATTTCATTTTTGAGCTCTGCGGCATTCAAAGTGACAAATATGACTACGAATGGGTTGAAGAGCCGGGAAATTATTGGGCTAATGACGGAGATCTTGTTCTTCAATATTCCGACAAAGATATCGAGACAGAATATTATGAGTATAAAGTAAAAAGAGATGTCCTGACACTCACCGATGAATATGGCAATGAATATCGCTACGAGCGCACGGATTGCAAGTCGCTTGAAGAGTGTCTTGATGAATACGGACTCTGAAGAATTTTAGTTTTTAAGCTTTTTTATAATGTTTCTTACGGGCGGTTGTCCGTAAGATTATAAGTCACGATTGTGATGCCGGGATTGCGGGGCGGGAGTCTCGCAATTCTTGTTGTCGGCGGTCATGATTTCGTCAAACGCATCGGAATAAATCCGGAAAAAGTCATGATGCAGGGCAACGGATATCCGCATTAGTAGGGCGATGTCAATAGTGCTTTTGCGCATGATCTTGTAAATATTGGTGCGGTCGCAAAACAGCACCCTCGCCAGCCAAGAAGGAGAATAACGCCCGCGCGCCATCACCCCCGCAATTTCGTTGCCGATATGGATGCGGGCAACAAAATTTTCAGTACAGTCACATTTCATTTAATGATAGCATTTAACAGCGAATGCCGTAGTCCGAGGCATGGTCATCAATCGGGGCCAAAGGAATAAAGCGCGGACACGCTTGCAGCATCCCAAGGCCCTGAGAATGCCCATGCACAAAACAAGTCGCGCCCGCGCAATAATCGCACGATTCGCTCAACTTGTCCGCATGTGCATCAATGAAATTTCTCAGGTTTCAGGGAATGCTCGAACAAATAGCAAATGCCATGATTTATAATATGTTAATTAATCGTTTCTCTTATAATAATGAAATTTAGGGATTACTTTCATTACAAAAATAATGAAAAATGCCGACAAAACCACGCCAATGCACCAAAGCAATCAACGGCACGAGCAGACCCATCAAAGCAAATTTCCATAGCAGCACAACTACATCCAAACAAATTTCTACATAATTCACATTTTTACTTTCATTTTTCTTGCACACACCAAATATATTATCTACTTTTGCCACATCAACTATTAATAATTTCTCATTATTGCGTATGAAAAAGTTTTTACTCTCATTATCCGCCGCATTTTTCATTGGCGGGTCATTATCACAGTCGGCAAGCGCCGCAGGCATTCAGGAAACACCGGAAGGCACACATTACAGCAACATCTACCGCAGCTCCGTGCAATACCTTGACATGTGGGGGTCGCTCTATATCTCCAATATCGAAGGTAAGATCGGCGATATTGTAATCAGCGGCAAGGATTTTTATATGTGCAAGCCGGTAGCCACATTTTCCGTGACCACCCCTTATTGGATTAAAGGCACGCTCGGCGATGACAACCTGGTGACATTCTCATTCCCGCAGGATGCATACACAGTGCCTGCAAATCCGTATCTCGGCACGCCGGAGACACAGATCTCTGCCCAGATGATGAAGGTCGTGACCACTGACGGGAAATCGGAATTTGTCGTTGACACAGAAAATACCGCTCTTTTGATGAAATGGGAAAACAACGTGCTGTCGCAGATCAATGCCGGTAACGACGGAGAGAAGCGCGTGGTCGGTCTTGTTGATGCAGACGGCAAATTCACCGGATCGGCCGAAGGAGATATCGTATGGAGCGTGTTTGACGAGACACTCCCCACCCCTCCCGCCGGAATGGAAACAGCGAAATATCTTTGCTCGGCAGAAAACAACTGGGGAGACAAATCCAACCGCATCGTTGAGATCGGCACGGCAGGCGACCAGCTTTGGATAAAAGGTCTTTACGGCTACTTCAGCGACTCATGGATCAAAGGCACGATCAACGGTGACAAGGTGACGGTTGCCACCGACCAGTATCTCGGCATATACACGACAGAGATGTATTATTACTTCTTTCAGGCAGCCGACTATGAGGAATATGTCAACGACTGGGGCGAGCCTGATGTACGGTTTATACCGGAAACAGAAGTAACCCTTACAAAGGAAGGCGACAAATACATAGCCGACAAGGCTATGCTGATGACTTTCGGCATGAAAACGGCAAATCCCGGAATGCCCGCCGGCTCAACCTTGCTAAACGTCACATTCGCGCCTTATGAAGAGACTCCCGCAACACCCGCCAACCCGTCGATTGAATTTGTGGGCGACTACTATGCACCCTACGGCAGGAGCGTAACGCTGAACATCCCCGCCACCGACACCGATGGCAACTTCATCAATCCCGACAATATGTATTACAACATATTTATAAATGATGAATTGTTTACATTCACTCCCGAGACATATCCCGTACTGGAGTCGCCGCTCACCGACATCCCGTATAACTTCTCCTAGACAGGCGTGGTAGTGACAAACGGAGGCTCGGCACAGCACTCGATAACACTACAGATGGAAGAACTTCCGAAAATCGAAGTGCAGAGCGCATATGTGGTCAACGGCGTGACCAACAAATCGGCAAAAGTTGGCACAACAACCGAAATTGACCCGACAACCATGGCAAAGCCAACTGTCGAGTCAACCGAATGGTACAACCTGCAGGGCGCACGAATCGACGCTCCCGCAGCCGGCACAATCGCAATACGCCGCGACCGGATGTCAGACGGCACGGTGAAAGCGACAAAAGCCATCATCCGCTAAGCCAATTTAATCCAATTATCAGCCTGCCCCCTGCGGAAGCACGTGATAACAAACACGCTCCGCAGGGGGCAATTTTTGCACAAAATCCGCGCCAAATTTCCAAACAAAACCGCGCCAAATTTCCAAACAAAATCGCGCTAAATTTCCAAATAAAATCCGAAAAGTCACTATAATTCAGAAAAATATACTATCTTTGCTGAAAATAAAATTCTATGGAATACAGAAATCGAATAGCCGACCAATTACTCAGAGATAAATTAGACGCTATGGGAGCCGTTTTAATAGAAGGGCCGAAAGCTTGTGGCAAAACGACAACAGCCGAGCAACAAGCCAAGAGCATTATCTATATGACAGATCCCACCAAACAAGAGCAATACAAGCAAATGGCACAGACTAATATAAGATTTTTGCTTGAAGGGGAAACACCCCTTTTGATTGACGAGTGGCAAGAAGTCCCTCAATTTTGGGATGCGATCCGATTTGAAGTAGACCACAGGAATGAGGATGGACAATTTATGCTTACCGGCTCTGCCGTACCGGCTGACACCAAAGACATTCATCATACCGGCACCGGAAGATACGGATGGCTTACCATGCGTCCCATGAGTCTATGGGAATCCGGAGATTCCACCGGAGGAATCAGTTTATCAGACTTATTTCTTTCACCCGACAAAATCGGAGCATTGAATAAACTGACATTAACCGCGCTTGCATTTATTATTTGTCGTGGAGGATGGCCTAAAGCCTTGCAAAAGAAGACAGAAAAAGCGGCGTTATTACAACCGACAGAATATTACAGGGCAATTACCAATAACGATATTTCACGAGTTGACAATATCAAACGAGATGCAGAACGGGCAAAAAGGATTATGCGCTCATATGCACGGCTACAAGGCTCACAAGCAAGCATAGCGACAATACTTGCCGATATATCAACAAATGAGCCGGAGAATATAAGCGATGAAACAATCGACTCATATCTTACCGCCTTACGAAAAATATTTGTAATTGAAGACATGCCTGCATGGAATCCCAACCTAAGAAGCAAAACGGCGATTCGCACATCTGATACAAGGTATTATGTAGATCCATCAATTGGTGTGGCAGCTCTTGGTCTTGGTCCAAATGATTTGATCAACGACTTAAATACATTCGGATTATTTTTTGAAACAATGTGTATTCGAGACCTCAGGGTTTACGCTGATGCCCTGGATGGTTCAGTCTATCATTACAGAGATAAAAACGGACTTGAATGTGATGCGGTGGTGCATTTACGCAATGGCTCTTATGGTCTTATTGAGATAAAGCTTGGTGGAGAAAAGTTGATTGAAGACGGGGCAAAAACACTGACTGCACTTGCAAATATCATAGATACATCAAAGATGAAGGCACCGGCGTTCCGCATGGTCCTGACCGGCGTTGGCGATTTTGCCTATAGGCGGACAGACGGAATCTATGTGGTACCGGTGGGATGTTTGAAAAATTAATTGCCGCCAAAATGAATAGGGGCTTTTCCCAAAGTTTTTACTAAATTTGTAGTCAAAACAAGATAGAAATGACCGATCACGCTTCACTTCATGACGCATGGGACCGCGAGCACCTGTGGCATCCCTATACCTCGACAATCGACCCTCTTCCTACCTATAAGGTAGACTCGGCAAGCG
This sequence comes from uncultured Muribaculum sp., assembly GCA_910587665.1. Lineage (GTDB taxonomy): Bacteria > Bacteroidota > Bacteroidia > Bacteroidales > Muribaculaceae > Muribaculum. The sequence continues at coordinate 182,419 of CAJUMZ010000002.1, forward strand.
GCGACCACATACGCCTTGCCGACGGCACCGACCTGATCGACGGCATGTCGTCATGGTGGTGTGCGATCCATGGCTACAATCATCCGGCGATCAATGAAGCCATAACACGTCAGCTCTCAAAGATGTCGCATATAATGTTCGGCGGTCTCACCCACGAGCCGGCGATTGAGCTTGGCAAGATGCTGCTGGAGATTGCCCCTCCGACGATGCACAACATATTTTATGCCGATTCCGGCTCCGTGGCTGTCGAGGTGGCGATGAAAATGGCGGTACAGGCGGCTATCTCGCGAAGCGGCGACCACAAGAAAAGCAATTTCGTCACCATACGCTCGGGTTACCACGGTGACACATGGAACGCGATGAGTGTGTGTGACCCCGTGACCGGAATGCACGGCGCATTTGGTCCCGCGCTGCCCATACGCTACTTTGTCGAAGCTCCTTCAGTAGGATTTTACGACGAGTGGCAACCGGAAGCAATGGCGTCACTTGAAAAAACACTCGAAGAGCATCATGACGAAATAGCCGCACTTATACTCGAGCCTGTAGTGCAGGGAGCGGGCGGAATGCGCTTTTACCACCCGCAATACCTTGTAGAGGCACGACGCCTTTGCGACCGCTACGGCATATTGCTGATATTTGACGAAATCGCCACCGGATTTTGGCGCACCGGCAAGTGTTTTGCCTGGGAATGGGCGGGAGTACAGCCTGACATCATGTGCATCGGCAAAGGTCTTACCGGAGGTTACCTCACCATGAGCGCGGTGCTCACCACCAAAGATGTTGCCGACACCATATCACGTGGCGAGGCGGGAGTGCTGATGCACGGTCCTACATTCATGGGCAACCCGCTTGCCTGCGCTATCGCGTGCGAATCATTGAAGTTGCTGCGCGGTCAAGACATGGAGCCACGCATCAAGCATCTTGAATCAATAATCATGCGTGAACTCGCCCCCGCAACCTCCCTGCCGACCGTAAAGGAAGTCAGGGTACTCGGCACTATAGGAGTAGTCGAGATGAAAGAGCCGGTAAATGTAGGTGAATTTCAGAAACTGTGTGTAGAAAAAGGTATATGGGTGCGCCCGTTCGGAAGAAATGTCTACATCATGCCGCCCTACGTAATCACCGACGATGACCTCGTCGCCCTCTGTCGCCGCATGATCTCGATAATCTAATTTCCACCACTTAATAATCATCACCATGAAAAAAAACGATCCGTCAAAAAAAGGCAACAGCACACAAAGCAGCACACCAGCCGAATATGCAGACAATCCCGGAACCTATCTCCTGAGATGGGATCCGGCGATCAGCAAAATGAAGTTTGAACGCTACCGCGAAATCACGAATGAATATCCGGAAGGATTTTGTATGGATTGGAGCATCTATGATTATAACGACGCAAAGGAGGGCGACCTATTTTATATGCTCCGTGAGGGAGAAGAAAACGGAGGCATAATATTCCGCGGGATTTTCTCATCAGCCCCCTATGAGGATGATGACTGGAGAGGCAGCGGTGAAAAGCGTCACTACATAATGATTGATTGTTTTTCAGCAGTCAATGCCGATGAGCGACCGCCACTTCACTTGTCAATGCTCGAAAAAAGGATTCCTATCATAAATTGGCGGAAAGGTCATTCCGGAGAGCTGCTTACCCCGGCACAGGCTGAAGCACTCCACTCCCTTTGGTTTGATGTATACGGTTTTGATGATGAATATGAGAAGATTGAAGATAATATAGAGTTTGACCAAGAATTTGAAGAAGATGGTGATGGCGAGTTTGATACCGAAGTAGGACATGGCGACCACCTTTCCTGTTTCGACGAGGATATTGAATCAATAATCAGAGATCTGGAGTCTATCGTAGACAAAAGCATTCCAATAAGCGTAAGTCCTGAGATAAGCCTCGTCACAGAGCGACCGACAACTGCCGAACTGATATATTTCTCTACGCAAGGGAAAGATGTGGCAATGCGCACGACCATGATTTCTCACGGAGAATCAATGGAAATACTGGCATTTGTACCTTATGCGATAAACGATAAGCCGACAAAGTCCAAGCTAATCAAAATTCAGGAATATTCCAACGGATTTGAAGCTGTCCTTACAGTGGAATACGGAGATACGGAGTTTAGCTTTTTCGACATTGACTATGCCCTGCACAAAAACAGTTACAAGCTCGGAGAATATTACGATTTCGCACTTTCAGCAATGGCATTTGAGGCAGGATGTGTTCCTGATGAGGAGATGTCGTTCACGTTGTCGCATGACGAGGCTGAAAGACTCCACCTTGCAGGAGATGACAATAAGCCGGTAATAATGTCAATGTCGGAACTTGTAGGTTGTCTTCAGACCGATTCCCGCTACCCTGACAATGCGGCATTTCAATCGCCTGTGATGTCCAGGGCACGGAAAGCGGCATGCCTTGGCCGTGAATTTTACCGCATGGAAATCTGTATCGCCCATGAAACAGACGAATGCCCGGAATTGACCATACCCCTCATCACAAGAGTGTCGGACTTTGATAAAAAACCGACAATGAAAAATTCAATCCGTGGCGGGTTATGGCTTCAAGGCAGGCTTATACAATAACCCATACCACAATCAGTTGTCGAGGGCGCGGCGGTAGGATGAAAGCAGTCCGGAAGCAAAATTTTGAGAAGTAAATTGTGATATGTGGGATTTTCCCTCCATGACAAGACGCTCACGCAAATCACTGTCAAAAAGCAGTGATTTCGCTTTGTCAACATAATCGTCCACCAAATAGGGATCCACATAAAGCGCGCCGTCACCACCGGCCTCTTCAAGACATGAATATTTCGCGGCAAGCACGGGGACTCCGCAGGAAAGAGCCTCAATGACCGGGATGCCGAATCCCTCGTATTTTGAAGTATAGCTTGAGAAACAGGCGCCTGCATAAATCGCAGGCAGATACCGGAACGGCACACCGCTCAGAAACTTCACCCTTTCACCAAGCCTGAGTCTTGAAATTTCAGTGACCAACGACCGATAATAACTACGGTTATGACCGCCTACAATCACGAGCGAGAAATCTTTAGGCAACCCCGCAAGCGCCTTGATCGCCTGCATCTGATTTTTACGCTGCTCGACAGTGCCGACGGCAACGATATAGTTCTCAGGCAAGCCATATATTCTCTTTACCTCCGCCTTGACGGCATCATCTACAGGCAGTGAAAATTGAGGGTCACAACCCTGATAAACGATATCGATCTTTTCAGGCTCAAGATCATACAGGTATACGAGATCCCGGCGAGTACATTTGCTTATCGCAATGATTCGCGTAGCGTTTTCACACGCCTTGCGGAACTTATAATCATATATCATCCTGTCAACTTTCCTGTAGCAGTAAGGAAGACGCAGGAATATCAGATCATGGATAGTGACTACCGAGGGGATGCGTGACCGGGAGATGTCGAGAGGCAATTCATTGCTCAATCCATGGAACAGCCCCACCCCGTCAGCCTTCAACTGACGTATAATGCCCCCACCGACACGCCACAAAGAAGGGAATAGCTTTCCCGACACTTCCGACGGGGTCACAAGTCGGACATTGTCTTTTTTCAACAACGGATCGAGCCGCTCATTTTCCTTTCTGACCGGTGAGTACAGACGCAAATTTGCATCAGGCAGGGCGTCAGACAGAACATCGATCACCAACCGACTATAATTACCCAATCCCGTGTTGTTGCACACCGCGCGCTTCGCGTCAAAACCGATTGTCAAATTTTCCATACACAAATTTACACAGTTTTTCATGATTTCTCCGTATTTTTGTAGAAAATACACAAATCCGATGAGCCAACCATTAGTCACCGTAGTCACGGTATGTTACAACGCCGGCACAATGCTTTCAAAAACCATGGAAAGCGTCGGCAAACAATCTTATCCTAATCTCGAATACATAATAGTCGACGGAGGGTCAACCGACGGTACGCAAGAAATCCTAAGAGACTACAAGGGCAAGCTCGATAAATTCATATCCGAAAAAGACAACGGCATCTACGATGCGATGAACAAAGGCGTGCAACTGTCATCGGGCGACTGGATCATATTCATGAATGCCGGTGACACATTTTATGACCGCGACACAATCGCCAATATATTTTCCAATCCTATACCTGAGGAGGTGAAAGTAGTGTATGGCGACGTAGCAAAGCCCGATAGCGAGGGCAGTCTGTCAATCAAGCGGGCGCAACAACCCCACAACAGCCACCGGATGTTTTTTTGCCATCAAAGCGCATTTGCCAGGCGCGAGTCACTGATAGAGCATCCGTTTGACACGCGGCACAGGCTATCGGCCGATTTCAAATTTTTCAAGACCCTTATACTCAACGGCGACAGGTTTATGTATGTCAACACCCCGATCTCGGTATTTGATGTCACCGGTGTATCAAACTCAAGCCGTTCAAAAGGATTAAAAGACAATATCTCCGTCATTAAGGAGTTGGATAGTTTATCTGACAAACTCCGCCTTCTTCCCCGGCTATATTTCACATATTTAATGTGTCGTTTCAGAGGGAAATAGCCCTGTGACAATGTATTTTTTCGGTATCATGGCGCAAAATTACAAATCATAACGGATTTTTTCGTAAATTTGCGCGAATTATTATGCGGGCATCCGTTTCAGCTCGCTTTCAAGCAAATAAGTAATGAATATCTCATACAACTGGCTCAAAGAGTATATCGACTTCCGACTAAGCCCGGAAGAGCTTGCCGACGCACTTACCTCCATCGGACTTGAAGTGGGCACCGTCGAGGAAGTCGAGTCAATACGCGGCGGACTCCGCGGCATAGTGATAGGAAAAGTGTTAACCTGCGTTGAACACCCCAACAGTGATCATCTCCATATAACCACAGTCGACCTCGGCAACGGAGAGCCGACCCAGATAGTGTGCGGCGCGCCTAATGTAGCAGCCGGACAGACCGTTGTTGTCGCAACCGTAGGCACTACCCTTTATGACGGCGACAATGAATTTGCGATCAAAAAGTCAAAGATACGCGGCGTAGAGTCATTTGGCATGATATGTGCCGAAGACGAAATAGGCATAGGCGCCTCTCACGACGGAATCATCGTGATCGCCGAGGATGTAAAACCGGGCACCCCTGCCGCCGAATACTATAATCTCAAAAGCGACTGGCTTATCGAAGTGGACCTGACGCCCAACCGTGTTGACGCGGCAAGCCATTATGGCGTGGCACGCGACCTCAGCGCGTGGCTTGCCTGCCATGCAGAGCCGTCGGAGCTTCATCGCCCCTCGGTGGAGGCATTTGCCCCCGACAAGGCCGACGGGGCGGTAGCTGTGGAAGTCGACGACCATGAGGCGTGTCCGCGCTATTCAGGAGTCACAATCCGCAACATCAAGGTAGCGGAGAGTCCCGAATGGCTGAAAAATTATCTCACCGCGATCGGACAGCGTCCCATCAACAACATCGTCGACATCACCAACTTCATACTTCTCGGCATGGGTCAGCCGCTTCATTGCTTCGACGTGGCAAAGATTGTCGGGGAGAAAATCGTTGTGCGCAAATGCAAACAAGACACACCTTTCACCACCCTTGACGGCGTGGAGCGGAAGCTTGACGAGCGCGACCTGATGATATGCAACGCCGAGCAGCCGATGTGTATCGCCGGTGTGTTTGGCGGTCTCGATTCCGGAGTTACGGAGTCGACCACATCAATATTTCTTGAAAGCGCATATTTCAACCCTACCTCTGTACGCAAGACAGCGCGTCGCCACGGACTGTCGACCGACGCGTCATTCCGCTACGAGCGCGGCACCGATCCCAACGCCACCATGTATTGCCTCAAGCTTGCGGCACTCATGGTCAAGGAACTTGCCGGTGGCGAGATATGCGGAGAGCCTATCGACATATATCCTGAAGAGATAAAGCCCTTCCCGGTACATCTCAATTACGGTTACCTCAACTCACTCGTAGGCAAGGAAATCCCCTCCGACAAGGTCGATTCGATAGTAAAGTCACTTGAAATGGAGATCGTAAACCGCACGGATGATGCCATAGACCTGCTTGTGCCCACTTACCGTGTAGACGTGCAGCGATCCTGCGACGTGGTGGAGGATGTGCTCCGCATCTACGGATACAATAATGTGGACTTCTCGCGCAGCCTCCGCGCAAGCCTGTCGTTCAAGACAATCACCGACAGTTCAAACGAACTACGCGAACTTGTCAGCAACCAGCTCACCGCAACCGGATTCAATGAGATATTAAACAATTCGCTCACTGCCGAGAGCTACTACGAGGGACTGACCGACGACCGCCATGTCCCAGTCAAGCTGCTCAACCCCCTTAGCAACGACCTCAACGTGATGAGAATGTCGCTACTGTTTGGCGGTCTTGAAGTTATCGAGCATAATGTCAACCGCCGCGACGCCAACCTGATGCTTTATGAGTTTGGCAAGATATACAGCCGTGATCCCCTGGCAGAATCAACAGCCGAAAACCCCATAGCTCCATATACCGAGAATGAGCGTCTTGCCCTGTGGCTCACAGGCAACATACGTTCCGGCAACTGGGCGCGAAAGGAGGAGGAAGCAACATTCTTTGACATGAAGGCTATCGTGGCAAATATATTCGCCCGTCTCGGCATCAACGGCAAGGAAATTGAACTGAAGCCAGTCAAATCGTCGGTTTACAGCAATGCCGTGGAGATTTCGACACGTTCGGGCAAGACGCTCGGCAGCTTCGGAATCGTGGCAAGACAGATGCTTAAGCGATGTGACGTAAAGCAGGAGGTAATCTTTGCCGACCTTGACTGGAACGCCCTTGTAAAACTCGCGCTGAAAAAGAAAGTCACCTATACGCCTCTGCCCAAGACTCATCCGGTGAAACGCGACCTCGCCCTTCTGCTCGACGAGTCAGTGACCATGGCACAGGTTGAGAAGATCGTGCGCGACAGCGAGAAGCGTCTGCTTCGCAGCGTTGAACTCTTTGACGTATACCAAGGCAAGAATCTCGAGCCGGGCAAGAAGAGCTACGCTATATCGATAACTCTACAGGATGACGAAAAGACTCTCCAGGACAAGCAGATCGAAGCTGTAATGGGCAAAATCACCGCCAACCTGCAAAAACAGCTCGGCGCATCACTACGATAACAAAACTAATCATCATAACAATAACGAACTGAAATATTATGGGAAGAGCTTTTGAATACCGCAAAGCCAGAAAACTCAAACGCTGGGGTAACATGTCGCGTACATTTACCCGCATAGGCAAGGAAATAACCATCGCCGCCAAGGCAGGCGGACCAGATCCCGACACCAACCCCCGTCTCCGCGTGCTCATGCACAATGCCAAGGCGGCAAACATGCCCAAGGACACCGTGGAGCGCGCCATCAAGAAGGCTACCGACAAGGACGCAAGCGACTACAAGGAGATCGTGTATGAGGGATACGGACCTTACGGAATCGCCATCGTAGTGGAGGCGGCTACCGACAACAACACCCGTACCGTAGCCAACGTACGCTCCTATTTCAACAAGCACGGCGGCACACTTGGCACACAGGGATCACTCTCATTCCTCTTTGACCATAAGAGTGTGTTCAAGATCAAGCCGAAAGAAGGCATGTCGACCGAGGACCTCGAGCTTGAGCTTATCGACTATGGTGTTGACGAAGTTGAGCCGGATGAAGAGGAAATCGTACTTTACGGTCTCTTCGAGGAGTTTGCCAATATCCAGAAATATCTTGAGGAAAACGGCTACGAGATCATCAGTGCCGAGTTTGAGCGCATCCCCAACGACCTAAAGGAAGTGACTGCCGAGCAGCGCGCCCAGATCGAGAAACTCCTTGAGAAATTTGAGGATGACGACGACGTGCAGAATGTGTTCCACAACATGAAGGAAGAAGAGGAAGACGTCGAATAATATCCGTCAACCTGCCACATGACATACATTCAGGGTGAATCCGCGGCTTCGGGTTCGCCCTGATTATTATAACCTAAGCAATTCATATGGAAGATATAATGGTCGACATAGGCATTTCTGTCGAAAAGCTATCCACCCTGCAGCGCGTACTGATGTTCTGCCTTATCGTCTTGTCAGCCTATCTGCTTGAATTTTTCTGCCGTAAGGTAATCGTAAAAACCATACGCACCGTCACGGCACGCACCGAGACAAAGTGGGATGACTACATCCTGAACACCAAAGTGCTCAACTGCGCGTGTCATCTCATCTGCCCGGTCATAATATTCTTTTTCCTGCCGCTGGTGCTTGAACAGAATCCGACCCTTCTGTTCTACGCACAGAAACTCATAACGCTATATGTGCTTGTCATATGTGTGATGCTTGTATGTGCCCTCCTCGGAGGGTTTTATGAAGCGTCGGCAGAGGAAGCCGGGCTTCAGCATCATCCGCTCCAGGGGTTGTCGCAGATGCTCAAACTCATCGTGATAGCCATCGGTGTGATCATAGGCATAAGCGTGTTGCTCGACAAAAACCCGATAGTCATACTTACCGGACTCGGAGCCTCGGCGGCAGTACTAATGTTGGTGTTCAAGGACACGATTCTCGGGCTTGTGGCCGGAGTGCAGCTGTCGGCCAACAAGATGCTCAAGGTAGGCGACTGGATCGCAATACCGTCGCGCAACGTCAACGGAGTGGTGACCGAGGTGACACTCACGACGGTAAAAGTCAGAAATTACGACAACACGATCGTCACTGTGCCGCCCTACTCGCTTGTCAGCGAATCGTTTCAAAACTGGCGCGGTATGTGGGAAAGCGGTGCGCGGCGCGTCATGCGCTCTATCAACATCGACATGAACACGGTACGCTTCTGCACTGCCGAGGAGATGGAGCGTTATTCCGCCGAGCCATGGCACGAAGGGATTGAGACGATTGGCGACAGGGAGGTCAACCTGAAGGTGTTCCGCCACTATCTCGAACATTACATAACCAATCACCCTCATGTCGACAAATCCACACTGATAATGATACGCCAGTTGCAGCCCACACCCCACGGCCTGCCTGTAGAGCTTTATTTCTTCACAGCCACCACCGAGTGGAAGCGATACGAGTATATACAAGCCGACATTTTTGACCACACCCTCGCGGTGATCAACGAGTTCGGGTTGAAAGTGTTCCAGTCGCCCACCGGTGATGACATCTCCTCCCTAAAACTATCATGACATGACTGAACGTGACCTGAAAGAGATGCTTGACCGCGAGGCGGCACGCATAAACAATATTGACTTCATCGACCGCGACCCGGTGCAGTTTCCCCGGCGTTTCGAGAAATTGCAGGATATAGAGATCGTCGCCCTGCTGAGCGCCACCATAGCCTGGGGCAACAGGAAGATGATATGCAACAACTGTGAGAAAATGCTATCGCTGATGGATCATGACCCTTACAACTACGTCATGGACAAGGGGTATGAGGATCTCCCCGACATGAACATCCACCGCACATTTTTCGCAAAAGACTTCCGTCACTTCCTGCGAGGATTAAACACGATATACTCCCGTCACGCATCGCTTGCCGACTTTGCCAAGACGGAAGATATCACGGTCGCTGAACTTCCTTCATGGACCCTTGTCGAGAGGATGAACCGCGAGCTTGCCGCAGCCAACGGCGGAGTCACCGACCCGCGCTGCCTGCCGGGCAATCTCACCACGACCGCGCTTAAGCGCGTCAACATGGCCCTCCGTTGGCTTGTGCGCGACGACGGCATCGTCGACATGGGTGTATGGGACTTCATGTCGCCCTCCCGGCTCTTTATCCCGCTTGACGTGCATGTCGGAAACACCGCGCGACAGCTCGGACTGCTTGAACGGAATGCAAATGACAAAAAATCGGTTATCATGCTCACCGAGCGACTGCGCGCCATGCGCCCCGATGATCCCGTATGGTACGACTATGCGCTCTTCGGACTTGGCGTCGACAAGGAACTGAAGATTGACGATTAACCTAAATTAACATTAAATCACGGTAAACCATCTGCCCAACTTTGTATCTTTACATTGTTATAATGTCATAAATGTTTACATTATGAAAAGACAGATTTTATCTCTCGCGACACTTTTTCTCTCCATTGCCGCCTTTGCAGCATCGCCGGCGGTGTCGTTTGACTCCACGGTCCATGATTTCGGCAACGTCAAGGAAGCGGCGGGGCCCGTAAGCCACGATTTTGTGATAACCAACACCGGCGACGCCCCGCTTATCGTAATATCAGCAACCACTTCCTGCGGATGCACCACTCCGGAAATACCCAAAGAACCGATAAAACCGGGTGCGACTGCAAAGCTGAAAGTGACATTTGACCCATTGGGACGCCCCGGCGAATTTGAGAAAAACATCAAAATAAAGACCAACATCAAGGGAAAACGCCCAACCCTTAAACTGAAAGGATGCGTCATCCCCAAAAACAAGAAATAATGAAGACCGGACTCACCTTTCTTTCAGCATGCCTGCTTGTGTCATCGGCGGCATTGGCGGGACCTGTAGCACGATGGAAAAGCACCTCGCATGATTTCGGTGCATTTGACGAAGACATGGGCAAAGTGACGTCAGATTTCGTACTCGTCAACGACGGTGACTCTCCACTTATGATATATGCCGCCCGTGCCTCATGCGGATGCACCGTGCCACATTTCACGTCAGATCCCATAGCCCCGGGCGACAGCGCGGTTGTAAAGGTGACTTACGACCCGACAGGCCGACCCGGAAAATTCTCAAAAAGAGTCAAGGTCGAGACCAATTGTGACCCTGCGCAGAACGTGCTTACAATCAACGGGGTCGTGATAGGAGCATCCAACACCCTGCGCGCACGGTTCCCAATCGAGGTGGGCAACCTTAAGCTTCGCAACAAGACCCTTGCTTTCGGCGATATCAACAAGGGCAATACCAAGACCGCCTTTCTTGACGGCTACAACCAGAGCAACGACACCATACGCCCCGTAGTGACCGGACTTCCTCCCCACCTTACCGTCAACACAAGCCCGGAAGCCGTGCCACCTGGAGAACAGGTGACATTTACCTTCTTCTATAACTCGACGCGTACAGGCGAGTGGGGGCTTACCACCGACAATGTGACCATCGCTCCCGCAGCCGGAAGCCAGGTGTCGCAGCCAGTCGACATAATGGCGATCATCAACGAAGATTTTTCGCGTATGGCACCGGAGAAGCGTGAACGCGCTCCCAAAGTCGCACTGTCAACCACGGCAATCGATCTCGGAAGAGTAGCCGTAGGCACCCGCAACGAAGCCGAGGTGATTATCGAGAATTTCGGCAAAGACCCGTTGGTAATACGCAAGGTGGCGTCGCTCGACCCCGCCGTGGAAGCAAGCATCGGGAAAATCGAGATAAAGGGAGGCTCACAAGCCAAACTGAAAGTAAAGGTAGACACACGCAAATGTGACTCCGACATCATCAACGCCCGCATTACAGTAATCACCAATGATCCCGACCGACCGGTATCAAATATCCGCGTCGTGGGAGAATTGCTCAAATAGACATACCGGCCATGACACATAACCATCACATCGAGAATGACGAGAAATACAACGGACTGACTGTCAACAGCGGTGTCGTACAGCCGCCATCGGTCAATCCCTATCTTAAACCGCGCAAGCGCAAGCCCCTGCCCTCGGTGGGAGAACTTGTGGAAGGCATCCTTAAAGGCGACGTAACCACACTGAGCCGTGCCGTGACACTTGTGGAGAGCCTTTCGCCCGACCATCAGACAATTGCCCAGGAAGTCATAGAAAAGTGTCTCCCCTACTCCGGCAATTCACGGCGCATAGGCATAACCGGTGTCCCGGGCGCGGGAAAATCGACCTCGATAGATGTGTTCGGTCTCCATGTGTTGAAATCGGGCGGCAAACTTGCTGTGCTCGCCATCGACCCGTCGAGCGAGCGCACCAAAGGCTCGATACTCGGCGACAAGACCCGAATGGAAAAACTGGCTGTGCATCCCTGCGCGTTTATCCGCCCCAGTCCCTCGGCCGGAAGTCTCGGAGGAGTGGCACGCAAGACAAGGGAGACGATAGTGCTCTGTGAGGCAGCCGGTTATAACAATATATTTGTAGAGACGGTAGGCGTAGGGCAGAGCGAGACAGCCGTGCACTCCATGGTCGATTTCTTCCTGCTGATACAGCTCGCCGGCACTGGCGATGAGCTGCAGGGGATAAAACGCGGCATCATGGAGATGGCCGACGGCATTGTGATAAACAAGGCCGACGGCGACAATGTAGACCGCGCACGACTCGCCCAGGCTCAGTTCCGCAGCGCGCTGCATCTCTTTCCACCTACATTGTCGGGATGGATGCCTGAAGTGCTCTGCTATTCGGGCTACTATGAGCTCGGTATACCGGAAGTATGGGAAATGATTGACCGCTACTTCAAGTTTGTCGTTGAGAACGGCTATTTTGAGCGCAAACGGCAGGAGCAGGCGCGCTATTGGATGTATGAGACCATCAACGAGAAATTGCGCCAGCATTTCTATGCCAATCCGGAAGTGGAGGCGATGCTCCGGGAAAAGGAGATGCGCGTACTGTCCAACCAGCAGAGCTCATTTACCGCCGCCCGCGACGTGCTCGACTTCTATTTCAAGCATTAATCATCCCAGTCATCATGATGGTGATGATGTTTATGCTTCTTATGTTTTGGCTTTTTGGGCTTATGATGATGACCGTGGGAATCGTAACCGTATTCGCTTCCCACACCCCAATATCCGTGGAGAGTTTCGCATGAGGTTAACCCGGTAGCACCGGTCAACAGTATTGCGGCAAGCAGCCACGCAAGATATTTTCTTTTCATACCCGTATAAATAAGCTGAGACTTTATAACTCATAATACACATTAACGGATATTATTGTTTAAAGGGTGACTGATAATTGTACCGAAATAGAGTTGACAGCCGACGGCTCGCCGACGCTTTACCTCCCCGGAATCGACGAGCACTACCACTCGGTGAAAGGCGCCGTGACGGAGAGTCGCCACGTCTACATCGACTGCAGCTTACGTCATCGTTCAGCGACCATCATGGCAGGCGAGACCATAAGGGTACTTGAAATCGGTTATGGCACCGGGCTTAACGCTGCACTCACCGCCGAGGCGCAATGTGGCAAGGTGCACTATATATCGCTCGAACTGCATCCGCTTTCCCCTGCGGCCGTGCCTGACTATGGCGTGGAAATACTGTCGCGTCTGAACGACGCCGCGTGGGATAAGCCGGTAGAAATCACGCCTACGTTTACGCTTGAAAAGCGCAAAGCCGATTTCCTGACCGCCCGGCTCCCGCAAAGAATCGACGTGGTATATTTTGATGCCTTCGCGCCCGAAAAACAACCGGAGATGTGGAGCGACAATGCCCTGCGCCGCGTAGTTGAGGCAATGAATCCGAATGCCGTGCTGACAACCTATTGCGCCAAGGGAGTCATACGCCGGCGGCTGCAATCGCTCGGACTTACGGTGGAGCGTCTGCCCGGACCCCCGGCAGGCAAGCGAGAGATACTTCGCGCCACCAAACCGTAGTGACATTATTGTCAAAATGACGGCTATTTACTATTTTTGCAAAGGAAAAATATATTGATGCCATGATTGATGAGATACTTAAACATAACAGGGAATTTGTAGCATCAAAAAGCTACGAACGTTTTGTGACGTCAAAATATCCCGATAAGAAAATCGCTATAGTCACCTGTATGGACACCCGCCTTGTCGAACTGCTACCCGCAGCTCTCGGCATACGCAACGGCGACGTAAAAATCATCAAAAATGCAGGCGGCACGATCACCACCCCGTTTGACTCCACGATGCGCTCACTTCTTGTAGCGGTCTATGAGCTTGGTGTAAACGAAATCATGGTGATAGGCCACACCGGATGCGGAGTGCAGGGAATGAATGCCGACGAGATGCTTGACCTGATGCGCAATCGCGGTGTAAGCGAGGAGCATATCACGCTGATGAAGCATTGCGGCATCGACCTGAAAAACTGGCTTCACGGATTTGAAGAAACCGATGCGGCTGTAAGCGAGACAGTCGACCTCATACGCAATCATCCGCTAATGGCAGCCGACGTGAGAGTGGCGGGCTACATAATGGATTCACTGACAGGAGAGCTGCACGTAATCGGATAATTGAGACTCCTTACCGACCTTTTATAACCATGAAGAAGACTATCCTTACAATCATCATTGCCACAGCAACCCTGACGGCAGGCGCGAGGCAGTATGACATCACTGAATTCGGAGCCGTAAGCGACACCACACAACTGAGCACAGCCGCGTTGCAGAAAGCGATCGATGCCTGTCACGACGGCGGAGGCGGCACAGTGCTTGTACCGGCCGGTAACTATAAGACCGGCAGCATCGTATTGCGCAGCAACGTGACCCTGAACCTCGAAAACGGAGCCACCTTATACGGAAGTACCGACATTGCCGACTACACTCCGATGGTGACCGACTATCTGTCGCTCCGCACCCATGTGCCAACCGTGCAGTTGATATATGCCGACAATGCCACCAATGTGGCTATCACAGGGCAAGGCACCATCGACGGCAGGGGGAAAGCATTCCCAAAGCTGTCATGGAACGACGAAGGGATAACACGCCCCCACCTTCTCCGCATGATACGTTGCAGCGATGTCACCATAACCGGCGTTACGCTGAAAAACTCAGGATGCTGGATGCAGCATTATCTCGCATGTGACAGGGTGAAGATCCACGGAATAACGGTAATCAACCGCAACAATTACAACAATGACGCCCTTGACCTCGACGGATGTCACGACGTGACGGTAAGCGACATTATAGCCGATTCCGATGACGACGGCATAACGCTGAAAAGCACCTCGCCACGTCTCTGTGAAAACATAACGATAAGCAACTGCGTGGTGTCGAGCCATTGCAACGCCATAAAACTTGGCACAGAGACCAACGGCGGCTTCCGCAACATCATTGTGCGCGGTATCGTGGTAAAACCCTCCGCCGACCAGTCAAGCCGCTATTTCGGGTTGCCGACAGGTCACTCCGCGATCTCGCTTGAGATTGTCGACGGCGGCTCCATGAGCAATGTCGACATCGACGACATCACCGTTACAGGCACCGAGTCGCCGATATTCATCCGCCTTGCCAACCGTGCACGCCCCTATGCCGAGAATATACCGGTTGAGGGAATCGGCTCCATAAGCGGCATTCGCCTGCACGACATACTTGTCGACGGAGCGGGAGCCACGGGATGCTCCATCACCGGTGTGGAGGGACATCCGGTCACCGATGTGCAGATCTACGACGTCACCATACGCCATGCCGGCGGTCAGGGAGTGACAGCCGCCCCCGCCGATGAAAAGATAGCCGAATATCCCGAAGCGACCATGTGGGGCATACTTCCCGCAAAAGGATTCTGGCTTAACCACACCAAGGATGTCACCTTGCGCGACATTAACGTAATCACCGACGCGCCCGACGCACGCCCCCTCGTCGTAGCCACCGATTCCCCCGGGCTTATCCGGTAATTCCTTCTGCTTTCATAGTGGCGGTCGACCTCCCGGTCGCCCCTACACATAGCATGGAATAGAATATTTCGAGTATGACAAAATGTGACTCAACAAAAACGTAGGGGCGACCGGTAGGTCTCCCGCACTCGCAATTGCAATTCGAAATATTGCTATACTGACAGTGTATCAGATCACTTTGTTGTCACTGTAAGTGTCAGCGAGCGACCTGCCTCCGAATAGCTCTCGGTGACATAAGTCCCTTTGCATGTGACAGTCTTGCCATCAACCGACTTGTTGCCGGTGATTTCATAGCAATCGTCGCCCTCAGTCATCTCAACAGGAACGGTCAGCGATGCAACGCCCGGCACGATATTGTTTAGTGTCAGTATATCGTTGCCCTTCTTTTCCGGATCAACGGTCAACTTAACCTCACCAGAAGTGACGGCATCACCATCTACAGTACATATCAAAGCCGACTCGCCACCGGGAGTAAATGTGCCTGACAGATAACTTACATAGGTAGGCTCCTTATCACCCTTGCTACAAGAATACACCAAGCAACTCAACAAAGCAAGTACAAGTAACAGACTTCCTTTTTTCATAACATAAAATTTAAATTAATATTTATCAATGAGCGGGAATAGTCCCGTTTTCAATATTCTCTAATGTCACAATGCGGAATCGAATGATTGGTACTCTTCGCTACATGCAGTAAAAACCGATGCAAAAGAAATTCCCACCGCTTTTCTTGCACAAATGTATAAACTCTAACCCAAAGTTTAGTTTAAAATTACTGAATATATCCTTTATTTTATTTAAATTCAATATTTAACTCATTATTTATAATAAATAGTTTAACCTAAGATAAATTTTCAAAAACAATACTCACATCCAATGCCAATAAGGAAATATTTGTTAAAACCGACCTTATAACTGCCCATCAAGAGATAATTTCCCAAACATCTTTATCTTCAAGCTGTTTACGCTGATAACATATCTGATCAACTGTGACAGCTAACTCTGATGATAATTTACATCTTGGCTGAAGGATATTTGTCAATAGTTTTCAACAAGTTAGCCTGAGTTACCAAAAGAATTGTATGGCTCGGGATTGTCGCTTCTTACCCATGTGGCAAAGCGACCACGATTGCCACCCTTGGTATGAGTATAGAACCGGCACCAATCGTGTAGGCACTCTCCAAAGTCGCGACCACGGAGCAAGGCATCGGCTATAGCGATGGTGCAGGCAGTGTCGTCAGCGAAGTTGGCTTCGACCGGGAAAAGGTCAAAGTTGTAGTCGTTTGTGGGATGGAATTCGTAGGAGGAACCCCTCAATGTCACCGATGATTGCCCCTAACATAGCGTTGAGTATTAGATGTTTCGAATTATTTCTCTGACCTCCATAAGGGCGAACCCAAGGATGTTTGTTCCTTTCCAGTGTTCGGGCTTGGGTGCATCGAGCGAGAATTCATCAAGTCCGATCCCCCAAATATTATCCTTGGGGCTTGCCTCTACAAGGATTTTGTCGCCGGTCGATAGAATATATTCTTTCAGATCTTCATTCTGAGAGAACTTCTCATAGTTGCCACGGACAGAAATCTGCTGGCGCACCTTTGCCCAAACGGCATCGTCATAACCATGCACCTGACGACCAAGTTTCTTGATGACCTTCTGATTGGATTCGCTCATTATCTTGGCTTCGACTTCTTCGTCGCCAAAGAGACGCGCCTTCTCTGCCATCAGGAACTGTTCCATGCAGTTGTAGCAATGACCGTCAACAATGAATGGACGGCTATACCATTGGCTGAGACAATTCTTGCCAATTTCGGTCTTGCGGTCAGTGTGACCCCAAAAGAAGACGAAATCCTCTTTACCAAGATTCGTACCTATTAAATCTTTTACGGTTATCATATTCAGAATTCAAGGCGGAAGCCTTTCTTTTTAAGTTCCTCGTATTTATCGGGATTGAAACTGTATTTTACGGGTATACGGGCAGGAGTGTCGGCAGGACGTTCCTCTGACTCGATAAGCATTCCCAGTTTATTCATCTTCTTATAGAAGTTGCGGCGGTCGAACTTTACTTCAAGAATTGCCTCATAGAGGTTCTTGAGTTCAGTCATAGTAAACACCTTGGGAAGCAGTTCGAAACCGACCGGTTCGAAGCAGATACGCTCCTTAAGGGCCTGAAATGCAAGACGAAGGATGCGGTCATGATCAAATGCCAGAGATGGAATCTCATTGAGCGCAAACCAATGCGCATTGCTTGCATCGTCTCCTCCCTTTACTTCCGATATCTTAACCAACGCATAGTAAGCCACAGTTACCACTCTTTCACGAGGGTCACGGCCAACTGCACTGAAGGTGTGGAATTGTCGGACGTCCACGCTATCGAGACCTGTCTCTTCCCTAAGTTCTCGACGGGCACATTCATCCGTGGTCTCATCAATATTCATGAAACCGCCGGGAAAAGCCCAGCGTCCCTTGTAAGGCTCAATACCTCGTTGAATGAGCAAGACCTTGAGAGCCAATCCGTCAAATCCGAATATCACACAGTCGCATGTAAGTGCCGGATGTGGAAACTTGTAACAGTATTGATTGTCTTGATTGTCTTGATTCATAATTCTGCGTATTTATGACGCAAAATAACAAAGTATTTTTGGATGCAACAATATTTTTCGCGTAAAATTTACGCATCGAGACAAAAAAAATTCCACCCGTTGAAACGTTTGGCATAGCATTCCGAGCCGTTTCCACGGATTATCTGAAGAATCTTTGATTTGTCAAGCAACTTTAAGTCCCTATTACACGAATGACAAAATATAATTCAGCAAAATGTAGGGGCGACCGGTCGGTCGACTGCGGTGCAACCGATGAGGGGACAAAGCAAAGCAGGCACCCGATGGGGGATGCCTGCTCGTAAAAGGTAATGGAAAGAAAAATTATTTTACTTTCTTGCGGTTGCCGTAGCGGCTCATGAACTTGTCGACGCGACCTGCGGTGTCGACGAGCTTCTGCTTACCGGTGAAGAACGGGTGAGAAGAGCTGGTGATTTCAAGCTTTACCAGCGGATAAGTAACGCCGTCAACATCGATAGTCTCCTTAGCGGCAACAGTCGAACGAGTGATGAAAATCTCGTCGTTTGACATATCTTTAAACACTACTTCGCGGTAGTTTGAGGGATGAAGACCTTCTTTCATATCGGTTTATTTTTGTTTATTATTCAACTTGGTCAAAATCACGCTGGTAAGGCGCAAATTTGTAATGGCTTGCAAATTTACGCATTTCCTGCAACCTGACAAAACTTTATCCAAACTTTTTATCACTCAAACTCCACAAGAGGCGCCTCGGTGCCTACAATATCGTCGGGCTTGACGAAGATACGCTTGATGACAGCCTCTTTTTCAGCCTCGACATCATTTTCCATCTTCATCGCCTCATAGACAAGGATTACATCACCGGGCTTCACCTTGTCGCCGGGCTTGAAGTTGACTTCAAGTACCTTTCCTCCCATCGGGGCGGAAAGCACCTCACCGGTGATAGGCTCGTTGTCTACCGGCTTCTCTTCAGACTTGGCGGCAGCCTCAGCCTTCGCCTTGTCGGCGTTAGCTTTCTCCCACTCCTCTGCGCGACGGCGCTTCAGGAATCCGTTTGCCACGGTGGGAAGCAGTTCGAGGAGCAGGTATTCTTCATCGTTGGATGCGAGCTTCACGTCGCCATATTCGGGGAGCACGGGGTTTTCGGGCTTCTTGTATTTCGACACGTCATAAGCCTTTTCCTCGGGCGAGCCGGTGATCTTGGCGCGGAACTCAGGATCAATAGCCACGGGTGTGTGACCGTATTCGCCCTTAACGAGCGAAATAAACTGATTGGAGGGATTGGAGTAGTCGGGATTGCCTTTCTTGCGGTCGAGAGCAACGCTGACTGCCTGGCTGCCCACAATCTGACTCGTAGGGGTAACCAACGGCACAAGACCGGCATCGCGGCGCACCTTCGGGATAAGGCGCATGGCATCGTCAAGCAGATCCTCAGCCTGAAGAGCCTTAAGCTGCGCCACCATATTGGAATACATTCCGCCGGGTACCTCCGCCTCCTTAACAAGGAGATTGGGTTTGGGGAAGCCGAAATATGCCTCGATGGAGTGACATGCGTCGAGGAGCGCCTCCTCATCATTAGCCTTTGCAGCACGGATAGCACGGTCAAACTGCTCGTCAACATCGGCGGGGAGCTTGTCGGTAAGCGGATCGAACTCTCTGGGGAAGCTCTTCACAAGATCGAAATCATGCAGTTCCTCACGCACCGAGCGCAACTCCTTGCGTATCTTGCCTACAGCCTCCATGTTGACCTCAACCTCGATACCGAGCTTGCGGGCAAACACATAGATCAGCTCAAGCGCGGGAGCGGCGGAACCGCCGCCAAACCACCAAATGTTGGTGTCAAGTATATCCACTCCGTGAATCATCGCCATGAGCGAAGAAGCGAGTCCGTAGCCGGGCGTACAGTGGGTATGGAAATCAACGGGCACTTTCAACGCGGCCTTGAGCTTAGGCATGATCGAGGCTATGCGCGAGGGGTTGACAAGACCCGCCATATCCTTCAGCGTGATGATCTTTGCGCCGTAAGCCTCCATAACCACAGCCTTGTCGACGAAATACTCATCAGTGAATATCTTTTCCGGCTTCTTGGCAAACAGGCGGGCGAAGAACCCGGAGGGCTGTTCCTCCTTGGGATCTACCGTATAGCACACCGCACCGTCGGGAATGCCGCCAAGCTCGTTGATCATGCGTATCGACTCCTTGACATTGTCAAGGTCGTTGAGCGCATCAAATATGCGCATCACGTTAAGACCGTTCTTGATAGCCTCCTTGTAGAAGCCTTCAAGCACCGAGTCGGGATAAGGCACGTAACCGAAGAGATTCCTGCCTCGCGAAAGAGCCGACAGGAGCGACTTCCCTTTCATCGCCTCGCTTGCCTTGCGGAGGCGTTCCCAGGGCGACTCGTCGAGATAGCGCATAACCGAGTCGGGGACTGCGCCACCCCACACTTCCATTATATAAAAACCGGCATTTTCATAAAGCGGCAAAAGCCGGTCGATACTTGATTGGGTCATGCGCGTGGCAAAAAGAGACTGCTGCCCGTCGCGCATCGTGAGATCACGAATTTTCAATTTCTTCTGTTCCATACCTTAAAAAACGATAAGTTACAAGGTTATATTTAAGGCTGGCAAAGTTAACTGAAAATAGTTAATTATGGAAATTTATCCTTAATTATTTACCCGCGCGTCGCCGCGACCGCAAGGTCCGATCAGTCAAGCACTCCTTCGATGCTCTCCTGGGTGGAATCGGACTCGTCGACAAACTCACCGTAATACTCCTTGGCGCAGAGGTCAAGGTCGGCGGGAAAATCAAATTTAACATCCTGGGCATAAGGGAGTGTAGGGTCATCGTAGACCTTTTTCATATACAAGCCGTAGATCGGAAGAGCCATCGACGCACCCTGACCCATCGCCATACCGTTGAAATGGATATAGCGCTCCTCACCGCCTACCCACACGCCCGACACAAGTTGCGGGGTAAATCCCATGAACCAACCGTCGGAATTGGAGTTGGTCGTACCGGTCTTGCCTCCCATCTGCGCCGTAAGGGCGTAGGGAGCGCGACGCAGGCGGTTACCCGTACCGCCGTCGACCACATTGAGCAGGATGGAGAGTATCTTGTAATACGCCTCCGAGCTTATCACCTCGGTGTGCTGCGGGGCAAACTCCGAAATTATATTGCCGTTATTATCAGCAATCGCCGTCACAAACATCGGGTCGACGCGCATGCCCTTGTTGGCAAACGCCGAATAAGCCGTTACCATCTCCTTCACCGACACGTCGCAAGGACCGAGACAGAGCGCAATCACAGGGTCAAGATGGTTGGTGATGCCGAAATTGTGCATGTTGCGCACCAGTGTAGCCGGCGACAGCTGACTCATCAAGCGAGCCGAAATCCAGTTGTTTGAATTGGTGAGCGCCCAGCGGATGTCGACCATCTCACCTACCCTCGCGCTGCCGGCATTTCGTGGTGCCCACGGGCGACCCACCTCATCATAGATGACGGGTTGCTCGTTAAGGAACTGGTCACACGGCGTGTAGCCCTCCTCCATCGCATAGGTGTAAAGAAACGGCTTTATCGTAGAGCCGATCTGACGACGCCCGGTCGACACCATGTCATATTGGAAAAACGCGAAATTCGGACCGCCGACATATGCCTTGACATGACCCGTCACCGGATCCATCGACATAAATCCGGCACGGAGGAAATGCTTGTTGTACAATAGCGAGTCAAGCGGGGTCATCACAGTGTCGACAGTCCCGGAATAAGAGAACACTTTCATCTCCACCGGAGTGTTGAACGCCTTGGTAATCTCTTCCTCTGAATGTCCCGCCTTTTTCATCGTGTACCAACGGTCGCTCTGCTTCATCGCCTTATTGACGAGGGCGTCAAGCTGCGACGCTGTAAGCTCCTGACGATTGGTGGTGTAAGGCGCGCCCTTCACCCCTTTCTTCTCACGGAAAAAACTCGGCTGCAATGTCTTGCCGAGATGCTGCACCACCGCATCCTCGGCATAACGCTGCATACGCGAGTCGATGGTGGTGTATATCTTCAGGCCGTCGGTATAGATATCGTATTTCGAGCCGTCGGGCTTGGGATTTTTCTCGATCCACCCGAAAAGCGGGTTGGTCTCCCACGCGATCGAGTCGTCGACAAACTTCTGTTTCTCCCATCCGTGATAATCCGACCTCACAGGCTTCTTGGCCCTGAGTACACGGCGCAATTCCTCACGGAAATAAGGTGCGAGACCCTCCTTGTGATCAACCTTATGAAAGTCAAGCACAAGCGGGAGTTGCTTGAGCGAGTCAAGTTCAGCCTTGGTGAGCATATCGTTTTTGTACATCTGCTCCAGCACCACATTGCGGCGGTCGCGGGTGCGCTCCGGCTTCCTTACCGGATTGTAATATGACGGATTCTTGACCATCCCGACAAGCGTCGCAGCCTCCTGAACGTTAAGATCCTTCGGGTCCTTGCCGAAATATACATAAGCCGCCGACTTTATGCCGACCGCATTGTAAAGGAAGTCAAACTGGTTGAGATACATCTTGATGATCTCATCCTTCGAGTAGCAGCGTTCAAGCTTGACCGCGATCATCCACTCGATAGGTTTCTGAAGGGCGCGCTCGAGCAATCCCTCGGAAGAGGGGGAATAAAGCTGCTTTGCGAGCTGCTGGGTGATGGTGGAACCGCCGCCGGCATTTTTCTGATGCAACACAAGCGTCTTCACCGCCACACGCCCAAGAGCGCGGAGATCGATGCCCGAATGCTCCTCAAAGCGCGAATCTTCAGTGGCAATGAGCGCGTCTATCACATTCTGCGAAATGTCATCAAACTCCACATAAACCCTGTTGCCCGTATTGGCAAAATACCGGCCAAGCTCCTCTCCGTCGGCTGAATACACCACCGAGGCAAAGCGATCCTTCGGATTCTTAAGTTCCTCGATAGGTGGCATATAGCCGATCACCCCGTTATACACCAGGAAGAAAAAGAAAAACACTGCGCCGATTATGAATACAAACAGCGCCCACATAGCCGCGATAATGCCATTGGTGCTGCGTCTTGGTTTATCGTTATTGTTAGAATCGCTCATGTAAGAAGATTATTTGGCGCAAAGGTACACATTTATAGCAATTCAACGCCGCTTTAAATCCATAAAATTCAATAAACAGACTCCACTTATGGAAAATATTACATAAAATTACGCAGTCACCGCACATACAGTATTGACAAAGTCAATTTTTGTTACTAACTTTGTACATTTGACAGACCAATCTGCTGAAACTAACTATAAGTACCTTAACCGCGGCTCACTTGCCAACTCTCCGGGTGGAGCCCTACGGCATAATTTATGTACCTGACTATTGATGATTAGACCTAACCATATCATAACCTTTCTTCAGGTGGTGTTGACCGCTGTTACCGTGATGATGCCTGCTCCCGCATGCCGGCTTTCGGCTCAGAATCAACGCGGCATGGAGATACTTGCCAACTTCGACAAGCGCTTCGAGCATCTCGACTCCCTGATTTTCGGGAGCCGCGACAACAGCCGCCCCGCCTCGCTGACGGTCACCGACTCCACGGCAACCGCCTCGGCAAGCGACACACGCGACAATCTCAACCGTGCCATCGACCGCAGGGTCGACGCAGAGATAGGCGAGATAAAGAGCCTCACGGGACTGCGCTTTACCGGACAGGCATATTACCGCCTCGACGGGGAGCTTGGCATGGATGAGGATGACCCGGTATCGGTATACAAAGGTAAGATTCAGGCGGAGTTGAGATGGTATCCGTTTCAGAGCGCGCTGTTCAAGCGCGGCGGCAGGATCGAGGAGCAGAAGATACGCGGCAGGATCGACAAGCTCGCCTACGACAAGGAAGACCTCGGGATGCTTGTTGAGCGTCAGAAAGAGACATTCAGGCAATACAGCGACTCGCTCATGGGAGGGGTGTTGCTACAGCGCATCCGCAACCTCAACATGCTGAGCGCGGCTTACATGTATCTGCTTGAAAACGAAAACATACCGAGCGACGACCTGCTGCAGATACTCAACGAGAAAGCGGAGGCCGAACGAATGCTCGCCGCCATCCCCGGGCGTCACCTTCCCGCGCTTGACCTCTCCCGCCCCGCCGGCTACTTTGTCGACATCGACACGGCGGCTTACCTGAGCCATGTGCGCAAGACGCAAGCCGACATTTCCACGCTACAGCTACAGATGCAACTGCTCGAGCAGCAGGAGAAAAACACGAGCTACTGGACCGAGGTAAACGCCGCGCCGTTTGTGCGGTATTCCTACTATACGCGCCCCTACGCCCCCAACTCGTCAAATGTCGACGCGGGAGTGGTATTCACCATCCCCCTGTCATTTGAATTCTGGAAAAAGAAAGACGCCCTCCGCGCGCAACGCAACATACTTGCCGCCGAGGAGTCGCACATCGCCACACGCATCATGGAGGCGGTCAACGCGATATTGCTCGACATCGAACGCTACAACAACGCCTCACTCGGCGAATACCGCCGCATGGAGGAGTTGAAAAGATACCTTACCCTGCGCGCCAACGCCTACGACAACCGCGTGGGAGAATACAACCGGCTCGCACGCATGAAAGAGTACAACAGCTACCTTTCCTGTTGCGAGAAATTCATCGACTTCCAGTATCGCAAAGATTGCTGCATAGCCGACCTTCAGAAATTCCTGACCGACGAATCGGTGCTCCGCTTCTGCCGCGAGATACCACTTGAGTCGGTCACTATTGATATTAACAGGTAAAAGTCAATAGCCAGTAACGACAATGAAAAATTTCACCTATCGCTCCCATGACGAGAAGGAAAACATAGAAGAGATCCTGCGCCAACGCAAGCGCAAGGTCAACCGTCAGCAGATTGTAGCCGCGACCGTGCTCGGCGTAATACTGCTTCTGCTGGGGCTTTACTTCGGCAGGAAAGTGGTATATTCCGAATTTGACGGCTACATTCATGTCGACGCCAATCAGGTAAGGACACCGTTTGACATATTTCTCGACAGCCTGTTTGTCGAGATCGGCGACATTGTATTGCCTGGCGACACCTTATACTCCTACTTCATGATGGACGTGATGACGGAGCAGGCCAATATCAACACCGAGCCTACAATCGTGGCGCGTAACCGCGACCTGACCATACGCTACAACACGCTCCTTCAGGAAATCGCCGTGCAGAAAGTGAGAATCGCCGAGCTGCGCAAGCAGATTTCGCTTGAGAACCACAATATCCAGTTCGGGCTAAGCGACAACTCCCACCGAATGGATCTTGAGCGCATGCTCAGCGAGGCACTCGCCCGGCTGAAAGCCATGCAGGCGGAAGCGGGCATGCTCGGCGGCATGCGCCGCTCCACCGACCCCGCGTCAAGGGGAATCCATGGGGGGGGAGGTGACGCAAATTCACAGATTTACGACAACATACGTTCCCGCTCGCTTCAGGCGGCACGACGCTTCCGCCTGGCAACCGACTCCGCGATAATCGTCAACATCGTGGCACCCGACAGGATGGTATTTTTCGAGAAGGAGCTGCTGATGACCGCGCAACACCTCAATCTTACCGACAACAATCTGCACGTGGTTGCCTATATCCCGCCTGACAAGATCCACAACATCACCTACAACTCCCTTGCGGAGATCGTGGTGAATGAAAACCTGTCATTTGACGCCCACGTGTCGATAATCGGGATGCGCACCGAGGAAATCCCCGAAAACCTGCGCAGCTACTTCACAAAAAAGAACACTTCGCTGATCGCCAAGCTCGACATCGACTACGACCAGATAATACCTTTCTGGAGCGTTGCCTCAGGGCTCCCTGTCACCATCAGGTTCAAAAATCTTGACACTTGGAAAAGCGACGAGCCAAGCAATTATCTTTGGGTAACCACCGGCGCCGGTGTCAGCGACTCATCGCTCATCGAATACCAGAACCGCCGCCGTCACTACAGCGTGATAGAGCGTCGCATCGAGCAGGAGCGCGAAGACTCCATAAAACGTGCCCGCAAGCAGCATCGCGCCGACTCCATTGCCGCGCTTAAGCAGCGTGACGACAGCGCGGCGGTCGCTGAGAAAGAACGGCTCGCCAAGGCGCAGGAAAACGCCAAGGTGTTTTACATCATCACCAATGTGTTCCAGGCAGAAAAGCATGCCGATGAAAGAGTAGAGCAATTGCGTGATATGGCGCTTGACCAAAGCGGAAAGCTTTACCGCAGCGGAAAATGGTATGTATACGCATCGCGCCATGCATCGGCCGAAGATGCCGGAGCTGAATTAAAGACTATTTCGAGAACACAGCGCGAGTTCCGCGACGCATGGATACTCGACTCACGAAAGCCTGAAAAGAAATGATAACAAGAAATCGCGTAAACGAAAAATATCAGATTATCACCAATTTCAGCCGACGGAAGATATTGGTGATCAACGATGTGCTCGACGTAGACCGCACGCCCGACCTGGAGTTTGAGGATTTCGACGCCATGTTTATCAACGTGATCAACCCTCTCCACGATTATACCAGGCTCGCCATACGTCTCGCCTCGCCGCTGCTGTCGGAAAAATGCAGGTTCAAGCCCTGCTTCGTCACCCAGCGTCTTCAAGGATGGCTCGGAGAGGCGGAGATAATAGTCGACGGCTACGCCTCATCGCCGACCGACCGTGACATGGCGCAGACAATCGACGAGATATACGGCTCGATGCGCCGCCTTAACTTCCTGCTCGGCACCGAACCGGTGGTGACCCACGCCGAGGAGATGTTCCGACTCGTGCGCTATGCCATATCGCGCGGGCGCTTCACATTCAGCTCCGAGCCGGTGAAAGGCATGAGTATCGGCTATATGGCCCTGTACAATTACACCATGTGGTACACCGGCCAGGAGCGTATCGCCGCGCAGGAGCGCGAGTTTTTCCACTCCGAGATGCTCCGACTCGGCTACATCCGCCACTCCCGCTTCATCGACAGGATCCACGAGTGTCCCCACTGCGGCAGCAGCCACCTCTTCTTCTTCGAGACATGCCCCAAGTGCAACAGCTCCGACCTGCGCCAGCAATCGGTGATCCATCACTTCCGCTGCGCCAACGTGTCGCCGCAGTCCACCTACGAGTGGGACGGCGAACTGCGCTGCCCCAAGTGCCACGTGCTGCTGCGTCACATCGGCGTCGACTACGACAAGCCTTCGGCTATATACACCTGCAACCAGTGTGAGGAGTCATTCATGTATCCCGACATGAGAGTACTGTGCTCGTCATGTAAGCGTAGCCTTGAGACCGACGAGCTGCTCTCTCGCGACGTGTCGGAATACGAGCTTACCCCCGACGGCATCCACGCCTTCGCCGCCAACGACGTGATCCACACGATAAGCCAGGCGGGATTTTTCGGCTACACGTCGACCCGCAATTTCATGGACTACGTAAGACAGTTTTCCACCGCCCGCAACAATCAGGGCGAGGTACTCGTAGTCACCCGTTTCTATGTGTTTGACCCTAACGCCGACGAAGGACCGTCGCTTGACGCCAGGCCGCCGGTTGTTCAGGCGATGGCGCGATTCTTCACCTACAAGAGTGCCATATGGGGTAACAACTACTACTTCATGAGCCGTGTGCGCGAAGGTGAGATCGGGCGCCAGCAAAGCAAAATGGAATATGAATTGAAGGCGGAGCTTAACGACTACCGCCAGCTCCACGACGGATTCCAGTTTGAACTTGTGGAGACCTACATATACCACCCCGACACCGACCCGGAAACCTTCGTGAAGCGACTCGAAGAAAAACGCCGGACATGATAAACTATACATTATTTATATATAGCGTTACGATATAGATGATTGAGACATTTTTCAAAGGACTGCTTTACGACATCTTTGAACTGCTAAACGGCATAATGGTGTGCTTTTCCACCAATCTGTCGTGGGAGGTGGCTCTTTCTACCTATTGGTTTCTGTTCATCATCGAGTTTCCGCGCTATTACCTCATCGACATCATCACGGCGATACGCCACGTGTTTCTCCACAAGTCCATGCGCCGCCGCGACACCGTGGCTCGCAACCTGCTCTACACCGAGATGCCGCTTGTGTCAATACTCGCTCCGGGCAAGAATGAGGGGAGCCACATCTTCAAGCTTGTCGAGTCGCTGCGTGAGCAGACCTACCAGAATTTCGAGATAATAATCGTCGACGACGGTTCCGACGACGCCACCCCGATAATATGCAACGACCTGCAGCGTGCCGGCTACATCACCAAGTTTTTCCGTCTGAATCTCGGAGGAGGAAAGGCTTGTGCGGCAAACTTCGCCGCATCCCACGCCTCAGGCAAGTACATTATCCACCTTGACGCCGACAGCTCGCTCGACCGCGACGCTATCGAAAAGATCCTGATACCGTTTTATTTCGACCGCAACATAAAGGGTGTAGGCGGGTGCATCAAGGTGCGTAACGCCCATGCCTCGCTCTGCTCTACCCTGCAGGCACTCGAATACCTGAAGACAATCATGGTAGGGCGAATGGGCTCCAACATGCTCGGCATATACCATATAATCTCCGGAGCATTCGGAGCGTTTGAGACCGAGGCTATCCGCGAGGTAGGATGCTGGGACATAGGACCGGGACTTGACGGCGACATCACCCAGAAGCTGCGCAAGGCAGGCTACAAGGTATGGTTTGCCAACAATGCAGTGTGCATGACCAACGTGCCTACCTCCTGGGCGAAGCTTTTCAAGCAGCGAAAACGCTGGTCAAAGTCACTCGTGCGTTTCCGTATACGCAAGCACAAGGATATCCTTTGGAGCGACCGCAACTTCTCTTTCCTCAACATGATGTCCAACATGGAGAATATCGTATATGACTTCGCGTTCAACTACGTATGGTTCTTCTATATCATCATGCTCTTTTTCATGAACGTCGACCGCCTGTGGGAGATTATCGTCATCGGCTACCTGATAAGGATGGCATTTGCAATCGTGGCTTTCGGCGTGATTCTCATCGTGACCGAGCGGCCGCGCGAGGAGGCAAAACTCTTTCCTTACGTATTTATCACAACATTCTATACCGGATATTTCTTACGTATAACGCGACTTATCGCCCACACATCGGAGCTATTCTTCTATTCATCCTACAATGATGCCTGGAACCCAAGGAAGACCTCTGATGTGGCGCGTGCAGAAGGCTTATAATCAGTTAATATACAACAAGATGCTTACCCCCACACAAAAAATCATTAAATTCAAGACCAATGAGTGAAACAGTTCTGAAACCGAAAATCGCAGTCCTCGGCCTTGGGTACGTGGGTTTGCCGCTTGCCTGCATGTTTGCCGGTAAATATCCGGTTACAGGACTTGACATCAACAGATCAAGGGTCGACGACCTGAACAGCGGGCTGGACGCCAACAGCGACCTCATGCCCGGAATCCTCAAAACCGCTCTTGACAATGGACTGACATGCACCTCTGATATTAACGGCATAAAAGATTGCGACGTCTATATCGTGACGGTGCCCACGCCGGTTGACTCCCACAACTTACCCGACCTTCAGCCGCTGCGCGATGCAAGCGCAAAGATAGGTCAAGTCATAAGCCCCGGCAACATTGTCATCTATGAATCGACCGTATATCCCGGCACCACGGAGGAGGAGTGCATACCGGTGATTGAGGCGGTGTCGGGATTGAAATTCAACCGTGACTTCTTTGCTGGATATTCCCCCGAACGCGTCAATCCGGGAGAATACACCCGACCGGTACATAAGATATGCAAGATTGTATCAGGCTCCACTCCGGAGACAGCCGACTTTGTCGAGCGGCTCTACGGATCCGTGCTGGAAGCCCCCACCCACCGTGCGCCAAGCATCAAGGTGGCGGAAGCGGCAAAGATTCTCGAAAACACCCAGCGTGATGTCGAGATAGCGCTCATCAACGAAGCGGCAAAACTGTTTAACGCCCTCGGCATCGATACCCACGACGTGATAGAGGCGGCGGCGACAAAATGGAATTTTCAAAAGCTGCATCCGGGACTTGTCGGAGGGCATTGTATCGGCGTCGACCCTTACTACCTGATCCACAAGGCGCAGAGCGTAGGCGTCACCACAAGGCTCATGACCGAGGCACGCAGCGTCAACGACAGCATGTCGCGTTACGTGGCAGAGCGCTCCGCTTTACTACTCAAGACAAAAGGGAAGCCGGAATCCGAAGCCGACGTGCTCCTCCTCGGATTCACCTTCAAGGAAAATTGCCGCGACATCCGCAATACCAAGGTGATCGACATCTACAACGAGCTAAGCCGACGCGTGCGACATGTCGATATATTTGACCCGAATGTCGATCCACTGAAAGCAAAAAGAGATTATAATATTGATATAGTGACTGATGACGAAGATATTTCCGACAAAAAATATGACCTTATCATACATTGCGTATGCCACGCCGCATTTAACGATATGACACTTAAAAATTATCTCAATGAAAACGGCGCAATATACGATTTAAAAGGGAAACTAAGCAGGGAGATTGTCGATGAGCGATTGTGAAAATATACAATAAGTACCTACAATTTTCATCCCGAATCATAAATAAATCAACCTTTTAACTGTTAAAATATTTGGCAGATTAATGACTTTTTCATATATTTGCGCATTATTAACCCAGCAAGGAAAAGTGATCTGACTCACATCATACAGAAACAAACAAACATTTATACCAATCTAACATTCTAATTACAATTAAGGATGAAAAAAACTAACCTGAACTTGCAGGAAATTTCCCGCAAAAACGCACTCAAGTGTGGAGCCTTGGCACTTGCTCTTGTAGCAATGACAGGCTGTAAGGATGACGCACTTGACGTCAACGGCCCGACCGGCACCGATGTAGTAGAGACGGTTGACGGCGTTGACCTTTCTGTTCTATCAAATCCTGCATTGGCTAAGACGTTCTACAATTCAAGAGCCGCATTTGGCAGCCGTGCAGCGAATGATGTCCCCGAATTCCCCGGCATGCCGGAGTTACCTGAAAACCTTGGCGACATGATTTCCCTTGACGAAGGATACAAGACCAATCCTTATGCCATATACATAAAGTTGCCACAAGGATCTACAGAAAGCGACATACCGGCCACTCCCAGTTCCAATATCTATGTACCGGCAGGCATTTACAAGTCGCTCGAAGCTCCGTTAAAAATAATCTACACCTCTGACGGCTACTACGACGCAGAAAAAAGTTCATACATTCAAGGTCTTTACAAGGAAGTTACTATTCAATCGCCGAAATTCTACATTGACGGCAACGTGACCATCGGGGGAACCGGAACCGACGCCGACATGGAGATCCACATTCTTAATGGCGGTAAGCTTACTGACAATAGCGTACTTCAATCCAAGACTACAGTATACGTTTACGGTGGCGGCGATATTCTTCGCGCCAATCAGTCAGCCGAAAACAGCATTCAGATTCACGGCACATTGATTTCAGCAGCTGCTCTCGTTCATGATGACGTCGACTTCAACTTCCTCGGCGAAGTCTACACTACGGGCAAGCTTCACGGCAAAAACATCAAGCTTGTAGGCGGCAAGGTTTATGCCGGGTGCTCTGTTACTGCAGAGGAGACCGTCTACCTTACCGGATCCACCTCGGTCATTTCTACTGGTTATGTATCTGCCCCCATCGTAGAGCTTGCAGGCGGTGAGCCCTTGACCGTTCTTCTCCGCGACGGCGGCTATCTCAATGCCACCGAGCAGTTGCGTCTAAAAGACATAGGCAACGTATTTGTAATGGCTGCCGATGGCGACTATGCTATGGTTGAGACTGACGTGCTTGACGTAAACAACAAAGACCTCAAGGACACTTTCTACAACGTGGCAATCAAATACAACTCCCAGATCGGAACTCAGGAAATCGGAGCCGGCGAGACTGAAGTTCAACTCGAATGGAACGAGACCACACAGGTAAACGGCGACATCGAGTATACGGTCGAGGATTCCAACGACCCCTGCGCTCCGAAAGTAGTGACCGGTCCGGAAGATCCCACCCCCGATCCAGATCCTGAGCTTGAGAATATAGGTCAGATATCGCCAGCAGAACATACTCACCCGATTTCTGCTACCTGCATTTACACCGTAGGAAAAGATGCTTATCTTTCTTGGCACACCCAGGGCGGTGACTTCCACGGATGTATCGAGCATCTGACCGTTGATAACGGACAGGTAACCCTCAACTCATATCTTGAGACTGCACCCGCCAACGCCACTTATGGAGCTATCGACTTCAACCACGTGATTTTTGACAACGGCAAGATCTTTGTAGCCGGTGACCATCCCAAGAAAGGCGGTATCCTCGGCTGGATTGACTGCAATGGCGGAACATTCCCGACCGGCAACGAGGCAAAACTCAATCTCATCACCCTCTACAAAGAGCAATACATTGTTGACGGCGACACTCTCTATTCCAATGGTGGATCAGGCAACTGTATCATCCGTAACGGCGAATATTACCAGACTGCATCAGTAGCAGGCTTTGAGACTTTCAACGTTTCAGATTTCGCCCAAGCCGCTGACTGGAAGCTCAAGTCAATCGCCAAGCTGCCATCTTGGAAATTTGACCCGGCTCTCGCTGAAGCACCTGCAAACCCATGGCAGCGTGACGGCTCACGCACAGGCAAGCACATCGCAACCGACGGCGCGAAAGTGGCTATGCTTACGCTCATCAACCGTGACAATGTGGCCAATACAGCCAATGCCTCTATCAAGGTATTTAATGCCGCTGACGTTAATTACACAACTGAAATCGCTTCCTACGTGGTTGAAGATGTACTTCTTTCACCGGTTGACGGCAAGGATGTAATCGCCATCGAAGGTAATGACATATGGGTATGCCTCGGACAAGGCGGCGTAAAACACCTTACCCTTGCAGGCAACACCCTTACCGAAGTCGCTTCATTCCGCCTTGCCGACAAGAGCAAAGAGGAGTTGAAGGGCTGGGAAATGTCAGTCAAGGAAGCAGCCGCGGCTTGCGCCAACGGTCTTGCTGTCGACAACAACTATGTATATATCGCCCATGGCGGAGCCGGTCTCATCGTTCTTAAGAAAGACGACCTCTCGTTTGTGACCCGCACACGCTACGCCGGAGGCAACTCAGCCAACTACATCTCCATCAATCCCGACGGTTATATCTATGTAGCATACGGCAAGAGCAAGGTTCAGGTATACGCCTGGAAGAAATAATCACTGACCTAATCCTGATTAGCTCCCTATATAAAGCGTGGCATCGTCGGATGCCACGCTTTTTGTTATTCTTTTATGCCGTAAAACATATGTTATTTTTTCACTCCCATATATGATTACATCCGAAATTTATTAACTTTGCATTTATTCAAATAACTTGTAACCGGTCGATTAATATATCACACAACATATTCATGAAAGATTTCAATCTTATCCTAAGAGCATTTTTTGCAATAACGGCTATAACGGTATCATCGCTATTCCCGGCGAAAGCCGATACCGGCGACCGGTCAAAGCCGGTCAACAATATACTGGTCATCAACGCCTACAATGAAGGGGCGCCATGGAGTCAGTCATATATCAACCCGCTTATCCTGGAAGCAGCGAAAAAGCATGACTTCAACATCAGGGTGGAGCACATGAACATGACATTTGTCACCAACGACACTCTCTACAATAAAATGGTCAGCGGACTCCTTGCACGATTCAAAGAAAACAGACCCGACGGGCTTGTAATGATCGGTGAGGCATCGTTCTGCCTTCTCGACACCCTGAAATCAAGTTGGGGCGACCTTCCGGCGGTACTTCTCGGCAACTCGGATAAAGTAGGTCCAATGGATTACTATTTCACCGGGACCGAAGGCAACGACACTGACGACAATTTGACTCCGCTCGCCCAATTGCGCAACAAATATGACCTTACATTCATTGAGTCTCCTTTCATGTACAAGGAGACCATTGATCTCATCATAAAGATGAATCCCCAGCTCGGCAAACTTATTTTCGCGGCCGACCCCTTGGCGAGCAACAGACATCTTAACAAGAATATAAGCAATTATCTTGCATCGACCTACCCTTCGGTAAGCTATGAATGGCTTGTTGCCGACAATAATAACCGAGGGAAGCTACTTGACTATCTTACCACCGACAGCGATAAAAGCGCGTTTCTGTTTTCTTCCTGGTTTTATTCAAAGGAAGACATTAACGGATATCCGCAGCTCATTATGGGAGAATATCAGGCTATCCCGTTAGCCATACAGCCGGTATACTCACTACGCGAGGCATATATTTCCAATGGCATACTCGGCGGATATTTCCCGAATTATGATAAAATTAAAGATACACTTATCAGTTATGTAAACAAGATGAACGATGGTACGAAAATGCGTGACCTCCCGTTCTATTATCCGGAATATCCTGAAGACTTCAGTTACGTGATAAACTACGAGCAGCTGATACGCGACGGCTACAGCACAGGCGACTGCCCTGAAGACACTGTATTTGTCAACAAGCCCAAAACTCTTTGGGAAAATTACAAATGGTATATCATCAGCATAATACTGCTTGTCGTGGCAGTAGCCGCGATCATTGCGCTGCGCTCCAATGCGCTCCGCACTAAAATCAAGGTGACAAGCGCACATGATGCACTCGTTCGCAACATGCCGATCGCATATGCCCAGGCTACACTCTCGACCGACAGTGAGGGGCATGTCCGGAAAATCAATTATACATCGGGCAATACTTCCTTTGAGACACTGTATACTCAGAACGGAGCTGACGATGCCGACTCGTTCTTTAGCATGGAGTCGCTAAAAAGGCTGATTGATACGGCATTCAATGAAGGACATTCAGTTACATTCACCCACTATTTCAAGACAACCGACTCATATTTTGAGTTTCTGATTGTACCAAACAAAGAAAACAACTCCGTAGACATATTCGGAAGTGACATAACCAAACGCAGCAAAGCGGAAAACACTCTCCGCAATTCACGCAAGCAGCTTGAAATGACCCTTAACGTAGCCCACATAATACCGTGGCGATGGGATGTCAAGACACAGCGCATATATTGCGAAAGCCAGCGTATACTGAAACACCTTAAGTTCCCCACCCTGCGCGGATCGCGGCGGGGCATGAACATAATCGATTCAAGCGAGTATTTCCAACGCATTCACCGCGACGACCTGCCCCGTGTTCGCCAGTCCTATCAGGAACTTGTCGACGGCAAGGCAAACTATGTCAAGGAGGAATTCCGTATCGTGACCAACGACAATGGCAAAGAGATCATCGACTGGATGGAAGTAAACGCCGCTGTCGACGATACTGACGACACCGGCCGCCCGATCTCACTCGTCGGCTCACTCTTGCTTATCACAGAGAGAAAGAAGCAGGAAAACGCGCTTATACACGCCAAAGAACAGGCAAGCGAGTCCGACAAGCTAAAATCGGCTTTCCTCGCCAACATGAGCCACGAAATCCGCACTCCGCTGAATGCCATCGTCGGATTCTCCAACCTGCTCGCCAACACCGACGACGCAGAGAAAAAAGAGAAGTTCATCGGCATCATCGAAAACAACAACCAACTGCTACTGCAACTCATCAGTGATATCCTTGACCTCGCGAAAGTCGAGGCAAACACACTTGAGTTCATATACCATCCCACCGACCTCAACGAGCTTATCCGCAATCTTGAAAGCACAGTGAGGATGAGAGTCAAGCCTGGCGTTGTGCTTAACTTCAACCTCGGGGCGGCGGAGTGTATGGTACGCGCCGAGCGCAACCGTCTGTCGCAGGTACTCATCAACATGCTCACCAACGCCTGCAAGTTTACCGACCGCGGAAGCATCACCTTCGGCTATGAGCTGCGTGGCAACGAGATCTATTTCTTTGTGCGCGACACCGGTATCGGTATCGCCCCCGAAAAGCAGAAGAGCGTGTTCCAGCGTTTCACCAAGCTCAACAACTTTGTGCAGGGCACCGGTCTCGGTCTGTCAATCAGCCAAAGCATCATAGAAAAAATGGGAGGAAAAATCGGGGTCGAATCACCCGGTGAAGGTCTTGGCTCTACATTCTGGTTCACCATACCCTACCTCCCCGTACAGGAATCAGAGACAAAGGCACAGCATGAGGATATAGAAATCGCAAGCGCACAGCCCAAAGAGACTATCAAGCGTCAGGATAAGCTGACCCTGCTCGTGGCAGAGGACAATGAAAGCAACTACCTGCTTTTCGAAACTATACTGTCCAACGACTACAACCTCATCCACGCATGGGACGGCAGGGAGGCTGTAGACCTGTTCAAGCAGCACCAGCCAAATATCATCATAATGGATATCAACATGCCGAACATGGATGGATACGAGGCCACAAGGGAGATCAGAAAAGTATCGAAAACAGTACCCATCATTGCCGTCACCGCCTATGCCTTCGCCTCCGACAAGGAGCGCATCATGGAAAACGGCTTCAACGGCTACGTGAGCAAGCCGGTTAATGCCACCAAGCTCAAATCGGAGATCAAGTCAACCGTCGATTCCTCATTTATTTTGCTCTAAACAAATACTTTTTTCATTGATGTAATCGGGGATGCTCAAAAAAATTGACGCATCCCCGCCTTTTATACCCTTGACACTGCGGTCGACCTCCCGGTCGCCCCTACAACGCATGCGCCACCTTTCACACAAAACGTAGGGGCGACCGGAAGGTCGACCGCCCACCGACAATCGGGAATCTCAACTAAATCTGTAACCGTATATTTGACGCGTGTACCTGAATTTTGTCCGGATCGGGAAGACGCATATAATCACCGTAGATACGCCTCAGATATGCGTCAGGATCGGCGGGAGCCTTAAACCGGTATCCCTCAAAGTCGATTTCCGACACAGGAAGCAACTCCGGCAACTCTCGCGGAGCGGAAAAGAAGCTTGGCATTACATGGCGCATACGTGTGCCGGCACCTATGCGGCTGACCGCCGACAACACAGGAAACAGCACCCCGTGCAAAAGCCCTCTGAGCACATGACTCCGTAGCGAGCGCGGCGATTTTACGCGCCATTTCAGCTCCGTGCCTACGAGCTTGCATCCGAGCCGGTGAAGCGCGCGCGATGATGACGGAGCAAGAGTAAATATGTCAATGTAGCATCCCCTGTATTTCAACAGCGAGTCAAGCCCGTTACTCTCCTCTACCAGCGAGCCGAGGTCGCGCAATTTCCCGAAGGCAAACAAAAACTCCGGATCATTTTCAGTAGTCTGCACCACATAGCGGGGATCACCGCGGCGCTCGACAGCAGCCTTGAATCGCGGAAAGTCGGTGGCAAGCATCTCGACATCCACATCGTCATCCCAAGGGATAAACCCGCCGTGGCGCATAGCACCTATCAAAGTGCCGGAACTGAGCCAATAAGGTATGCCATCCTGACGGCACACTTCATCTATATACTTTAGCATCTCAAGCAGTTTCAACTGATGGTCGCGCAGAAGCGAACCGTCGGGGTTAAAGCGTCGACGCAAGTCGGCTTGAATATCAGCATCAATCATTGTCGGAATCCTTTTTATTCAATATTAAAGTCATGAGCCGCCGTATGTCGCCTATCGCACGTATCCGCGACAAAAGGGCAATCCCGGTGTAGAGCGTCAGGTAAAGCAACGCCCTGAGCCACCATTCAATACCGGGAATGGCCATCACCGCCAAGCCCGCTGTCACGCCCGCGGCAAGCGGCGGCAATATGCACCACAACTGTCTCCGCAGAGAGCATCCTACATATTTCCGCGACAACAAGGCATTTACCATAAATATATTGAAATTGCTCACGACAATAGCCCACATTATCCCAAACATGCCCCACAGCATACCCGTGAAAAGCAATGCAAGCAGGAGTCCCCACTTGTAAAAGCTCCATCTGAACAGAGCCTTGCTGTGACCTAACGCCGCAACTGCATAGAAATTAATATTCTGCAGGCACACAAACACTCCTCCGACACACAGAATCCGAAAATACGGCACACAAGGCAGCCATATGTCGCCGTAAAGTGTAGTCACAAGCGGCTCAGCCACAATCATCAGCACAATGAGCAGAGGAAACACCACGGCGGCTATCACCCTCATACCAAGTTCGGTCATCGAGACAAGCCGCTCACGCTCACTCTGTATATTGGAGAAGAACGGGAACAGCACCTGCACAAGCACTTGAGGGATGGAATACGACGTCACCTGATCAAGCTTGTAAGCCTGGGTGTAGTAGCCCATTTCTGTGGTTGAAAACCGCTTTCCTATTATCACTCCCTGAAGATTACGGCATATTTCCTGCAAGATGGCAGCGGCAAGCATATATCCTCCATAACCGAACAGCGACCGGAACGATTCAAGCGAAAACACCGCCGACGGATGCCAGCGATTAAATACCCAGTAAAGCGATGTCACCATAGCCTGATTGACTACGGTCATGGCGACAAGACACCACACCCCGTAACCATGGAAAGCCATCTCGATCGCAACAGACGACGCAGTGACATAGCTGACTAAGTTGACCAATGCGAGACGTTTGAAAGCAAGCTCTTTTTTAAGCCTTACGAGCTGTACCTGGGCAAGCGCGCTTATCACAAGGTTAAGGCTTATAACCCTCAGCACGTCGCAAAACACCGGCATCCCGAAATAACGCGCCACAGCCGGGGCTATGAGAAAAAGCACGCCGTAAAGGATCAGAGAAAAACCGAGATTCCAATAAAATATTGTAGAATAATCGGCTTCGGTCGGCGACTTCCGCTGAATTAACGCCGAGGCAAACCCTCCGTCGATAATCGTCTGCGACACGGCGATGAAAATCGCGAGCACACCTATCACACCAAAGTCGGCGGGAAGCAGCAGATTGGCAAGCACAAGATTGACAACAAACTGTAGGATCATGTTGCCGAAGCGGTCAACAGTAGCCCATGCCGTACCTTTAAGCGCCTTCTTGCCAATCGATTCAGCCATTACGGAGTCAATGCTTTATTGAAGAAATAAGATAGTCGATCGATGCCGCGTCAAGACAAGCCACGGCACGCGAGTCGGGTGTATCTACAATCCTGCCGTCCTCGATATAACGTTTACCCGTCTGCTCCTGAAACCAGCCCAATATCATGTCGATTGTCGGAGTATCAATGTCAAGGCGGGAGCACACCATCTTTATAAGCATCATCCCATAAGGGAAGTCCTCGGTAAAATAGCGGTTGTCATAG
Organism: uncultured Muribaculum sp.; assembly: GCA_910587665.1. Taxonomy (GTDB): domain Bacteria; phylum Bacteroidota; class Bacteroidia; order Bacteroidales; family Muribaculaceae; genus Muribaculum. Next base: position 221,679 of record CAJUMZ010000002.1, read on the forward strand.
TCGGGCATATAGCCCCCTTCAACTTTCTTCATCGGTGCCGGAATGCCGCGGAACGCCTCTATGCTGCGTATCTTGCGGGTAAGCGACGGTGCGTCGACCGACTCATAATAATCCAGCAATGCCGGGATATGGGATGAATCAATGCCAAGCCGCCTTACCGCCTGCTGAAACTCATTGTCACACGCAATCAAAAACTCCGAGCTTTCATCGGTCCAGTCGCTGTAAAAGGCAGGCACTTCCTTCATCGGTGCCTTGCAATCCTTAAACATCGAATAGAGGCGCGCCGGATGTAAAATCGGATTACTGTTAGTGAGCGTGACCTCCAGCGGATGGGACAACACCGATACAGGCGTGGCAAACATATCGGCTAAAATCCCTGACACCGCTTCCGCATCCTCAACACCGCTGAAAGCCACCTTGATCAGGTTACGGTAACCGAGCAGACGCGCGGAGTGTCCGTAACGGCACAGGCGCGAGATAAACGGCACCCTCTGCAGTCCGAAAAGCCTTGCTCCGGTGCCAAGCACATTTATCGCCATTATGAAGAAGCCTGTGCATGAAAACACACTTCCCACAAGCGTATCAACACCTAACCATGGCTTCATGGCAATCAATTTGTCGCGAATCACAGGCCCGGGAAGGCATATCAGCACCATATCGACACCCGACAAGGCTACCGACGGATCAGCCGACACGCAATCAAGCTTCCCATCGAAGCACTTCCCGTCGGGATCGGTGACTTCCACCATCACACCCCACTCATCGGGTCGATCGGTAAACACACTGACCCTATATCCACGCGAAGCGACAAATCCGGCAAGCACCGTGCCGACATTTCCTCCGCCTACAATACATATCTTCCCGCAGCCACGTTTATCCAAAGTCATTATTATAATGATTTAAGAGCATCGACAAGCAGGCGGTTATCGGCAGTATCCCTTACCGCTATGCGTATAAACTGCGATCCGTCGGGAAAGCCCCGCTTACCGGAGCAATTTTTAATCAGCAAGCCATAGCGGTCGAGCAACAACCGCGTAAGCTCCGCAGCGGTAAACCGGGAAGTCACCTCACAGAGGAAATAATTTGCAGCCGACGGTATCACACGCAGGTATCCTACATCAAGCAGCGACTCATACATCGCGTCGCGCACTTTTCTGATCTTGCAGCAAGCCTTCTCGTATGATTTCTCATATTTCCCGAATATCTGCATGTAATATTCACCAAACGAGTTGATATTCCATATCGCGCACGACGACCGGATCACCCTGACAAGCTCCGTATCGGCGCTGACAAGAACGCCAAGACGCAATCCCGGGACACCGTAAGACTTCGAGATGCTCTTTACCACAACAAGGTGCCGCGCTCCTTCAAGCACGGTGTTGTGCAGGAGGGTGTTGTCGTCACCGTCGGCAAAGTCGACAAACGACTCGTCGACCACAAGCCGTATACCCCGGTCGCGTGTCCAGTCCACGAGTCGCATAAGGTCATGGCGGGGAATAAAGTTACCCGACGGATTGTCCGGATTTATGACAAGCAATGTCTTTATATCCTTATCGGAAAAATAATCCATCATATCGTCGGCGGTATATCGATAGTCGCAGTTGTCAGGCACAAACACCTCCACATCATCCTTGCTCATGCGGTTGGGGTATTCTTCAAATGTCGGAGTCGTGACACCAAGCCTCCCCTCGGAATGCTCCATAAGCGCCTTTATAAGTTCCGCAGCCCCGTTGCCGGTCACCACATAATCGTGACGCACCCCGAAATATTTTGCACCGAGCAGCGAGTTGACACCCATTCCCGAAGGATAGTTGCGGAGAAGCACGTCAAAATTGCTTTTCATCTCCTCGATCATCTTCTCTTCCGGGAAATACGGATTGACAAGGTAGCAGAAATCTTTCAGCCCCGGGTATCTCCAATAGCCGCCGTAGCTGTGCTGCAACTTTTCGAGCCGGGAGTCGACATCGGCAAATATAGTCTCCGCTATACGCAGGTCCTGCACGTCGTCAATCTCATACCACGGCATGTCGCCTATCGGCAACGCCTTTATACCCGTGGTGTCGACAAGCGTGATCACCCTTAACACCTGCTCGTAATACTCATTGTCGCCAAGCACCTTGATATATGCCTCAAGGAAAGGGAGGTAACGTTTTACGGCAAATTCCCGGCTGAACTTGTATATGTTGACAGTCTTGTAATAGCTGTCTATGTCATTGTAGCTGAATGCCTTCTTCGGGATAAAGCTGATTATGTTGTCGTCATCGTCAAGACGCACCATTGTGCCGTCCATCCACGGTTCGTAACGCGCCACAAGAGCCACGTCGGGATATTCCGAAGCGTAGATCATGTCAATGACGGCATCATCGACTATTATGTCGGATTCAAGCAGCAATGTGTCATCATCCTGCATCACCTCACGCGCAAGCCACAGGGAATATATATTGTTGGTCTTGTCATAGATTTCATTCTCGACATATTCCACATTAAGCCCCGGAAAACTCTCGCTTATATGCCGACGCAGCTTCTCGCCCTCATATCCTATCACCACAACTATTCTCGACAGCGGCAACCGCTGCAACTGCATCAGCATGCGGTCAATGAGCATGACCCCGTTGACGGGCACCATACATTTCGTATTTCCGGCTGTAAATTCTCCGAGACGGCGGCCAAGACCCGCCGCCAGTATAATTGCTTGCATATTAGTTATTGAGGTTTATTGACCGACAAAGTTACCATTTTTTGACGGTATTGGTAGCGTCTATATGGAAATATTTAAGTAACTTGCGCCATAATTTGCAATCCGATGAAACAATTCACTAACGTCAACGACATAGGCGACCTTCACCTTGCCGTGAAAGAGGCGCTTGAAGTAAAAGCCAACCGTTTTGGCTATAAGCACCTTGGAGAAAACAAGACTCTCCTGATGATATTTTTCAACTCTTCCCTACGCACCAGACTGAGCACACAGAAAGCCGCGATGAATCTCGGCATGAACGTGATTGTGCTCGATGTCAACCAGGGGGCATGGAAGCTGGAGACAGAACGCGGGGTGATAATGGATGGAGACAAGCCCGAACACCTGCTTGAGGCAATACCCGTGATGGGATGTTACTGCGACGTGATAGGCGTGAGATCGTTTGCACGGTTCGAGTCAAAAGTCGATGATTACGAAGAAAAGATACTTAATCAGTTTATCCGCTATTCCGGAAGACCGGTGTTCTCTATGGAAGCAGCAACACGTCATCCGCTACAGTCATTTGCCGACCTGATAACAATCGAGGAGCATAAGACCGTCGAGCGCCCGAAGGTAGTCATGACTTGGGCACCTCATCCAAAGTCGCTTCCCCAGGCTGTGCCAAACTCGTTTGCCGAATGGATGAACGCGGCCGGTTATGATTTTGTCATCACCCACCCTCACGGTTACGAGCTTGATCCCAGGTTTACCGGCAACGCGAAAATCGAATACGACCAGGACAAGGCTCTCGCCGGCGCTGACTTCGTATATGCGAAAAACTGGAGCGCATACACCGACCCGAATTACGGAAAGGTGCTCAGCACCGACCGCAACTGGACCGTCACGGCAGAAAAGATGGCTCTCACCAACAATGCTTTCTTCATGCACTGCCTGCCCGTGAGACGCAACATGATCGTAAGCGACGACGTGATCGAGGGACCTCGCTCACTCGTGATTCCCGAGGCTGCAAACCGTGAGATTTCGGCAGAAGTCGTGTTGAAACGCATTCTCGAATCGCTATAAACCCGACAACCCATGGCAACAAAGACACCGGCAGAAGTAATCAACGCGGCGATGAACGCAGGGCAGAACAAACTGCGCCTGCAATCGTCGGATTACTCCGGATTTATTATACTGACAATGCTTGCAGGTGCCTATATCGCCTTCGGCGGGATATTGTCGGTTATAGTCGGATACGGATTCCCCGGAATCACAGCAGAAAATCCTGCGATGCAAAAGCTGCTCAGCGGGGCAATGTTCCCGATAGGACTTATACTCGTGGTGGTACTCGGCGCAGAGCTGTTTACCGGCAACAACGCCCTGCTCATGCCTCCGCTGATGGCGAAGAAATGCACCTTGCGCGACGTTGTTGTCAATTGGGCACTCGTATATCTCGGCAACTTCCTCGGCGCGATCCTGTTTGTCTTTGTCATGGTATATTTCGTGGGTCTTACCGCGTCGGAGCCATATCACTCGGCGATTATCGGTATAGCGAAAGCCAAAGTGTCGATGCCGTGGCTTGTGGTAATGGTAAAGGGCATAGGGGCAAACTGGTGTGTATGCCTTGCCATATGGCTTGCACTGTCGGCCAAGAGCAGCGGTGCGAAGATGTTCGGGTGCTGGCTTCCGGTGATGGCGTTTGTCGCCCTCGGCTACGAGCATTCCATAGCAAACATGTTCTTTATACCGTGCGGCATGCTCGAAGGTGCCGACGTGACGGCATGGCAGATGATATGGCGCAACCTTGTCCCCGCCACTATCGGCAATATTATAGGCGGCGCGCTGCTTGTGGGATGTGTCCACACATTCCTCCATTTCAAGAAATCAAATTAACATCTATATATAATCACAATATAAAAACAGTAATACAATGAGCAATTGGTTTGAAACGAAAGTTCGTTACGACAAAATGATGGAAAACGGCACACAGAAGAAAGTCAACGAACCATATATGGTCGACGCGCTTAGCTTCACCGAAGCTGAGGCACGCACCATCGAGGAGCTGACACCCTTCATCTCCGGCGACTTCTCCATATCGGCGGTAAAGCGCACCAATATAACCGAAATATTCTGGAATGACGCCGCCGACAAGTGGTATCACGTGAAGGTCAACTTCATCACCCTCGACGAAAAGACCGCGGTAGAGAAAAAGACCACAACCCATATACTTGTCGCCGCCAACAATTTCCGCGAGGCCCTTGACAACTTCATGGAAGGAATGAAAGGCACAATGGCCGACTTTGAGGTGTCGTCAATCGCCGAGACCACGATAATGGATGTGTTTAAGGCAAAACTCGGCAAGCGCGAGCCTGCAGCAGAATAATCCGCGACGTGAAATGAACCGCATCAGAGAGCGTATTAAAGAGATAAAATCGACACTGCCCGGGGATGTCACCCTCGTGGCAGTGTCAAAATTTCATCCCGCCGAGGCGATAATGCAGGCCTATGAGGCGGGGCAGCGTGTGTTTGGGGAAAGCCGCGCCACCGAACTGGCGGAGAAAGCGGCATCCTTGCCCGATGACATAACGTGGCACTTCATAGGACATCTTCAGACCAACAAAGTGCGCCTCGTTGTGCCACACGCAAGCCTCATCCAGAGTGTAGATTCCGAGCGGCTTCTCCGCTGCATTGACGCAGAAAGCCGACGTGCCGGCAAAGTCACCGACGTGCTGCTTCAGGTTCACGTAGCAATGGAAGAGACCAAATACGGATTTCTGCCCGACGAGCTTATCAACCTGCTCGACAACGGCATACTCGAAGAAACACCCGGCGTAAGAGTGCGCGGCATAATGGGCATGGCAAGCAATGTCGACGATGACGCCCGCATAGCCGCCGACTTCAAGTCTATACGCGCCACCTTTGACCGCATAAAGTCCATGTCGCTTCCGCAGGCGATGGATTTCAATATCGTCAGCATGGGCATGAGCGACGATTATCGCCTGGCGATCGACTGCGGAAGCAACATGATCAGGATCGGTACCACCATATTCGGAGCAAGGGAATATTAACTTCAATCCATGTTTTTCAGCATAACACAATACAACACTGAAAAAAAATCACTAATTTTACCGAATTAACCAAAAAATCATGATTTAATCACAGATCACTATCCAATCAAAACAGATTCAAAATGGTACAAAAAACACAAACCAACGGAAGAATGATAGCTATCATCGCGATGTTTTTCCTCTTTGCGATGATTTCGTTTGTCACAAACCTTGCCGCCCCTATCGGCACTATCTGGGGCAACACATTTGAAGGGAACAGTGTGCTCGGTATGATGGGCAACATGATGAACTTCCTCGCATATCTTTTCATGGGTATACCGGCAGGTAACCTGCTTGTCAAGATCGGTTACAAAAAGACCGCACTCTGGGCAATGGCAATCGGAGTTGTCGGCTTATTCGTACAATATCTTTCAAGTATTGTAGGAGCTGATACCGCCCTCTTCTCCATGCAGTCGGCAATCGACGAAGGCGGAGTCATGGTGACAAAAGAATTTACCGTATGCCTTAACTTCTTCGTTTATCTTCTCGGTGCATTCATCTGCGGTTTCTGTGTATGCATGCTCAATACCGTCGTAAACCCGATGCTTAACCTCCTCGGCGGTGGCGGCAACAAGGGCAACCAGCTTCTCCAGACAGGCGGTGCGCTCAACTCCTTGTCAGGAACTCTCACCCCCTTCTTCGTTGGCGCGCTTATCGGTCAGCTCACCAAGTCAACCACCATACAGGCTGTGACTCCCCTGCTCTTTATCGCCATGGGTGTCTTTGCAGCGGCATTCATCGTAATCTCATTCGTTACCATTCCGGAGCCTAACCTTTCAAAGAAAGGGCAAAAGAAAGCAAAATACAGCCACAGCCCGTGGAACTTCCGCCACACCGTGCTCGGCGTGATCGGTATATTCATCTACGTGGGCATCGAAATCGGCATCCCCGGCACTCTCAACTTCTATCTTGCCGACCAGAAGGCATCGGGCGCCGGCGTGATCGGCGACGCCTCCACCATAGCAGGCGCTATTGTTGCCGTATACTGGCTGCTCATGCTGATCGGTCGAAGCCTCAGCGGCGCGATCAGCGGAAAGGTGTCGACCCGCACACAGCTTATAAGCGTGTCAGCTGTTGCCACCATCCTTGTAATCCTTGCCATCTTTATCCCCAAGACAGCCACAGTGCCTGTGCCTGAATTTGTCTACAGCGGCATCAACGGCGAGATTGCCATGGTTCCCGTAAGTGCCTACCTGCTCGTGATCTGCGGTCTCTGCACTTCGGTAATGTGGGGCGGTATCTTCAACCTTGCGGTCGAAGGTCTCGGCAAATACACCGCACAGGCATCGGGTATCTTCATGATGATGGTTGTAGGCGGTGGCGTGCTTCCCCTCGTACAGCAGTTCATCGCAAAAGAAGCAGGCTACATGACAAGCTACTGGCTCATTGTGGCATGCCTGCTGTATCTCCTCTTCTACGGTCTTGTCGGCAGCAAGAATGTCAACACCGACATCCCCGTAAATGAATCGGATGATGACCAATTATATCTCTAACTATACCTATACTACTTAATTTATTTTAACTTTTTATTTATGGACAAAAACCTCATGACTCGTGCAGCCGACAATATCCGTGTGTTGGCTGCCTCGATGGTCGAGAAAGCAAAATCAGGCCATCCCGGCGGTGCTATGGGTGGTGCCGACTTCGTAAATGTCCTGTACTCATCGTTTCTTGTAACGGATCCGGACAATCCCACATGGATTGCGCGTGACCGGTTTTTCCTTGACCCCGGCCACATGTCACCGATGCTTTACTCCGTGCTCGCTCTTGCCGGAAAATACTCGGTTGACGAATTGAAAGAATTCCGCCAGTGGGGAAGCCCCACACCGGGTCACCCCGAGCTCCATCCCGAGCGTGGTGTTGAAAACACCTCCGGTCCTCTCGGACAGGGACATGTAATGGCCGTGGGATGTGCCATAGCGGAGCGGTTCCTTCAGGCGCGATTCGGCGACTGGATTGCCCACAAGACCTACGCGTTTATCTCCGACGGTGGTGTACAGGAAGAGATCTCTCAGGGCGCAGGGCGCCTTGCCGGATACCTCGGTCTGCACAACCTGATAATGTTCTATGACAGCAACTCCATCCAGCTCTCAACCGAGACCAATGCGGTGACCGCTGAAGACACTGCGGCAAAATACCGCGCATGGAACTGGAACGTCATCGAAGTTGACGGCACAGATCCCCTTGCAATGGCCGGAGCGCTCGAAACAGCCATTGAAGAAAAGAATCGCCCCACCATCATCATAGGCAAGACCATAATGGGTCGCGGCGCGGTCACTGCCGACGGTCAATCCTACGAAGGCAAGTGTGACACTCACGGCAACCCGCTCAGCGCATCAGGCGCCGACTACGCCAAGACCATCGAGAACCTTGGCGCTGATCCTGCCGATCCGTTCCACATCTGGGATGACGTAAAGAAGCTTTACGATGATCGTGCGACCGCACTTCGCGAAGAGGTCAAGGTGCGTCACGCAGCCGAAAAGGCATGGCGCGAGGCCAATCCCGAGCAGGCCGCACTCCTTGACAGCTACCTCGCCGGCGAGCTTCCCGCAATCGACTGGAAGGCTATCGCCCACAAGCCCGGTATCGCTACACGCGCTGCATCAGCCGACGTGCTTGCAGAGCTTGCCAAGAAGGTAGGCAACATGATCTGTGCATCGGCCGACCTTGCCAACTCTGACAAGACCGACGCATTCCTCAAGCAGACCCACCCGCTCACTCACGGCGACTTCTCCGGAGCATTCCTCCACTGCGGCGTGACCGAGCTTACGATGGCCGCTGTCATGAACGGTATCGCCCTCCACGGAGGCCTTATCGGCGCATGCGGCACATTCTTCGTATTCTCCGACTACATGAAGCCCGCAGTGCGCATGGCGGCTCTCATGGAGCTCCCCGTAAAATACATCTGGACCCACGACGCATTCCGTGTGGGTGAAGACGGCCCCACACATGAGCCTGTAGAGCAGGAAGCCCAGATACGCCTCATGGAAGAGCTGCGCAACTTCAAGGGAGAGCCCAGCATGCTCGTGCTGCGCCCCGGTGACGCTGCAGAGACTTCTGTATGCTGGAAGATGGCGATGGAAAATACCAAGACTCCTACCGCCCTTATCCTCAGCCGCCAGAACATCCCCGACCTTCCCGCAGCAAGCGGCGATCGCTACGAAGAGGCCCTTGGCGCTGAAAAGGGTGGATATGTAGTGGTTGACGCCGCCAATCCCGCAGTGACCCTCGTGGCCAACGGCTCGGAAGTGTCGCTGCTCGTGGAAGTAGCCGGCATACTGGCTAATGAAGGCATCGCAGCGCGCGTAGTGTCAGTCCCCTCTATCGGACTCTTCGAGTGCCAGCCCGAGGCTTACCGCAACAGCGTGATACCCGCCGACGGCAAGGTATTCGGACTGACAGCCGGTCTCCCCTCCACCCTCCGCGGCGTGGTAGGCAGAAACGGCGAGGTATTCGGTCTCGACCACTTCGGCGCATCGGCTCCCTACAAGGTGCTTGATGAAAAATTCGGCTTCACCGCTCCTGCAGTGCTCGCCCTTGTCAAGGCTTACATCAACAAATAATCCGGTCACCCGGACAAAACACCCTGCGGGATGCCGTCAACCACGGCATCCCGTTTTTTTCTATCCCATTATATTACAGACAGTCAAGTTAAAGGCAAAATTTAACCGGGGTATTGCAGGAGTGGAGGAAAAGTTGTAACTTTGCGGCGTTTTTAACACAATTAATAATTATCATAACAATGAATCATTACGAAACCGTTTTCATTTTAACTCCCGTTTTGTCTGATGCTCAGATGAAGGAAGCGGTAGACAAGTTCACCGGCGTGATCACAGCCAACGGTGGTGCTATTGTCAACGAAGAAAACTGGGGTCTCCGCAAGCTTGCCTACCCCATTCAGAAAAAGTCAACCGGCTTCTACACTCTCGTAGAGTTTGACGCAACCCCCGACACGATCAAGAAGCTCGAGATCCAGTTCCGCCGCGACGAGCGTGTGCTCCGTTTCTTGACATTCCGTCTTGACAAGTATGCTCACGAGTATGCAATCAAGCGTCGCAGCCTCAAGGGAGCAAAACAGAATCAAACAACCGAAACAGAAGTAAAGGAGGACTAAATCATGGCACAGGCACAATCAGAAATTCGCTATCTCACTCCGCTTTCAGTGGATGTAAAGAAGAAGAAATATTGTCGCTTTAAGAGAAGTGGCATCAAGTATATCGACTACAAGGATCCTGAATTCCTCAAGAAGTTCCTCAACGAGCAGGGCAAGATACTCCCCCGCCGCATCACCGGTACTTCTCTCAAATTCCAGCGCCGCGTGGCCCAGGCAGTAAAGCGTGCACGTCACCTTGCACTCCTTCCCTACGTGACCGACTTGATGAAATAATCTTAACAACAGAGACAATTAAATTATGAAAATTATATTGAAAGAAGACATCTCCGGTCTGGGTTACAAGGACGATGTTGTCGAAGTAAAAAACGGCTACGGCCGCAACTACCTCATTCCCCAGGGCAAGGCTGTTATCGCCTCAGAGTCGGCACTCAAGGTGCTTGCTGAAAACCAGCGCCAGCGCGCCCACAAGCTCGCCAAGATCAAGGCTGACGCAGAAGCTGCCGCAAAGGCTCTCGAAAACGTTGCCCTCACCATCGCTGCGAAGACCAGCGAGGCAGGCACCATCTTCGGTTCGGTCAACGCTGCCACCATCGCCGAGGCTCTTGAGAAGCTCGGTCACAATGTAGACCGCAAGCTCATCACCCTCAAGGAAAACATCAAGGAGCCCGGAAAATACAACTGCACCGTAACCTTCCACAAGGAAGTGAGCATCGAGCTCCCCTTCGAGGTTGTTGCGGAAGCTGCTGAATAATCAGTATACACCACAATATCAGATGAAATGCCGTGTCGGAAATGACGCGGCATTTTTTTGTTGTCATTATCAAGCTTTTTTACTAACTTAGGGGCGTGCCGGCGATGCCGGCTCTATGGGTCCTATGGCTTGGTACAACATTTTACTATTATTGGCATATGCCGGCACAATAATAAGCCTCGTAGCTGTCGTGTTGTCGGAAAACCGCAATCCGGTGAAATCACTCGCATGGATTACGGTGTTGCTTATGGTGCCGGTATTTGGAGTCGTATTATACATATTTTTCGGACGAAGCCTCAAAAATACCCGCATGATCACACGCCGCAACCGCCGCAAGCTGCGTAAGCGGGAGTCGTTTCGGAGCATCGACGTGGCAAAGTTTCCTCTCTCCACGGCGAGCCGACAGCAGATCAAAATGGCAAAGACACTCACCGGCTCAATCTATTATCCCGGCAACAAGGTTGAGATATTCACCGACGGACATTCCAAATTCGACGCTCTTCTCGCCGACATTGAAAATGCCCGCGACTACATCCACCTCCAATACTACATATTCACCGACGACAATATCGGAACCCGCGTAGCCGATGCCTTGATAAAAAAGGCGCGTGAAGGAGTGAAAGTAAGGGTGATATACGACCATATAGGCTCAATCAACACTAAAACAAAATTTTTCCGCCGCATGAGTGACGCCGGCATTGCCGTATTCCCCTTCTTCAGAGTGACATTCCCGGTATTCGCCACCCGCATAAATTGGCGCAACCACCGCAAGATAGCCATAATCGACGGCAAGACCGGATATATCGGCGGCATGAACATAGCCGACCGCTACATCAACGGAGTTGCCTACGGCGCGTGGCGCGACACCCACCTGCGCATAACGGGACCTGCCGTGGGCGGTCTGCAATACTCCTTTGCAATCGACTGGAACTTCATGGGACAGCCATTGCTGGAAGAGAGCGCCGACACCTCCATACGACAGGAGCAGCCTTTCACTGCAGGCATACAGATGATGGCAAGCGGCCCCACGAGCACATGGAGCAACATTGCCATGGTGCTCCAGAAAGCCATTGCCAACGCAAAGCGGTGCGTGTTTCTTCAGACACCCTACTTCCTGCCCACCGAAAGCCTCCTGCGCACCCTTCAGGCCGTGGCGCTTGCCAAAGTCGACGTGCGCATAATGCTTCCGGCAAAGAGCGACTCGGCGATACTCACCTACGCATCACGCAGTTACATACGCGAGTGTCTGCTCGCCGGCATAAAGATATATCTTTACGAAGGGGGCATGCTACATGCCAAGACTGTGCTTGTCGACGACGAGTTTGTCTCGGTAGGCTCGACCAATTTCGACTTCCGCAGCTTCGAGCATAATTTCGAGAGCAACGTGTTTATCTACTCTCCTGAAATAAACATGCAAATGAGACAGATATTTCTCGACGACCTCGCGCAAAGCGTAAGGATAAGCCCTTCGGAATGGAACAAACGCCCCAAATGGCAGAAAACAAAGGAATCGATATTCCGCCTGCTAAGTCCCGTGCTATGACACAATATCCGGAAACATGCCCGCGTTTATAACCATAACAGAATATTTCCGCACACAGCCTATGAACCAAACTCTCATAACTTCATTGTTGCTTGCCGCCATGTTGCTCGCCGGTTGTCACCGCAACGACAACTCAATGCGGTTTTACTCCGAGATCAAATCGGTTGACAAGCTTGTGCTCGCCCAAATGACCATCTCGAAAATGGCGACAATCGACGATATAAGCCTCAGCGAGGCAAAAGGGATGAAACAAACCGCCGACGCTATCATAAATACTATGAAAATCGGCGACCGTGTTGCCGCGTATTCTTACGACACATATCTCACGGCATACATTGACCTCACAGAGCTTGAACCCGCCGGCATAACCGTCGACGAAAATAATCGGGTCATCTCCATAATACTCCCGGAGATACGGACACAATTTGCAGGCAGAGACCTTCCGATACGCGAGGATCATTACCGCGTGACAGGGCTCCGCTCGGCAATTGACGCCAAGGAGCGAGCCGCCATCAAAGAGCGCATGAACGAGTCGCTGAAAGCGGAAGTCACCGGCAACCCCGAGTTTAACGACCGAATAAAAGCAGAGGCACGCCGCAAGGCTGTCACCTACTTCGAGACACTGCTCGGCAACCGTGGGTACAATGCCGTCATCTCATTCAAAGGGACCCTGACTTCTCCATCCAAATCATGACACCGACAATGAAGTCCAAGAATATCATAACGCTAATCGCCGTCATCGCCCTTGCGGCCGCGGTGGCAGGAATCATATGGTACAAGATGTCGCCCGACAGTGACAGCACCGACATCCGTGAGGCAACTGTAAGCGACGTCAAGTCAATGGTGAAACTCTGTTCCATGGACATCTATCAGGAGACGCCCATAAAAGCCCATATCGGCCGACGTCACATATTTGCCCGCGTCACTCTACAAGGCTCGGTAACTTTCGACATCGAGCGTCTTGCCATAGATTCAGTCGGCGACACATTACGCGTGGAACTTCCCCCGGAAAATGTCGAGATATTTGAATCGACCGACAAAAATTCCTATGTGGTCATCGACACCTGGAACGACCGGACATTGGGCAGCACTCATTTCACTGCAGCCGAAGAAAACAAGATAAAGGAGCAAGTGAAGAAAAACGCGATAAAAAACCTCTACCGCAAAGGCTTCATCAGGCAGGCACGCGCCGAGGCCACCGGCAACCTCTCGCGCATGCTTTCGGCTGTGACAGGAAAGCCGGTCATTGTCACCGATCCCACCCCGGAAGGGAAATCCCGCAGCTCGGAATGATTGCTGCCTAAAATCGCTTTTTGACACATAATTTTCACGTCAAATATGTTGCACTATAAGATTTTTATCGTACTTTTGTAAAAATTTGGAATAAATGGCAAGCGACTTGCAGCAGACACTTTTGCGCATAAGCCGTAAGGCAGAGTCACTGACAGAGCGTTACAACGCGCTCCGTCAAGCAAAAAAAGAAGCCGACGAGACTATTGACCGTTTGGAGAAAAAGATATCAAGTCAAGATGACGAGATAAGGATTCTGAAAAGCAGGATCGAGTATCTTACAGTGGTGACTACCGCGATCCCCAACCGTCAGGATGTCGAGCGAAGCAGAGCCAGGATTTCCGAATTAGTGCGGGAAATCGACAAGTGCATCACAGAGCTAAGCGAATGATGCGATGAAAGATAAACTGAATATAAAAGTAAAATTGGCTGATCTTGCCCCGCTCGGCATGGTAGTCAATTTTGAAGGCGAGGAGGAAGTCAGGCTTGCCGAAAGATACGTTAACCGCGTATGGAGCAAGTGGATGGAATCCAAGCCAGCCGACAAGACATCAAAGGATGTGCTCGGCATGGTGGCATTACATTTTGCAAAGCTTTACGTGATAGAGCAGCGTAAAAACGAGCGTATCGACGATACGCTGAAGGAATTTGAAGAAAGACTCGACAAGATATTGCTCAACATCGAGTGACGGCTCAACAATCCTTCTGCCGGCAACATATTCAAGGGAGTGCGCTCCCCCACGTTTTGAGAGAAATTAACCTGCACTTATAACCAAAACCACGCCGATATAAGGCGGAAGGATGGTCTATGAGTGCTTTTTGTTTTATATTATCATTATTCACATATCATGGATCCACTCATATTATCCATTGTAGTAGGCGTAGTGGCAGCCCTGATCGGGGTTGTCGCCACAATCATAGTTCAGAAGTCGGTAGGAAGAAGCCAGGCAAAGACCATAGTCGAGGAAGCCAGACAAGAGGCCGAGGTGCTGAAACAAAAAAAGCTTCTTGAAGCCCGTGAAGAAGAGCTTCAGATAAAGGCTGAGGCTGAAAAGCAGGCTAACTCAAGGCTCGCAAAGGTGCAGCAATCGGAAGCCCGTATAAAGCAACGCGAACTGCAACTAAACCAACAGCAGGGCGACATAGCCCGCCGCCGCAACGAGATCGACGCCACAAAGGCAAACCTCGACGCGCAGGCAGTAGTGCTTGAAAGCCAGAAAGCCGAGCTTGACAAGCTTACCCGTACGGCACAGGATACTCTTGAACACATTTCCGGACTATCAGCCGAGGAGGCGAAGAGCAAGCTTGTCGAGTCGCTCAAGGATGAAGCGAAGACCGCGGCTGCAAGCTACATCAACGATATCATGGATGAAGCGAAGCTTACCGCCAACAAGGAGGCAAAGCGCATCGTAGTGCAGTCGATACAGCGTGTGGCTACCGAGACTGCGATCGAAAACTCGGTGACAGTATTCCACATCGACTCCGACGAAATCAAAGGTCGCATCATCGGTCGTGAAGGCCGCAATATCCGCGCGCTCGAGGCTGCTACAGGCATCGAGATCATCGTCGATGATACTCCGGAGGCAATCGTGCTTTCAGGATTTGACCCCGTTCGCCGCGAGATAGCCCGTCTAGCCCTACATCAACTTGTAGCCGACGGTCGTATACATCCGGCACGTATCGAGGAAGTCGTGGCAAAGGTGCGCAAGCAGATCGAGGAAGAGATCGTAGAGACAGGAAAGCGCACGGCAATCGACCTTGGCATCCACGGTCTGCATCCCGACCTCATCCGCATGGTAGGAAAAATGAAATATCGCTCCAGCTACGGACAAAACCTTCTACAGCACTCGCGCGAGACTGCCAACCTGTGTGCGATAATGGCATCGGAGCTCGGACTCAACCCCAAGAAAGCCCGCCGCGCAGGTTTGCTTCATGATATAGGCAAGGTGCCTGATGAAGAACCTGAATTGCCTCACGCACTTCTCGGCATGAAACTTGCTGAAAAATACAAGGAAAAGCCTGAGATATGCAATGCGATCGGAGCCCACCACGACGAAATCGAGCAGACCACGCTTCTTGCGCCCATCGTGCAGGTGTGTGACGCCATATCGGGCGCACGCCCCGGCGCACGCCGCGAAATCGTGGAAGCATATATCAAGCGCCTCAACGACCTTGAACAGCTGGCGCTCTCCTATCCCGGCGTAATCAAGACCTATGCCATTCAGGCAGGTCGCGAGCTGAGGGTGATCGTAGGTGCCGACAAGATCGACGATGTTGAGACAGAAAAACTCTCATCCGAAATAGCCAAGCGCATTCAGGATGAAATGACTTACCCCGGACAGGTAAAAATCACCGTCATACGCGAGACCCGTTCGGTAAGCTTCGCCAAATAAATCCTCACGGTGAGTCATGACAAAAGATATTGACGACATAGCACCCCGCCGGGAAGACGACGCGGCATCCAGGGAGTGTGGCTCATGCAGCGGTGGTTGCGGGCAATGCGGCGGCTGTCAGTCAAAGACACCGCGCGGCAACCTGCACTGCTATAACTGGCTTGGCGACATACCCGGAGGATTTGCCGACTTCGACATGGTGGAGGTGCAGTTCAAGAACACCCGCAAGGGCTTTTACAAAAATAGCTCCAACCTTCAGCTGGCAATAGGCGACATGGTGGCGGTGGAGGCATCGCCCGGTCACGACATAGGCCAGGTGACTCTCACCGGACAGCTCGTCGCACTCCAGATGAAGAAAGCCAACATCAAGCCCGATGCGGAGATAAGGCGCATATTCCGTAAAGCCAAAGCCGCCGACCTTGAAAAATATGAAGAGGCAAAGGCTAAGGAAAATGACACCATGATACGCTCCCGCAAGATAGCAGAAAGCCTGAAACTCAACATGAAAATCGGCGATGTCGAGTATCAGGGCGACGGCAACAAAGCGATATTCTATTATATCGCTGACGAACGCGTGGACTTCCGACAGCTCATAAAGGTACTTGCAGAGACATTCAAGGTGCGTATCGAGATGAAGCAGATCGGTGCCCGTCAGGAAGCCGGCCGTATAGGCGGTATCGGTCCGTGCGGTCGACCGCTATGCTGCTCGAGCTGGATGACCAACTTCGTATCGGTGGCGACAAGTGCGGCACGTTATCAGGACATATCGCTCAATCCGCAGAAGCTTGCCGGACAATGCGCAAAGCTGAAATGTTGCCTCAACTTCGAGATCGACACATATGTGGAGAGTGTAAAACGCATGCCCGGGCGCGACATCACCCTGGAGACAGCCGACGGCACTTTCTATCACTTCAAGACCGACATTTTCAAGCGGGAGATCACATATTCCACCGACAAATCGGTGCCGGCCAACCTTGTAACCATCTCAGCTGAGCGCGCTTTCGAGATTATCTCGATGAACAAGCGCGGCGAAAAGCCGGAGAAACTCGCTGTCGAAGGCAGTGAAAAGCCGAAAGAGCGCAAGGAATTTGTCGAAATCGTAGGACAGGATAGCCTGACCCGCTTTGACAAGGCCAAAAAGAAGAAGAAAAAGAAGAAACCGCAAGGAGGAGAGCCCAAAGACGGTCCAAAAGCCGACAATGGCAAAAACGGCGGAAACAATAAAAACACCGCCGGTCAGCCCCAGAGGCAGCCTAAGCAGCAACGACCACAACAGCAACAGCCGCTTCGCAACCGGCAGGCAAAGCAGTTGCGCCATGAGCCGTCGCCCGACAACAACAAGCCGAAGGATAGTGCGCCATATTCCGACAATCAACAATGACAAAGACTAAGTTATATATACTTACAATGCTACTTTCATTCTGCCTGGGTGCCTGCGCGCCCGGGCAAAATGACTTTTGTGAGTTCCGCCAACTTCCGTCAAAAGGATGGGCTTACGGCGATACGCTGTGTTTCACGCCTTCGTTTGCCGATTCCGCCACAATCGCAATCCCTGTCATAGCCCTGCGTCACAACAATGCCTACCCTTACAGCAACCTTTGGTTGGAGCTGTCGAGAGTGTCATCTGACAGTACGACTATCGCCCGCGATACCATAAATGTAAGGCTCGCCGATATTTACGGCAGGTGGCAGGGACATGGCTTCGGTGCGTCTTATCAGTTTGCCGACACGCTGCTTGATGTAAAGCCGGTACGCCCTGGCGAGACGATAACCGTGCGTCACATCATGCGGGTCGACACTATCCGCGATATTGAACAAATGGGAATTCTGTTCGTTTCAACTGAATAGACCCTTGTTTAAACCAAAATTCAATTATGGACCTACACGCATTAACCCCTAAGACCGAGATACAACGCCGCATCGACAAGATACATCGCACCATGACCGACGCCGGCATGCCGGCTATGCTTGTCACGAGCAACGCCAACATATATTACACCACCGGAAGGGTGATCAACGGTTACGTATACATCCCGGTGGGCGCCGACCCCATATATTTTGTGCGCCGACCGGTAGGGATTGACTCGCCTGACGTAATATATATCCACAAGCCCGAGCAAATCATCGAACTGCTCGCCGAGCGCGGATTTGAGCTACCGGAAGCCATGGGGTTTGAGATGGGAAGCCTCGACGTAATGTCATATCAGAGGCTTACAAATGCCTTTCACAGTATCAAGCCGCTTAACGCCTCGTCGGTACTCCGCACCGCCCGTTCGGTAAAAACCGACTTTGAACTTGACATGCTGCGTCGCTCCGGAATCAAGCATGAGCGTGTCTACAGGCGTATACCCCATCTTTACGAAGATGGCATGAGCGACATAGAACTCCAGATTGAGATCGAACGTGTGTCACGCCTCGAAGGCTGCCTCGGTCAATTCCGCATAGCCGGGGAATCCATGGAACTGTTTATGTCCAACATACTTGCCGGCGACAATGCCGATGCCCCCACGCCCTATGATTTTGCCATGGGAGGGGCAGGTCTTGACCCGTCAATACCTGTGGGGGCAAACGGCACAGTTATTAAACCGGGCATGACGGTAATGGTAGACTCAAACGGCAACTTTACAGGCTATATGACCGACATGACGCGTGTATTCAGCCTTGGAGAAATCGATGACATTGCCCGAAAGGCTCACCAATGCTCTATTGACATATGCCGTGTACTTGAAAAGGAAGGAAAGCCGGGTACGCCTGCATCACATCTTTATGAACTTGCCATGTCAATAGTCGCTGACCGCGGACTCGGGCATTACTTCATGGGCCATACCCAGAAAGCCGGATTCATTGGTCACGGCGTAGGCATCGAGATCAACGAGCTCCCTGTCATTGCCCCGCGTAGCCGTGATGTGCTCGCCACAGGCAATGTAATCGCACTCGAACCGAAATTTGTCATACCCCACGCAGGTGCGGTCGGGGTTGAAAACACCTATATAGTCACTGACCACGGGCTTGAATGTATAACCGGTGCCCCGGAAGAGATCATTAGCTTAAACTGATATAACCAGCAGCATGAATTTAGCCGAAAGGATAGACTCTACGCTTTTCCATACAGTCGGAGACACAGCCGACTCACTTGACCGTCCCTGCTACGTGGTGGGCGGATATGTACGCGATATATTCCTGTGCCGCCACTCCAAGGATGTCGATTTCGTAACTGTCGGGAGCGGCATTGAAGTAGCCGAGGCAGTCGCTAAAAAGCTTGGCAAGGGCACACATTGCAATGTATTCAAGAATTTCGGCACCGCACAGGTGAAACACCGTGGCGTGGAGCTTGAGTTTGTGGGTGCGCGACGCGAATCCTACACCCACGACAGCCGTAAGCCTATCGTTGAAGACGGTACCCTTGACGATGACCTCGCGCGACGCGACTTTACCATCAATGCAATGGCGATCTCTGTCAACAGCTCCACATTCGGCGACCTTGTGGATCCTTATGACGGAGTCGCCGACCTTGACCGCCAGCTTATACGCACGCCACTCGACCCCGACATCACGTTCAGCGACGACCCGTTGCGTATGATGCGCGCCATACGCTTTGCCACACAACTTGGATTTACAATATTCGACGAGACATTTGACGCGATAACCCGCAATGCCTCACGCATAGAGATCATCTCACGGGAGCGCATAGCCGACGAACTTATGAAAATCATGGCGTCGCCCGTGCCTTCCATAGGCTGGTATCTCCTTGACAGTTGCAAACTGCTCCCCTACATCCTCCCAGAACTTGATGCAATGAAGGGAGTGCAGACAGTCCACGGACGCGGACACAAGGACAATTTCGGACATACCCTGCAGGTGCTTGACAATGTGGCGCGCAAAAGCGACAATGTGTGGCTACGTTGGGCGGCTCTGTTCCACGACATCGCCAAACCGGTCACCAAGCGCTGGGACGACAGGCTCGGATGGACATTCCATAACCATAACTTCATAGGTGCGCGCATGTTGCCGCGCATATTCCGCAATATGCGCCTGCCGTTAAATGAAAAGATGAAGTATGTGCAAAAAATGATCGAACTCCACATGCGCCCCATCGCCTTAGTGGAGGAAGAGGTGACCGACTCGGCTGTAAGGCGCATGCTCTTTGAGGCAGGTGACGACATTGAGGATCTCATGACCCTTTGTGAAGCTGACATCACCTCTAAAAATCAGGAAAAAGTGCGCCGCTACCTTGACAATTTCAAACTTGTGCGCAATAAGATGATTGAACTTGAGGAGAAAGACCGCATCCGTAACTTCCAGCCGCCTGTGACCGGAGAAGAGATCATGCAGATTTTCAATCTTCCTCCCTCAAAAGAAGTCGGTATTATAAAAGAGAGCATCAAAAACGCCATACTTGACGGCATAATCCCCAACGAGCGGGAAGCGGCACTTGACTTCATGTACAAGACCGCCGACACGCTCGGCATCACTTACAGTAGGTGATCTTGCGCTCGTTCCAGGCAACAAGATTTTTATTCCTGTATCGGCGCATCACAGTCCAGTTGCCGTGTGAGTCGTACTCATAATCATATGTATCGACAATACCACCTGACTGTATTTCCGCCACGACATCATCTTGACTATTGTAAGTATATCTCACGATTAAAGGCTCTGAATCGTGCCCCGGGAGCATATACACATGGGCTTCCTTTACGCGCCGGCGATTGTCAAAAAAGCATTTAAACGTGACGTAGCGCGACTGAACTATGGCACATGAGGTATAATAGAGCGCGGTAAGCTGCAATTCTCCCGACGCATCATAGTCCCTCACCGCCTCACACTCCTCACTATACACATATTGCCTGCGTGATCCGCTTGTTGAGCGTATCTCCGCAAGTTCCCCCGACTCGGTGTAATGATATTTTTCTTTCTCGGAGGAATGAAAATGCAACACATAGTCAATACGGTGGTCAGGAGTATAGCCATATGAGTCATTTACAATCCCTGCCGGCACATTAAGCATACCGTATTTGCCCGACACCATGACATCATGACCGTCAAAGCCGACAAGAGTCATGATATTGCCTGACGTGTCGAAACATACGGAACACATCTTGCGCGGGATCTCCCGGCGGATGACATTCCCGTCATCGCCTATCGTAAAATCAACCTCAACATCATTCACCAACTCGACATTGCCTCTAAGTCCGAATTTCTCCCTTGGCGAAATCTCCGCCACCTTCGACAACGGCACGTTAATGTCAGGTAAAAGCCGGGCAAGCAATGCCGACCTCTCAATGTCGTCATGTTCCTTTAATTCACCGCATTCTTCAAGACAAAACAGCCTGAAATTTTTCATATACATCACTTTCCTACTCATATAACTATGCCTCGCCCATGGCATATTATCATAAAAAAGAAGCGTGGACGATGTTCAGTCTATCATTTACGAGGCATCGCCAAACGCCCATACCGAGATAAACAGCCCACCCCACGCCTTGCCAATATGGCGAGTCTCAATCGAGACTGGCTATACGACACGCGGAGCGTCTTACTGCTAATCCTTCGGCATTGAAAAAACTTCAGACAGCAAAACTGCTGAAGGTTGGCGATTTTCGTAAAAAGGATAAAGCTAAAACGCTTCAAAACATATGTAATCCGGAATCCCCGGAACTACCTGCAAAGATAATAACTTTTCATGTAACTATAAGCAACTTCAATACCAATATAGTTCACGACAACCTATACATGTCGCTTTCTTCACAAAGACCAATGTTAATACGGTAGGCTGATTTCAAAAAGCGCATAAATTACATATATGTGTCGATAATTTATTATATTTGCAACATACCATCGAAAGTATGCCACTGACACAAAATGAAATCAGATCGCTATTGAGCGACATAGAGAATGAACATGTAGAGAGAACAACATCCACTGACAACACAAAAAAGATGTCGGAGGCAATATGCTCTTTTGCCAATGGTATTCGCAACACAAATAGACCCGGATATTTCATCATTGGAGCTCAAGATGATGGCAAACTTGACGGACAACGTTTTTCAGACGAACAACTCCGGGCATACGCCGGATTAAGGAACAGCGGTACGATTCTGCCGCCTCCGGCAATGATGGTCTATAAGGAATCATTTGATGATGGTGAGGTTGCCATAATAGAAGTTCAGCCAAGCGAAGATACCCCGTGCGCTACAAAGGCGTGATCTGGATTCGTATCGGCGCACGTAAAGCGGAAGCAAATACCGAGGAAGAACGGATTTTGACCGAGAAAGGGCAAGCACACAGTTCATCTTTTGATGGCCGCCCATGCAGGGAAGCTACTATTGACAATTTAGATACCGACCTATTCAAGAACGAATATTTGGCAAAAGCCGTTGCACCACAGACGCTTGCAAAAGACAAACGGACTACGGTTCAACAAATGGCATCATTGCGGCTGTTTGACACACGCTATAATTGCCCGACCTACGCAGGATTATTGCTTCTTGGCATTGACCCGCAATATTTTATACCCGGAGCCTATATCCAATATGTGAAATTCGCAGGGAAAAATCGTGCAACTAAGGCGTTGAAAGAAAACCGTTTCAAAGGCAATCTCATTTCAATGCTCAAGGAGTTGGAGTATTTCATCAAGTATTCCATTGAATACAACCGGCCTGAATTTGTCAGCGTTTTGCGTGAAGAGCCGCGCATCAACTATCCGTGGGAGGCAATCCGAGAACTGGCGATGAACGCCGTAATGCACTGGGCATATAACGGCAATAACTCCCCGATAAAGTTTTACGAATATAGCGACCGCATTGAAATAGACAATCCCGGAAACCTGTATGGCAAGGTTAATCTTGAGAATTTCCCGAATGAAACAGACTATCGAAATCCCAACATCGCCGAAATTATGCTCAATCTTGGTTATGTCAACAGATTTGGCAGCGGAGTGAATACCGTTTCAACCTTATTGGAAGAAAACGGAAACCCTCCCGCACAATTCCTATTGAGTGACTATACCACGTTCAAGGTTGTTGTGGAAAATGCCGATGTCATAGAAAGTGGCTCCGATGGCACAGAAAAAACGCCCCATGTCATAGTAAATGGCACCAATGGAACGATAACCGGAACGATACGGAACGAAATGATGTCGAAACTTTGGTGCTTGTACAAATGAAAAAGGACAAACGTATCAGTATTAAGCAGCTTTCTAAGATGTTCGGAAAATCTAAAACATCAATGTTCCGAATAATTGAGAAACTTAAAACTGACGGTAAAATCCGCAGGATCGGCTCTGAAAAATCAGGAACTTGGGAGGTAATAGAATAATCTAAAATTATGCAGTTCACAGCTGCACAATTTTGTTTTACCGAACCAGAGTAGCCGATTTCGTGTTTATCAGCTATGGTCTATGAACTGAAAGCACGTTTCGACTTGATACAAGGGTGTTTGGACGCTTGTGCCGAACACTCTTTCAATACACGAGCAAACAATCTTGAAAGCAAACGCAAGCATCTCAGCGAGGAACGCTATCACGCTATGCATAAATGATATATAACTCAGCTCCAATCCTTACATGGCTAACAACCGAAAGTGGAGAGGGCGGCTTGGTATTTGGGGAGGGTGGCGGACTTTTTGATTAGTTTGAAGGGTTTGTGTCCGATTTCGGGTTCAAGGTAATCCCAGAAGGGTTTTATCTTCATGAGTATCTGAATATCGCCGCAAAGTGTTGCGGCATAATGGTCAAAAATCGAGTCATGCAGGCGCATGATTTTTTCAAGACGCTCTTCGGCGGTCCATTCTCTTCCCTCGCGCCACTCTGCTATTAGCGAAGGGCGAGCGAGTATGCCCCTGCCTATCATTGCGCCGTCGACACAGGCGAGTGCAGAATCAATATCGGTTGGGGTAAGAATATCGCCGTTGAATATGACAGGATGATGCAATAAAGCCCTCAATTCATTGTAATGATCCATGTAAAGCTCGCCACCATACTGCTGAGTGGCGATGCGCGGATGCACTGTCACATGGTCAAGGGGCATACTATTGAGCAACGGCACTATTGCCCGAAAATCGTCAGGTGACGTAACGCCAAGCCTCATCTTTACAGAAAACTTAACATCGCGACGGGAATTTACCACATCAGCAATCTTCTCCATCTCCGAAAGATTTACAAGCAGACCGGCACCCCTTCCTTTCTTTACCTGCGGAGGAAACGGACATCCAAGATTAAGGTCAATCCGATCATAACCTGCCGCCACTACGGCATCGACAAGAAGAGTAAACTCGTCAACATCGCGAAAGATTATCTGAGGTAATAGATTCATCCCGTCATTAAAATCTGACGTGATGTCACGCAAGTCACGACGGCGTATGTCGCCATGCTCGACCCTTATAAACGGGGAGCAGTAAAGAGAATCCTCTCCCCCGTAGATCAGCGAATGAAAATGACGGAATGGAGCATCGGTATACCCCTGCATAGGGGCTATGGCAATAATTTTCTTATCCATATCAATATTATTTCTTAGATATCATGTCGCCGTCGCCTATTTTAAGCACCCCCCTTGCAACAAGACGGCGCACTTCCGCTATGACAACTTCCTTTTTACATGACGATTCATTTATAAGATAGCCCAATGAACGAGGCTGTCTCTCCACCATATAGAGCAATGAACCTGTAAGCCCGTCGGGCGCATGAACACGGGGTCGGCGACTGCGGCATACATCACACTTCCCGCAGTCAGCAGCAGGCTTTTCCCCAAAGTAGCGAAGCATTATGTTGACGCGACAATCATCATCGGCAAACGCAAACCGCTTCATCGCCTCCACTCGCCTGACAAGACGCTCGCGCTGATGCTCGTAGACAGCAAGCGGCAACGCTATGTATCGTGGAAGCTCGCGTGATGTGGTATAGTAAAGATAGGGCGTACTCTTGCGCGGTATATACTGCAATATGTGCATGCGCGACAACTTCAACAACGTCTCATACACAAGCTGCTCCGAGACCTCGGCACGACGGGAGATAACCGACTCGTTGACATATACAAAATCGGCAAATAATCCCGTGTAGCTGCGCAGCAGCACGTTAAACACCGACTCTTCCTCGGGCAACAGACTTATCGAATAAAATTCCTCTTTTTTTGCCACAATCATTACACGCGACTGCATAGAGACCTCTTCGATAAACTCAAAATATCCCGCCTGGGTAAGCAGCTGCATAGCGTTGCGAGTGGGTATGGGCGGAAGCCCGTAGGTCTTTACAAACAGAGCAAAATTGAATTCAAACACCATATTATATCCGCTACCTACGGCTACTTCCACAAAGTTGCCCGCAAGCTCATATACACGGCGTATAAACTCCTTGTCGGGAAATGCCTCAGAAATCATGCGTGAAAGCCTCGCCTTGTCTGTCCTTGCCACAAGAAGCACGGCAAACGATTCCTTACCGTCACGACCTGCGCGACCCGCCTCCTGATAGTACTCCTCAAGCGATGACGGAAGGTCATAGTGAACCACGAGCCGTACATCGGGCTTGTCAATGCCCATGCCGAATGCGTTGGTAGCTACAATAACCCTGACTTCATCATTCTTCCATGCCCGCTGACGCTCGTTTTTATCCTCGATGTCAAGACCTGCATGATAAAATCCAGCAGAGATACCGGCATCGTTGAGCATAGCGGCAATCTCACGCGTACGCTTGCGCGACCTTACATACACAATCGCACTCCCTCCGGTTGAAGCAAGAATGTTGACAAGCTGGCGATCCTTATATATGTCGTTGCGCACAATATAAGATAGATTGTCACGCGAAAAACTTTTGGCAAATACACGCTTTTCGTCAAATCCGAGTCGCGCCATTATATCATCGACCACCTCAGGCGTGGCGGAAGCGGTAAGCGCGAGCACCGGCGCATCCGGGAAATATTCCCTCAATTCGCCTATCTTCAGGTAAGACGGGCGAAAATCATAGCCCCACTGTGATATACAATGGGCCTCATCGACCACTATAAGGCTGACTTCTATCTCACGCAATACGGCTACGAACAACTCGGAGCGCAATTTTTCAGGCGACACGTATAGCAGCTTCAACTTGCCGAGCCGACAGCGGTCAAATACAAGATTCTGCTCCCCGCGTGTAAGCCCGGCATGAAGATATGAAGCCTTGATACCACGGTCGCGCAGATTGTCGACCTGATCTTTCATCAGCGAGATCAAAGGGGTGACCACGACAGTCAACCCGGGGAGAAGCATCGCCGGCACCTGAAACGTGATTGACTTTCCTCCCCCGGTCGGTAGAAGCCCAAGCGTGTCATGACCTGCAAGCACCGACTCTATGATGTCGAGCTGCAAGGGGCGGAAATCATCGTAGCCCCAATAGCGTGACAATATGTCGGGGGGAGATAGCGGCATAACGCGGGAAAAGATCAACCGTTTGCCACGCGGATACCCTTCACTTGAAGCTGTATGCTGTTGGCCGCGCTCTGATGCTTGTTTTCCTCAATCGTATAGCATATGTCGAACGGCTTGCGTGCATGGATATGCTCGAAATATTCGCTCATATTGAACGCGATGCCGTTAAACACCTTTCCGGATGTATTGTCGACAAGCTCAAGCTTGACATGCTCCAGATGCTTCCCGACGAGTTTGCTCGTACCGAAATCAAGCACTCCGCGAGTGCAGAACATAGGCTTCTGATTGCCCGGTCCAAACGGATTAAACTTGCGGAGCAGATTCAGGAATTCGGGCGTTATCTCTGAAAAAGCAATGTATGCGTCGATATCAAGCTGGGGTGTAAGCTGAGAGGGGAGTATGTTGTTGGCGACGTATTCCTCAAAGCGACGCGTAAACTCCGGGATATTCTCTTCTTTCATCGAAAGCCCGACGGCATATGTGTGACCGCCGAAGTTCTCAAGGAGGTCGCGAGAGGCATCTATGGCGCTGTACACGTCAAATCCTTGCACCGAGCGCGACGAGCCGGTGGCAAGCCCGTTGGACAATGTAAGCACTACCGAAGGCTTGTAATAAAGCTCGGTAAGGCGCGAGGCTACTATACCGATAATGCCTTTATGCCAGTCCTTATTGTAGATGACGATTGATTTCTTGTCGGTAAGCAGATTATCGTGACTTTCAAGGATTGTGTTTGCCTCTTCGGTTATACGCTTGTCAAGCTCCTTGCGGTCCTTGTTATACTGGTCGATATTCTTCGCCTTCTGATAGGCATCGGCAAAGTCACGCGAAACAAGAAGTTCCACAGCCTCCCTGCCGCTCTGCATACGCCCCGAAGCGTTGATGCGCGGACCAATTTTAAAGATGACGTCGCTTATCGTTATCTCACGGTTGCTCAACTGGCATATCTTTATGATTGCGCGCAGTCCCACGTTGGGATTGGAATTGATACGTTTCAATCCCCAATAGGCGAGGATGCGGTTTTCACCGACCATAGGCACAATATCGGCGGCAATGCTTACGGCAACGAGGTCAAGCATATTTTCAAGGTCATTGCCTGCTATACCGTTGCTCTTGGCAAAAGCCTGCATAAACTTAAAGCCTACGCCACATCCCGACAAGTGAGGACACGGATAGGTGCTGCCCTCAAGCTTCGGATTCAATATCGCGACAGCCGGCGGCAACTCTTCATCGGGCACATGATGATCGCAGATGATAAAATCAATGCCCAGAGTGGCGGCATACTTGATTTCCTCGATTGCCTTTATGCCGCAATCAAGTATTATGATCAGTTTCACTCCCCCCTCATAGGCTTCGTCGATTGTCTTCATCGATATGCCATAGCCCTCGTCATAGCGGGTGGGAATGTAATATTCTATATTGGAGTAAAAATTTTGCAGATACTTGTAGACAAGCGCGACAGATGTAGTCCCGTCGACGTCATAATCGCCAAATACCATAATCTTCTCCTTTGACCCCATGGCTTTATTAAGCCTGTTTACAGCCTTGTCCATATCGGGCATAAGGAACGGGTCGTGCAAATCCTTGAGCGACGGATGGAAAAAACGCTCCGCCTCGTCGACCGAAGATATGCCTCGCTGCACCAATAGCTCGCTAATAGGATGGCACTTGGCGTATTTCGACGCCAATTCCGTCTCTAATTTTTGTTGTTCTGTAGTAAGGGGTAAGTAATTCCATTTACTTATCATTTATGTTGTTATTTATTTTTTGCATAGCAAAAATGCCCATGTGTCACATGAGCTGAAGAGAGAGACAAGGCTGTCTGCGCCCGCTGTTCATCGCGTATTGGAGAGAGTCGCGAAAGCAGGCTTCACGGCATATTGCAAATATAGCCATTTCTTTTGAAAAAATGGCTATACGGTTAATGCTTTTATATTAAATTAAACTTTCGGAGAGCTACTTTTGAATATGTACATCCATCTGAGGGAACGGGAAATGCAGCCCTTTCTCAGGTAATTCTTTGTAAAACCGTTCATTCATCTCAAAATACAATTCCCAATAGGTGGATGCCGGAGTCCATGCCCTTACCACAAGGTCGATACTGCTTGAATTGAGAGTATTCAGTGCGACAAACGGCGAGCGGTCAGCCTTTGCGAGCATAGCTTTTGCCATGGCGTGGCGTTCTTCAATTTTCTGTGAAATAGTCACCGCCCTTTTCTTGCTTATAAACGCACGACGCCACCAAGGAAGCTCCGACTGAGTCTGCAACGACGGCTCACCCATCTCAGTAGCCTCGGCGGTAACGCTGTGTTCTACCGGCATCCGACGCTCAATGCGGTCATCTTCAACATATTTCTTTACTACACGAGGATCATCACGGAGCATGTCAAGAATGGCTTCCTTAGCCATCGCCACGTCGTCACCATACGCGATTGACACTGTCCAGTCTACGCGCCGGTAATCCTCTTTCGAGTAATTATTTATAGAGCTGGTCGACAGAGGACCGTTAGGTATGATTATCTGCTTGTTGTCAGGGGTATTGATTATTGTGCTGAATATCTGTATCTCCTTTACAGTCCCGGCAAATCCTTGCGCCTCAATATAGTCGCCGATCTTATATGGCTTCAAGAGCAATATAAGCACTCCCCCGGCAAAGTTTTGCAGCGTGCCGCTCAACGCAAGACCGATAGCGACACCTGCCGATGCGAATATCGCGAGAAATGAACTTGTCTCTATCCCGAGAATACCGATTACAGTCACCACAAGGATGAAGTAAAGCAATATGTTGATCAGGCTCAGGATAAATGTCGACAAAGATCGGTCAAGCTGACGCCTTATGAATATAGACTCGACAATCTTGTAGATCCTTTTTATAATGAATTTGCCTACATAGAATACGAGTATCGCGATTGCGAGATGTATGGCAAAATCTATCAACCCGCTTACCGCACGGTCTATAAACTCGTCAAACGACATATTTTCCAACGCCTTCATGCCGCCCGACGCTTTTGCCACCGTATCAGCCGGCGCCGCATCAGCCGCCGGAAACTGCGTTGCCGCGCTTTGAATAATCTGGTCAAATTGTCCTCCTGTCATAGGAATTTACTTGAATTTAATATACTACGCATTAAAAGCCGAAAACCGGAGCTATGACATCCTGCCACCACTGCAGGTCATCATAACGACCGGGAATAGTTACGGCATCGCCGCTCTTCTCTAATATGTAACACGACACCCCGTGGCAATTGTTCAATGCAATTGCGGGCAACGATAGGGACATGTTTGGCGTGTGCGCCTCATAGATCACAAACTTTGACATCACCGACCTGTAATCATCCATGCGGTTGTCCCCGCCGGTCAGCGACTCCATATAGTAGGTAAGGTCAAAAAAACAGTTCCGGAAGCTTGATGTACCGTATTGCTGCTGCACATAGCCGGGAAGCGGCACATTATTATCATGCAATATGCAATGAACCGCCCAGGCCACCTCCTCGATATGCGACATATCATAGACCGCCATTGTGCAGCTACGTGATCGGCCAGACATGGCATTGTAGCAATCAAACGTGTTTTTT
Organism: uncultured Muribaculum sp.; assembly: GCA_910587665.1. Lineage (GTDB taxonomy): Bacteria > Bacteroidota > Bacteroidia > Bacteroidales > Muribaculaceae > Muribaculum. The sequence continues at coordinate 251,515 of CAJUMZ010000002.1, forward strand.
GCGGCAACAATCAGATCGGGAGTCTCTTCAAAGAAGCATTTTATATTAAGATCATACGGCATACCGTCAAGAGGCGTCTCTGCCGGAGAAGCCACTACAAAAGAAGCAGCGTCGCGTATCTCATAAAGAGACTCTATATTTCCCATAAAGCAGCAATCAAAATAAATGAAAGAGAAACGTTCTCCTTCCAATGCCTTGCCGAGATCAGGTATCGACATTTGGTAACTTCCGTCGATACCCCATGACTTGCTTACTTTCTGTTCCGGGCTTTTACCGTAATCTATCCAGCCGCTTGCATGGCTCCAGAGGACAAGACCGTAGTCATCGGCAGGGGCGACTTCACGCATATCGGCAAAGACATTCCTCATAGCGGCAATGGAGACCGATGACAGTCCGTCGGTGTATTCCTTTATCTGCACTGTTCCCTCTTCAGTGACCTCAGAGAGAATACAAGTACCATCAAGATCGGCATGATAGATAAGCAACCTGCCGCCATTGAGCGCACCCTCGGCTACAGCTTCCTCCATCTCGGCAATATCCCTGTCATCATATACATATCCAAGACTGTTGTTAGCAGCCATGTACACCAAAACAGTCCTTTTTACTTCCTCCGGGGCATCAGGGACATCGGGCTTATCGGGTTCGTCATCTCCGCATGAAGTGACCACCAGGGCTAAGAGAAGTGCGATAATGTAATGCTTCATAACAATGCAAAGGTAACAATTCTTTTTGTTATAAATCATAAAATACTCTAAACACTATCTAACAGCAGGAAAACCTAACAGAAATACCGTTATATTTGCAGCATAATAATCTTAGCATATGCAATCACATTTCAAGATAGCGATGGCAGCAGCCCCGTTTCTATGCGCGTCACCGACAGTTATGGCGCAATCTTATTTCGACCTCGTAGGTGACGCCGACAAAGCTATAAGCCAAGGAAAATGGGATGAAGCAGAATCCCTGCTTACCGAAGCCATCGAATCACAGCCCCTTAACCCTTCAAACATACTCCTGCTCTCCAACCTGGGTATAGTGCGCTATAATCTTGGCAAGGACAGCCTTGCAATCGCCACACTTGATGAAGCCCACCGCCGGGCGCCGGTGTCAGTGACCGTACTATCCAACAGGGCCCAGGTGTTTACCGCCATGGGGCGTGACAAGGAGGCATATGCCGACTACTCCCGTATAATCGAGCTTGACTCTACGCTTGTCGAGCCGCTGTATATGCACGCTATAATGTCGCTGCGACAGGACAAATTTGACACATCACTGGAAGATTGCAGGAAACTTGAAAAACTGTCACCTGAAACACAGGAAACACAGATTGCCTATGCCTCTTACTATTCGGCTACAGAGCAATGGGAAAATGCACTGCCTTATTACACCGCAATATTAGAAAAAACGCCCTCTACAGAAATGTACGGGGCAAGGGCGGTGTGCTATCTGATGCTCCAACGTCTTAACGAAGCTTCAGCCGACATCACATCAGGGCTTGAACTTAATCCCGATGACGGCGAGCTATATTTATATCGTGCTTATCTTAATAAGATGCGCTACATGAATGATGATGCCCGCGCCGATCTTACAAAAGCCATCAAACTCGGAATCGACCGCCGACGCGCCATGCAGCTTCTTTCTGAATAATCATTAAGACTTTATGGACCTTAGGGTCATTAAGGACTTTAAGGGCATGGGTAAAAAAAGAGGCTGCAAGGGTTGCTTGCAGCCTCGAAGGGGGCGGTTACCTACTC